>NZ_NPEX01000423.1 GCF_003258865.1 Rhodoplanes roseus | reverse complement strand
TCGTCTCGGCGCCTCCCGCCGACCTGGCCGACGTGCCGGTCCGGCCGGCCGCACCTGCGGCGCCGGCAGGCGCCGAGTCGCCCTCCGTCGATCCGCCGGCGCCCGTCATCGTCGCTCCCGCGCCCTCCGGCGATCCGACCGGCGCCGTCCAGGTGCAGGTCGGCCGGCAGGCCGAGAACCTGATTCTCAGCTTCCCGTTCTCCGTCGCGACCCCGGTCGCGGTGTTCAACCGGGCCGACACGCTCTGGGTCGTCTTCGACACCGGCGCCCGGATCGATGTCGCGGCGCTCGGCCGCGACCGCAGCGGCACCGTGCAGAGCGCGTCGCTCACCCGGCTGCGCGACGGCCAGGCGCTCCGCCTCAAGCTGGAGCGGCCCCGCCTCGCCACGGTGCGCATCGATGGCCCGACCGTCACGGTCGTCATCGGCGACCAGATCATGGAGGCGCCGCGGCCGTTGTCGCTGGTGCGCAACCCGGCGAGCCAGAGCCGCGTCACCACCGCGGTGCCGTTCGACGATCCGCGTGCCGTGCATCGCCTCACCGATCCGGAGGCGGGCGACACGCTCGTCGTCGTCACCGGCCTCGGGCCGCCGCGCGGCTTCATGCAGCCGCAGGACTATGTCGAGTTCGGCGTGCTGCCGTCGGCCCATGGCGTGGTGCTCCAGCCGGTCGCCGACGACCTGACGGTCGAGCTCGGCACCGACCGCATCACCATCGGGCGGCCCGGCGGGCTCTCGGTCTCGGCGAGCGACATGGTCGGTCGCCGCACCGGCCTGTTCCGGCCCGCCGTCTTCGATCCGCAGCTGTGGGGCTTCGACCGCGAGGCCGACTTCGAGGAGCGCCGCCGCACCCTGGTGAACGCCGCCGCCGAGGCCCTCGAGACGCGCCGCACCGGCGCCCGGATGGATCTCGGCCGCTTCTATCTGGCCCGCGAGATGTATGCCGAGGCCAAGGGCGTGATCGAGGTGGCGATCGGCGAGGAGCGCCCCGGCGCCGACGATCCGGCCGGCCTGCTCATGCACGCCTTCGCCAACATCATGCTCGGGCGAATCCCCGAGGCCCTGAAGGATCTGTCGCATCCGATCGTCGCCAGCCATCCCGACGCCCAGATCTGGCGCGGCTTCGCCATGGCCAAGCAGGGCAACTGGGCGGACGCCAACGACAAGCTCCGCAACGTCGAATCCTCGATCTCGACCCTGCCGATGCAGCTCCAGCGCCTGATCCTCAAGGACGCGGTGCGGGCCGCCCTCGAGGTGAAGAACTTCGCGGCCGCCGCCAATCTGATGCACGCCTTCGAGACGCTGGGCATCGACAAGAGCATGGAGGCCGCCATCGCGGTGCTGGCCGGACAGGTGGCGGAAGGCCTCGGCCGCAGCGGCGACGCGCTCGCCGACTACCGGCTCGCCGCCACCTCCGGCATCGGGCCGGACGCCGCCCAGGCGCGGCTGCGCGAGACCGTGCTGCGTTATCATCTCGGCGACCTCAAGCGGTCCGAGGTCATCGGCGATCTCGAGGAGCTCACCACGCTGTGGCGCGGCGACGACACCGAGATCGAGGCGCTGCAGATGCTGGCCCGCCTCTACACGCAGGAATCGCGCTATCGCGACGCCTTCCACGTGATGCGCACGGCCCTGATGGCGCATCCCAACTCGGAGCACACGCGGCGCATCCAGGAGGAGGCGTCGAGCACCTTCGACACGCTGTTCCTGGCCGGGAAGGGCGACGCGATGCCGGCCGTCGACGCGCTCGGCCTGTTCTACGACTTCCGCGAGCTGACCCCGATCGGCCGACGCGGCGACGAGATGATCCGCCGGCTCGCCGACCGGCTCGTCTCGGTCGACCTGCTCGACCAGGCGTCCGAGCTGCTCCAGCACCAGGTCGACCACCGCCTGCAGGGCGCCGCCCGGGCCCAGGTCGCGACGCGGCTCGCCATCGTCTATCTGATGAACCGCAAGCCGGACCGCGCGCTCGCCACCTTGCGCGCCACCCAGACCACCAACATCGCGACCGAGCTGCGCAACCAGCGGCTGCTCATCGAGGGGCGGGCGCTGTCCGACATCGGGCGGCCCGATCTCGCCCTCGAGGTGATCGGCAACCTGGACGGCCGGGAGGCGCAGCGGCTGCGCAGCGACATCCTGTGGTCGGCGAAACGCTGGCAGGCGGCCGGCGAGCAGATCGAGATGATGTACGGCGAACGCTGGCGCGACTGGCAGCCGCTCAGCGAGCCCGAGCGGGCCGACCTGCTGCGCGCCGCCATCGGCTACGCGCTCGCCGACGACACCATCGGGCTCGGCCGCTTCCGCGAGAAATACGTGGCCAAGATGGCCGACGGTCCCGACCGCCGCGCCTTCGACGTGGCGACCGCGCCGCGCGCCTCGAACGCCCCGGAGTTCGCCTCGGTGGCCCGCATGGTGGGCTCCACCGACACGCTCGACAGCTTCCTGCGCGAGATGCGGACGCGTTATCCCGAGACGGGGTCGTTCAGCAACGAGCCTCCGGGAGCCGCCGGCGCGCCCGGCAACCAGACCCGGGCCCTGCAGCCCGATCCCGACCCGACCGCCTCGATCCGGCCCCGCAAGCTCACGGCGGTGAAGCGGTAGCGGATCCGGTCCTCCGTCCGCCGGCTACGATCCGTAGCTCTGCACCAGGCTGCCCGCGACCAGGTTCCAGCCGTCCACCAGCACGAAGAAGATCAGCTTGAACGGCAGCGAGATGGTCGCCGGCGGCAGCATCATCATGCCCATCGACATCAGCACCGAGGCCACCACCAGGTCGATGATCAGGAACGGCAGGAACAGCAGGAAGCCGATCTCGAAGGCCCGCTTCAGCTCGGAGATCATGAAGGCCGGGACCAGGATGCGCAGCGACAGCTCCTCCTGGGTCGGCGGCGGCGGCTCGCGCGACATGTCGACGAACAGCTTGAGGTCCTTGTCGCGCACGTTCTTCAGCATGAAGGCGCGGAACGGCTCGCTCGACCGCTCGAAGGCCTGCTCGGGCGTGATCTCGTTGTTGACCAGCGGACGCACCCCGATGTCGTAGGCGCGCTCGAACGCCGGTCCCATGACGAAGGCGGTGAGGAACAGCGCGAGCGAGATGATCACGGTGTTGGGCGGCGCCGTCGCCGTGCCCAGCGCGGTGCGCAGCAGCGACAGCACCACGACGATTCGGGTGAACGACGTCACCATCACCAGGATGGACGGCGCCAGCGACAGCACCGTGAGCAGCGCGATGATCTGGACGACGCGCTCGGTCAGCCCGCCGCCCTGGCCGCCGCCCAGGTTGATGCTGATGTCCTGAGCCGCCGCCGGCCCGACCATCGTCGCGCCGACGAGGAGCGCCCCCGTCACCGTCAGGGCTACTCCGGCCGCCACCGTCGCGAGACGAACGCTGCGGCCGTGCCTCGAAGGCGTCACGGCTTCCCGGGCGCGCGGCCGAGAAGATTCGCCATTTCCTCTTCGAGGCTCTCGTAGGCGGTCTTGCCGGATGGCTTCTGGTCGTTCGGCTCGGTCGCCGGGGCCGCCGCGTGCGGCTCCTCGGCCGGTGCGGCCGGCGGAGCGGCGTGGGTGGGCTCCGGGCTGGTGTCGGCCGGTGCGGCGGGCGGCG
>NZ_NPEX01000422.1 GCF_003258865.1 Rhodoplanes roseus | reverse complement strand
CGGCTCCCGCCGGGCCGGCCGACGTCGCCGAGGCGATCGAATCGACCCCGTGGGGGGCGGCGCGGCGGTTGCGGCCGCCCGTGGCCGTCGAAGGAGCCGCGATGGCCTGGGAGCGGCCGGCCGGTCCGCTCGGGTCGGCTCCGCCCCGCTGGTGAGCCGGCCCCGGGTCGGAAACGCTTTCGCATCGCCTCCGGACATGCTCCAAGGCGGAGGAATGTCGTGTCCGGCGGGACGCACTCGGGGGCCGGGAGGCACCGGTGCGGCGCGTCGCCACATTCCCGGCCGAATGTCGGGGTTGAGTCCGCACCGACAGGGCATGCTCGAACGTCGGTGAACGCGGCCAGGACGGGCGGCCGCGCGACGGGGTTCACGAGGGGGATTCGGTGGTTTCAAGGTCGTCAAGGCGCGCGGCTCCGCGCCCGGGATTTCCCGGGATCGGACGCATTTGTGCGCTGCTGCCCGTGCTGGTGATCCTGGCCGGGTGCAGCAGTCTCGGCAGCCTGTTCGGGGACAAGGACGACGATCTCGGGCCCGACCTGCCGGCCGACAAGCTCTACAACGAGGGCGTCTTCCTCCTGAACGAGAAGGGCTCGCCCAAGGAGGCGGTGAAGAAGTTCGAGGAGGTCGACCGCCAGCATCCGTATTCGGATTGGGCCCGCAAGTCGCTCCTGATGACGGCCTATTCCTATTACGAGACGCAGCAGTACGAGGACGCGATCGGCGCCGCCAAGCGGTACGTCTCGATGCATCCGGGCAGCCCGGACGTCGCCTACGCCCAGTATCTGATCGGCGCCTCCTATTACGACCAGATCCCCGACGTGACCCGCGACCAGACCCGCACCGAGCGGGCCATCCAGTCGCTCGAGGAGGTCATCCGCAAGTATCCGACGTCGGAATACGCCGCGCAGGCGCGCAAGAAGATCGAGGTCGGCCGCGACCATCTCGCCGCCAAGGAGATGACGGTCGCGCGCTACTACATGGAGAAGAAGAACTTCATCGGCGCCATCAACCGCTTCAAGGTGGTGGTGACGCAGTATCAGACGACCCGGCATGTCGAGGAGGCGCTGATGCGTCTCACCGAGTGCTACATGATGCTGGGCATCGTCGCCGAGGCCCAGACGGCCGCAGCCGTGCTGGGCCACAACTTCCCGGACAGCCCGTGGTACAAGGACGCGTACAATCTGGTGCGCGGCGGCGGGCTCGAGCCGTCCGAGAACAAGGGCTCGTGGATCAGCCGGGCGTTCAAGAAGGTCGGGCTGGGCTGAGCGCACGCCGATCTCCGCCGACCATGCTGCGATTTTCTTCGGTGGCCGGGCTTGTCCCGGCCATTCGCGTTCTTGTACGAGACGAACAGACACTCTGCGCCGTCATGCCCGGCCTTGTGCCGGGCATCCACGTTTAGGGCCGCTGCCTCGCGCAAGGCGTGGATGGCCGGGACGAGCCCGGCCATGACGGAGTGAACGACGGGCGATATCGGCATCCCGCGCCGGGATCGGTTCCGTACCGCCACACCGGACTGAGCCATGCTGGCCCGCCTCTCGATCCGCGACATCGTCCTCATCGACCGGCTCGACCTCGATTTCGGGTCCGGCCTCGCCGTGCTCACCGGCGAGACGGGGGCCGGCAAGTCGATCCTGCTCGACGCGTTCTCGCTGGCGCTCGGGGCGCGCGGCGACGCGGGCCTGGTGCGGGCCGGCGCCGAGCAGGGCCAGGTGACGGCCGTGTTCGAGCCCGACGCCGACCATCCGGTGCACGCGCTGCTGCGCGAGAACGACATCGCCGTGGAGGACCAGCTCCTGCTCCGCCGCGTCCAGCTCGCCGACGGACGCACCCGCGCCTTCGTCAACGACCAGCCGGTGTCCGTGAAGGTGCTGGAGAGCCTCGGCGAGCGCCTGGTCGAGATCCACGGCCAGCACGACGCCCGCGCCCTGGTCGACCCGGCGAGCCATCGAAGCCTGCTCGATGCCTATGGCGGCCTCGACCGCGAGGCCGCGGAGGTCGGACGGCTGTGGGTCGCGCGGCGCGATTCGGAGCAGACGCTGGCGGCGCATCGCGCCGAGGTGGAGCGGGCGCAGCGCGAGGCCGAGTGGCTGCGTCACGCGGTCGACGAGCTGCGCAAGCTGGCACCCGAGCCCGGCGAGGAGACGGCGCTGGCCGAGCGGCGCTCCGCCATGATGCAGGCCGAGAAGGCCGCCGACGATCTTCGCGATGCGCTCGCGGTCGTCTCCGGCTCGCAGTCGCCGGCCCCGGCCCTCGCCGCCGCGGTGCGGCGGCTGGAGCGGCGCGGCACCGCAGGCGGCTATGTCGCCCCCGCCGTGGCGGCGATCGACGCCGCCCTCACGGCGCTCGACGAGGCGCGGGCGCATCTCGAGGCGGCGCTCGCGGCGGGCGACTACGACCCGCAGACGCTGGAGCGCATCGAGGAGCGGCTGTTCGCGCTGCGGGCGGCAGGGCGAAAATACAACGTCGCCGTGGATGCGCTGGCGGCGTTGGCCGAGCGCTACGAGAACGACCTCGCGCTGATCGATGCCGGGGCCGAGCGGCTCGCCGTGCTGGAGCGTGAGGCCGCCTCCGCGGGCGCGCGCTTCGACCAGGCGGCGGCGGCGCTCTCGGCGAAACGGCGCCGCGCCGCCGAGGGCCTCGACAAGGCCGTCAACGGCGAGCTGAAGCCACTGAAGCTGGAGCGGGCGCGCTTCGCCACCGCCGTGGTCACCGAGCCGGACCGCGCCGGGCCGCACGGCAGCGACCGGATCGAGTTCCAGGTTCAGACCAATCCCGGCACGGCGCCGGGGCCGCTGATGAAGGTGGCGTCCGGCGGCGAGCTGTCGCGCTTTCTGCTGGCGCTCAAGGTGGTGATCGCCGACCGCGGCTCGGCGCCGACCCTGGTGTTCGACGAGATCGACACGGCGGTGGGCGGCGCCGTCGCCGACGCCATCGGGGTGCGGCTCGCCCGTCTCGGCGGCAAGGTGCAGGTGATCGCCGTGACCCACGCGCCGCAGGTGGCGGCCCGCGCCGGCCGGCATTTTCTCATCAGCAAGGGCGCCCTCGACCGCGGCAAGCGCGTCGCCACCCGGGTCGCAGCGCTGGACGACGCCACGCGGCGCGAGGAAATCGCCCGCATGCTCTCCGGCGCCGAGATCACCACCGAAGCCCGCGCCGCCGCCGACCGATTGCTGAAGGCGGCCGGGGGGTAGGGGGCCCAAGGGTGTGTGTGTTAGGCCGCCGTCATTCCGGGGCGCGCCGAAGGCGCGAACCCGGAATCCAGCGGCAGGCTCCGAATACTCGGCAGGATCCGGGTTCGGCGCTACGCGCCGCCCGGAAGGGTCGAGCCCCGATCGCCTATCCCGTGATCTCCGGATACAAGTCTCTCCAATCGGGATTGTCTTTCTCGATCAGCGCGATCTTCCAAGCCCTCCGCCACTTCTTGATGTCCTTCTCGCGCTCGATCGCGGTCACCGGATCGTCGTAGCATTCGAACCAGACGAGACGGTCGACATCGTACCGAGTCGTGAAACCGGGAACGTCGTGGGATTTGTGCTGCCAGGTCCGGCGCACGAGATCGCGCGTCACCCCCACATAGAGGGTTCGGCGCAGATCGTCGCGCAGCCAGCGGCCGCCCGCGAACACCGGCTCGCCAGCGAGCCGCAGCTCGCCCTGCGAGGG
>NZ_NPEX01000421.1 GCF_003258865.1 Rhodoplanes roseus | reverse complement strand
CGCTCGCATAGCGAGTGGCGGGGAGGGGTCGGGGGTGGGGGGCGGCCCAGGATCGAAGACGTTCCGTCTTATCCGTTCACATCATTCGTGCTCACTGCGGCTTCAGGCCGATCTCGTCCATCAGGCGGGTCTGATAGGCGACGTCGTTCTCCAGGAAGGTCTTGAACGCGTCGGGGCCGGCGCCGTCGACATAGAGGCCGGAGTCCTCGATCAGCTTCTTGAGCTCGGGCGTCTGCAGGGCGCGGGCGATCTCGCGATGCATGCGCTCGACGCGGTCGCGCGGCGTCGAGGCCGGAAACAGCACGCCGAACCAGCCGAGCAGCTCGTAGTCCTTGACGCCGGCCTCCTGCATGGTCGGCGTGTCGGGCAGCGCCGGGGTGCGGCGCGAGCCCGTGATGGCGAACGCCTTGATGGTGCCGGCATTGACCAGCGGCACCGCCGTGACGGTCGACACGAAGGTCATCGACACGGTGCCGCCGATCACGTCGCTCATCAGCGCCGGCGTGTTGTAGGGCACGGCCGTCATCGATATGCCGGCCCGCACCTCGAACAGCCGGCCGGCGACGTGGGTGAGGTTGCCGACGCCCGAGGTCGCGTAGGTGAGCGTGCCGGGCTTCTGCTTGGCCAGCGCGACGATGTCGGCGACCGACTTGCCCGGCAGGTTCGACACCAGCGCCAAGCCGTAGGACTGCGCCAGCAAGGTGACGGGCGAAAAGTCCTTCACCGGATCGTACAGCACGTGCTTCTGGACGATCGGGTTGGCGACGTGCGAGCCGGTGGTCAGCAGCATCGTGTAGCCGTCCGGCTCGGACTTCGCCACCGTGGTGGAAGCGAGAATGCCGTTGGCGCCGGGGCGGCTCTCGACGATCACCGACTGGCCGAGATACTCGGTCAGCTTTTGCGCGAGCCCGCGGGCCAGAACGTCTGTCGAGACGCCGGGCGGGAACGGATTGATGATCCGGATGATCTTGTCCGGATATTCGGCGCGGGCCGGCCCCGCAACGAGCGGCGCGAGCAGCAGGGCGAGCGCGGCGAGAGCCGCGCGAGACATCGACTTGGGCACGAGAACCTCCCGGGGTTCAGGACGGAGAGTCTTTTTTGTCGTTGCGGCGGGGGCGGCGCGACGGCGCGGTCGCGTCGGCGAGGGTGGGCGGGGCACGGAACACGGCCGCGAGCAGCGGCACCAGCACGCGTTGCGCCGTCTCCATGTCGGACGGGTCGTAGGTGGAGTCCGGCGGATCGTCGGCGACCGCCTGGACGCGGCCCGGCTTGCCGAGCAGGTGGATCAGCGTCCCGATCATCACGTGATAGCGCCACTGCAGATCCTGCGGCGCGAGATCGGGCAGCAGGCGCGCCACGCCTTCGAGGAAGCGGCGACCGGGCTCGCGATAATGCCGACGCAGAATCTCCTGCACGCGCGCGTCGCCGCTGTCGGCCGTGATGCGGCCACGCAGCCGGCCGAAGCGGATGCGCGCCTCCGACGAGCCGAACCCGATGGTGAGGCCGGGCGCCAGATAGGCCTCGATCAGCGCCTCCAGGGTGAGTGCCGCGGCGGGGCCGTCGAGCAGCGCGTCGAGCCGGCGGCGGCGCTCGGCCGCGAGCGGCGCGGCGCGGCGCTCCAGCACGGCGGCGAGCAGATCCTCCTTGCGGCCGAAATGATAGAAGATGGCGGCGCCGTTGACGTCGGCCGCGCTGGTGATCTCGCGCACCGCGACGGCGTGGAAGCCGCGCTCCGCGAACAGCGCCTCGGCGGCGTCGAGAATGCGATCGGCCGTGCCGGCGTCCTCGGCCTCGGTCTCGGCCGGCCTTGCAAGCGCTGGCGACGCGGCACGGGTCCGCGGCACCGTCCCCCCGGCACCACGCCGCGCCGTCCGCGTTCCCCTGCCGGCCTCGGCCACGTCTCCTCCGATCGGCTCGCTCGTTTCGCCGGTGATCCCAGCACACCCCCGTCAGTCAGTCAATTGACTGAATTTTCACCGCGAGGCGGAGGCGCGCCGGCCGGGCCGGTCGCCGGGGGACGGGCACGGACGCGTGCTACGTAGGACGCCCTAGTGTTGACGGCGCGCCCGCCGATCTATCAGGGTGGCCCCGTGGCTCGTCGGGTCTGCACGTGCGGACGGACGGCGCGCCGGAGAGTCGGACCCCCATGCCCCATCAACGCCCCTCGCCCGCCGGGGCGGCCGCCGCCGATCCGCAGGTCGTCATCATCGAGGACGACGCCGACGTCCGGCTCGGCTGCATCCAGGCGCTCGCGCTGGAGCGGATTCGCGCGCTCGGCGTCGAATCGACCGAGAAGGCGCAGCGCCTGCTCGGCCCGAGCTTCGCCGGCGTCGTCGTCTGCGACATCCGGCTGCCCGGGCAGGACGGCCTCTCCTACATGCGCGAGCTGGTGGCGCAGGACGCCGCCCTGCCGGTGATCCTGATCACGGGCCACGCCGATGTCGCTACCGCCGTGCAGGCGATGCGGGACGGCGCCTACGACTTCATCGAGAAGCCGTTCACGTCCCAGCACCTGGTCGAGGTGGTACGGCGCGCGCTGGAGAAGCGCACCCTCACGCTGGAGGTGCGCGGCCTCAAGAAGCAGCTCGCCGGGCTCGGCAGCCTGGAGAGCCGCGTCATCGGCCGCTCGCCCGTCGTCGGCCAGTTGCGGCAGACCATCACCGAGGTCGCCGCGACCTCGGCCGACGTGCTGATCCTCGGCGAGACCGGCACCGGCAAGGAGCTGGTGGCGCGCTGCCTGCACGACGCCTCCGGCCGGCGCGGGCCGTTCGTCGCGCTCAACTGCGGCGGCCTGCCCGAGACGCTGTTCGACAGCGAGATCTTCGGGCACGAGGCCGGCGCCTTCTCGGGCGCTGTCAAGCGGCGGATCGGCAAGATCGAGCACGCGGCGCACGGAACGCTGTTCCTCGACGAGATCGAGAGCATGCCGATCCCGATGCAGATCAAGTTCCTGCGCGTCCTGCAGGAGCGCACCATCGAGCGGCTCGGCTCCAACCAGCAGATCGCCGTGGACTTCCGCGTCGTCGCCGCCACCAAGGCCGACCTCGCGGCCGAGAGCGCCGCGGGCCGGTTCCGCAACGACCTGTATTTCCGCCTCAACGTCGTGGCGCTCGAGCTGCCGCCGCTGCGCGCCCGGCGCGAGGACGTGCCGCTGCTGTTCGAGCATTTCGTCACCCAGGCGGCGCTGCGCCACGGCCGCGAGCCGCCCGAGATCACCGAGGCGACGATCCGCGAGCTGATGGCCTATGGCTGGCCCGGCAATGTCCGCGAGCTGCGCAACTACGCCGAGCGCCACGTGCTCGGCATCAAGGTGTCGAGCACGGCGAACGACCGGCCGGTGCCGCTCACCGAGGCCGTCGACCTGTTCGAGAAGTCGCTGATCGCGGAGGAGCTGCGCCGCCAGCACGGCAACGTGCTGCGCGCCGCCAAGACGCTGTCGATGGCCAAGTCGACCCTGTTCGACAAGATCAAGAAGCACGGCCTCGACGAGGAGTAGCGTAGCGCCGGCCCGGTGTTCGGTGGACCAGCTCGAATCCATTACGAACAAGGTCGGAGCCAGATCCGCCCCCCACCCCCGACCCCTCCCCGCCATTCGCTGACGCGAATGGGAGGAGGGGAGCCGAAGCGCCTAGATCGGAGAAGACGAGGGACCGCAGCGCCTCTGCTCCCCTCCCC
>NZ_NPEX01000420.1 GCF_003258865.1 Rhodoplanes roseus | reverse complement strand
CCGTCGACCGACGCCGGGGCGACCGCGGGCGCGGATGCTGGAGCGGGCGGGGCGGCGGCGATGCGGGCGCGGTCGACCAGCGAGCCCATGGCGGGGGCGCGGGCCGGCGCCGCGGCCGTGCCGCGGCGGTCCGGCTCGGACGCATAGGCGAGGGCGAGCTCGAGCGGAACGCGATCGGCGGTGTCGGTGTTGCGCGACCACAGCGAGCCGGTCTGGCTCGGCGTTCGCTCGCGTCCGACCGGCGCCATCGGATCGGCGGACGCGGTGCGGTAGGGCTGCTGGTCGGCCGCGGCGGCGGTCGAGCCGAGATCGGCGGGCGGCCGCGGCGGCGCCTCGCCCAGCACGGCGACCGACGTGCTCTCGGGGGCGCTTTCGGCCACCGGCATGCCGCCGGCGGAGCCGAGCGTCACGGGCGTGCTGCCGGCCGAGGCGAGCGTGAACATTTCGGGCGCGGAGTCGGGCTTCGCGGGCACCGGCTTGACGGCCGCCGTCCGGGCGGCGGCGGGCCGGGCCGTCTCGATCTTGGCCGGCTCGGAACGCGCGACCTGAACCGGGGCGTGCGCTTTCGCGGGCTCGGCCTTCGCCGCTTCGGCCCTGGCCGGCTCCGCCTTGGCGGTCTCGATCTTGGCCGTCTCGATCTTGGCGGTCTCGATGCGCGGCGCGGCGGCGCGGGCCGTCTGGCGCGGCGCGGCGGCCGGCTTCGGCGAGGCGGCGGGAGCCGAGCGAGACGAATCCTCGTCCTCTTCAGGATCCTTGGACCCGCCGAACAACGAGGCGAGCAGGCTCTTGGCCGGCTTCACGGCAGACGTCGTGTCGAGCGCCGCGAAGGACGGCGACGACGAGCCGCGCTTCTGCAGGTCGGCCATGGCGAGCTGATAACCAGGCAGCGGCTTGCCGTTGGACGGCACATGCACGGTGCGGCCGTCCGGGAAGACGCGGGCGAGCTGGTCGTAGGTCATCCGCGGCCAGTGGCGGACGCTCGCCGTGTCGACATGGATGAACTGCGAGCCCGGATAGAAGCCGACGCCGCCGCGCTGCAGCCGCAGCGCCGCCTCGCGCTGCTTCTCCAGCGAGACGCCGCGGACCTTCAGGTCGATCGCCTTGCCGAGCATGTGCTGGCTGTGCTCGGCGACGCCGCCCGAGCGGGCGCGCAGCATCGAGTTGGTCGCCGGCGCGCGGTAGCCGCAGATGATGTCGACATCGGTGGCGCCGACCGCGCGGGTGAGCTCCCACACCGCGTCGATCACGCCGGGATCCATGCGGATCGGCTGATTGCGGCGCCAGTCGCGCAGCACCCAATTGATCTTTTCGAGAGCCTTCTCGTCGTAGCGGCCGTCGCGCTTGTACGTGACGGTGAGATCTTCGCCGGTGTGGGTGTGGTGGAAGGTCAGCGTGCGGGTGTCACCGTTCGCCGCGGCCGTCTGGAGCCCCTCGGAGCCGAGGAAGACCAGGACGGCGGCGAGGCCGATTCGGCGACCGGCACGCAGAACCATGCCGGTCGCCGAGTCGTGGCGGACGCTGCTCACTGCCACGTTCGATCCCCTTCAGACAACGCTCCGACGTCTTCGCGAACGGTGTCCGCGAAGCGCGTCGTCTGACCGCACCCCCGTGCACGGTCGGACGACAGGGCTGTTCTCGTCCTTACGGGATCGGTAACGGCAGCCGAGCTGCTCCCCCCTCTCCCCATCACAAGTCATTCACTAAACCGTGAGTATGGCAAAAAGAAGCCGCCTGTCGCCGCCACGCCACTCCGTCCGAAGATTTTGAGAAGACTAGTATTTTACCGGAGCGCCCGGACCCTTTCGAGCATCCCTTGCAGGCCGCCGGATTCGCGACTCGTCGTGAACGAGAGCTTCCCGGGACGTGGCGCGTTTGATGCTTGTCCGGCGCGTCGCCCGTGCGTCGCCGCAAAAGAAAGCGGCCGGGACTGGCCCGGCCGCTGGTGACGCGTCGATGCGGGACGCCGGCGCGTCCGCGCGAAAAGGATCTCAGCGGAACAGGTCGAACAGCGGAAAACCGCTCGACCGCGGCTGCTCCTGCGGCAGGCGCACCGCCTGGCGGCGCACCGCGCCCGACGACGAGGCCTCGCGGCGCTCGACCGGCGTGTCGGCGATTCGGCGCTCGTCGCCCTTGAGGGCGGCGATCAGGCGCTGGTCGCGGCCGTAGATGTCGGGGCGCACCACCAGCTTGCCGCCGTCGTCGACGAACGCGGTCTGATAGGTGAGATGCACCGGGATCGGGGTCGGGAACTTGATGTCCCGCTCGCCCGAGCCGTACATCGCGCGGATGCGCTCGGCCGTGTAGCGCTCGTTGGGCAGCGTCAGCCCGAGCAGAACCTCGGCGTACTTGTCGGGGTTCTGCACCCGCATGCAGCCGTGGCTGTAGGCGCGCGTGTCGTGCGCGAACAGGTTCTTGTCCGGCGTGTCGTGCTGATAGACCAGGAACTTGTTGGGGAAGTTGAAGCGGATGCGGCCGAGCGCGTTGCCGGCGCCGGGCGGCTGCGAGATGTGCACCGAGCCGTCGCGGTTACGCGACACGGTGAGGCCCATGCGCTGCAGCACGGTCGGATCCTGCTGCAGGGCCGGCAGATACTCGCCGTAGACGATCGACGGCGGCACGTTCCAGGTCGGGTTGACGGTGATGTACTTCATCGTCTCCGAGAGGAGCGGCGTCGCGTGGTTGCCGGGCTTGCCGACGACGACGCGGGTCGTCCAGATCTGCGCGTCGTTGTTGTACACGCGCAGCATGAATTCCGGGATGTTGACGATCACGTGCGACTTGCCGAGATCGTGCGGGATCCAGCGCCAGCGCTCGAGATTGGCCAGGATGATGTCGGCGGTGCGGTCGTTGCGCGGGCCGTTCATCGCGTCGATGGCGGCCGAGTCGAACACGCCGGTCTGCTTGAGGCCCTGCTTCTTCTGGAACGCCTTCACGGCGTCGGCGAGCGGCTTGTCGTAGGCCGTGCCGGTGCCGGCGACGCCGAGCTTCTCACGCAGATCCGGGACCCGGGCGTCGTCCATGCCGAGCTTGAGGGCCGGGCCGTAGCCGATGCGCTTGTGGGCGTCGCCCTTCTGGCCGCGGATCTCGGCGAGCTTCGCCTTGAGGGCCTTGTAGTGGGCGTGCTGCGGCAGGTAGCCGGCCAGCGCCGCGCCGGCGTTCTTGTCCTGGGCGGAGGCGATCTTGCCCAAGACCTCGGCCGCCTCGGGCGCCGTGTTGGTGTAGACCACGTCGCCGTTGATGCGCGACCAGTGGATGCGGCCGACCGCGGCGTGCTTGGCGAAGGCCAGCACGGACTGGTTCAGCTTCAGCTCGTACTCGGCGACATCGTCGGCCGAGGCGTCGGCCTTGAGCTGCGGAACGGCGTAGTCGTCGGCGTCGAGGCCGTCCGCCTCGGCATTGCCGAGCTGGGCGATCACCGCCTTGGCGCGGGCATTGACGGCGCCGTTCTCGGTCCACAGCGGCCCGTAGCTGCGCGCCGCGTAGAAAGTCTCGAGCGAGGCGCGGGTCTTGGCGTCGAAGCGGCGGTCGGTCTTGCGGGCGATCAGCTCGGCGAGCTTCTCGCCGGCCTGCTGATCGACGGTCAGCACCTTGCCGAGCGGCGCCACCGGCACGGTGCCGGTCGCGGTGGGCTCCTGCACCGGCGCGGCCGCGGCCTTGGGGGCGGCGTCGACCGGAGCCGTCGCGGCGGGCGCCGGAGCG
>NZ_NPEX01000419.1 GCF_003258865.1 Rhodoplanes roseus | reverse complement strand
GAAGATCACTGGACCGCTGGAGAACCGCGTCATCCGCACCGTCTACGACCGGATGGCGGCGATGCGCGAGGCCGGCGGACCGGACCTCGACATCATCCTGGAGCACCACGCCAACACCGACACGATCTCGGCGATCCAGATCGGCCGGGCGCTCGAGGATCTGCGCATCTTCTACTACGAGGAGCCATGCCACCCGCTGAACTCGCGCTCGATGCTCGAGATCAAGAAGGCCTTGAAGATGCCGATCGCCGCCGGCGAGCGCATCTACACCCGCTGGGGCTACCGGCCGTTCCTCGAGGATCGCTCGATCGACGTGATCCAGCCGGACCTGTGCCTGTGCGGCGGCCTCACCGAGGCGAAGAAGATCTGCGACATGGCCAACACCTACGACTGCGCCGTGCAGATCCACGTCTGCGGCAGTCCGATCTCCAAGGCGGCGGCGCTGCAGATCGAGGCCGTGATCCCGAACTTCATCATCCACGAGCACCATCAGCGGGCGCTCAATCCGGAGAGCCGGGCGACCTGCCTGTACGACTACCAGCCGGTGAACGGCAAGTACAAGGTGCCGGACCTGCCGGGCATCGGCCAGGAGCCGACGCCGGAGACCATCGCCAAGTGCAACACCGTCACGGTGACGCGCTCCAAGAAATACATGAGCTGATCACGACGCGGCCGGCGGGACCGCCGGCCGACGCCCTCGTCCGGCGACGCCGCCCCGTGTCCGAGCCTCTCGGATCCGGCGGCGTCGTGCGGGCGCACAGAACCCGAACCGGAAAGGTCTCGTCATGTCGACTGCGATCGCGATCGACCAGGCTGCCAAGCCGACGCATCAGCGCCATCTCCTGGCGGGCATCCTGCTGCTCGTCGTCTTCTTCTCCTACATCGACCGGGTCAACGTCTCGATCCTGGTCGTCGATCCCGAGTTCCTCGACTATTTCGGGATCACGGGTCAGTCGGTCCAGAAGGGCCTGCTGATGACGCTGTTCCTGGCCGCTTACGGCGTCGGCAACGTGGTGCTGGCACCGATCGGCGACTTCCTCGGTCCGCGCAAGGCGATGTCGCTGTCCGTGGTGCTGTGGGGCCTCTCGCTGATCGTCGGCGGCCTCGCCCCGACTTTCATGCTGCTGCTGTTCTCGCGGGTCATTCTCGGCCTCGGCGAGGGCCTGCATTTCCCGATGCAGAGCAAGTACATCAAGGAGTGGTTCCGGCCCGACGAGCGCGGCAAGGCGAACGCCGTGTGGCAGACCGGCATGGCGATCGCGCCGGCCGTGGCGATGCCGCTGTTCACCGTGATCATCCATCTCACCGGCTGGCGATCGAGCTTCTTCATCCTGGCGACGGCCGGCCTGATCCCGCTCGCGGCGATCTGGTTCTTCACGGCCGACAAGCCGCGCGACCACAAGCGCATCAACCAGCTCGAGATCGACCACATCGAGGCCGGGCTCGCCGCCGAGCGCGCCAAGGCGCCGGCGGTTCCGGCGGACGCGACCGACACGCTGTGGAGCAAGTTCAAGTCGTTCGCCAGCGACTATCAGTTCTGGCTGCTGGTCGTCTACTACGTCGTCCACACCTCGGTGATCTGGGGCGCCATGACCTGGGTGCCGAGCTACCTCAAGGAGGCGCGCGGCTTCTCCTGGGCCGCGATGGGCATGCTGGCGTCGCTGCCATGGATCCTCGGCGTCGTCACCAAGATCGTCTCGGGCGTCCTGTGCGACAAGATGGGCCGGCGTGCGCCCGTGATCCTGTTCGCCATGGTCGGCGTCGGCACCGGCATCTATTTCGGCGCCACCGCGGCCGACAACATGACGGCGGCGATCTTCCTCGCCTTCGGGGTCGGCTCGATCGGTCTCGGCGGCCCGGCGGCCTGGACGCTGATGCAGGACATCGTGCCGAGCCGCGGCATCTCGACGGCGGCCGGCATCATGAACGGGCTCGGCAACGGCTTCTCGTCGCTGGCCCCGGTGGCGATCGGCTTTCTGATCTCGGTCACCGGCTCCTATGCGGGCGGCCTCTACTATCTGGTGGGCTGCGCCTTCGTCGGTGGCGTCGCCACGCTGATCCTCACCCTCAAGGGGCGCTGACGGAAGCGAGTGTCGAGCGACACTGCACCACCGCGGTAGTCCGCGCGGAGAGGTTCACGTCCCGCGGCACGGGTCCGGACCAACGAAAGCCGCACGAGAGCGTCCGTTCTCGTGCGGCTTTTCGATGCTGCACGCGGCCGCGCCGTGTCGGACGGAAAAAGGCGTCAGGAAAACGTCAGACAATGATCCAGGTCAAAGTGCCGGCCCGCCGCTTTCCATAGAGACCACCCCAGGCGCTCCGTTCGTTTCGCGGGCGCGTGCGGCGTGATGCGCTACGGGCGGTCGATGAGAGCATTTCTCACGGCCGCCCGTTCCGTTTTCCGGGGCGTCTTAGACAGCTCTCGCGACTGAACGTCCCGCGACTGAAGGTCCCGCGCCTCGCAGCCCCCTGAAACGAAACCGCCCCCGGCGAGCATTTCGGCCCGGACCGGAGGCAGATCATCGTACGCGTCGGCCATCGGCCGAGCGCATGGATCTTTAGAATACGCGGATGGCCGGTCTCGACCACTCGGAGAAATCCGGATCGTTTGCAGGCGATTAGCGCAGAGTCGCCAAGTGTCGCCAATTCCCGCGGGCCGGATTGCCCGTTTCGGTTGCGACTGCCTATGCTGGCCGGGAGCGTGTCACCCGCCCGCGAGGACCCCCATGGACGAACCGATCTTCGACATCGCGCATCTCGGCCATGTCGAGCTCCTGACCGACAAGCCGGACGAGAGCCTCGACTTCTTCACCCGCGTGCTCGGCCTCGCCGAGAGCGGTCGCGAGGGCGAGAGCGTCTTTCTGCGCGCCTTCGACGACTACGAGTTCCACACCCTCAAGCTGACCGCGGCGCCGACCACCGGCATGCGGCATGTCGGCTACCGGGCGGCGAGCCCGCAGGCGCTGGCGCGCCGCGTCGCCGCCATCGAGGCGATGGGGGCGGGGATCGGCTGGACGGACGGCGACCTCGGCCACGGCCCGGCCTACCAGTTCGCCGATCCGGACGGCCACGTCTTCGAGATCTATCACGAGACGCGCCGCTACGTGCCGCCCGCCGAAGAGAAGCCGGCGCTGAAGAACCAGGCCCAGCGGGTGCCCAACCGCGCCGTCGCGCCGCGCCGGCTCGATCACTTCAACCTGCTGGCGACCGACGTGGGCGCCATCCGGGACTTCCTGCCGAAGGCGCTGGGCAGCCGGGTGACCGAGCAGATCGTGCTCGACGACGGCAGCCTCGGCGGCTGCTGGTTCACGGTCAACAACAAGTCCTACGACGTCGCCTATACACGCGACGCCACCGGCACGCGCGGGCGCTTCCACCACGTCACCTACGCGGTCGATCAGCGCGAGCACATCCTGCAAGCCGCCGACGTGTTTCTGGAGAACGGCGTCCACATCGAGACCGGCCCGCACAAGCACGCCGTGCAGCAGACCTTCTTCCTCTATGTGTGGGAGCCGGCCGGCAACCGCGTCGAGCTGGCCAACGCCGGCGCCCGCCTGATCCTCGCCCCCGACTGGGAGCCGGTGACCTGGACCCAGACCGAGCGCCTGAAGGGCCAGGCCTGGGGCCTCAAGACCATCGAGAGCTTCCACACCCACGGCACCCCGCCGGTCGCGCCGTAGGGTGGGCGCGGCGCGTTCGCGCCGG
>NZ_NPEX01000041.1 GCF_003258865.1 Rhodoplanes roseus | reverse complement strand
GGCGCGCAGCGCCGCGCCGTTGAGCAGCGCACGATCGTAGAGGTGCAGGATGAACACCGGCGTGTCGGGAGCGACGGCGTTGATCTCCTCGAGCGTCGGCAATCGCTTCTCGGCGAACTGATGCGCGGTGAAGCCGCCGACGACCCGCACCCATTGCGGCGCCGGGGTGCGGTCGACCTGCTCCTTCAGCATCCTCATCGCCTGGGCGAGCGACCGTACGCCGTCCCAGCGCAACTCCATGTTGTAGTTGAGGCCGCCGCGGATGATGTGCATGTGGCTGTCGATCAGCCCCGGAATCACCCGGCGCCCACGCAGGTCGATGCGCTGCGTCTGCGGCCCGGCCAGCGCCATCACGTCGCGCTCGCTGCCGACCGCGACGAAGCGGCCGTCACGGATCGCCGCGGCTGTCGCCTCGGGCGCGCCACGGTCGAGCGTCGTGATCTTGCCGTTGAAGAGAATCAGCTCGGGCGAGGCGGAGCTTTGCGCGTTCACGGTGTCTCTCGCGGACAGGCCGGCCGCGAGCGCGGCGAGCGTGGTGACGACGGTACGGCGATCGGGGGTGAGCGTCACGGCGGTTCTCCCGGTTCGAGGGGCGTGACATCGGCGCGAGCGCCGATCAGGACGGCTCGTCTCCGGCGGGGCGCGCGCGACCCGTGGCGCGCTCGCCGCCGGGCAGCGGACCGAGGACGTGCTCGGCGCATCTGGTGCGGACGAACGATGCGACGTCGTGGCCGGCGATCAGTCGCTTGGCCACCGGCACGATCTGCTCGCCCAGCAGGATCCCGAGCAGACCGATCAGCGCAACCACGGGCGGCGCCGGGGACCGGACGTTGAGCAGGCTGTAGACCACCCCCACCAACAGTCCCGCGCCCAGGGAGACGAGATAGACTTTCATGCCAGGCCCGCGCGGTGTCGGAAGCGACACTGCTGATCACGTCGCGACGGCGGCGGTTGTGGACAGCAGCGACAAGTGGCTGGACTCGAACTCGATCGCGACGCCAGCGGCCACGACCTGCTGGAGCCCCGTCTCGGACGGTCCGGCGCGGAGAACCGCGCCGGACCGGGAAGACGCTCAGCCCTTGATGAAGGCGAGCAGGTCGGGGTTGATCACGTCGGCATGGGTGGTCAGCATGCCGTGGGGATAACCCGGATACACCTTCAGGGTGCCGTTCTTCAGCAGCTTGACCGAGAGCTTGGCGGAATCCTCGATCGGCACGATCTGGTCGTCGTCGCCGTGCAGCACGAGGGTCGGCACCGTGATCGCCTTCAGATCCTCGGTCTGATCCGTCTCCGAGAACGCCTTGATCCCCTCGTAATGAGCCTTGGCGCTGCCGATCATGCCTTGCCGCCACCAGTTCTGGATCGAGCCCTGGGAAACTTTCGCGTCCGGACGGTTGAACCCGTAGAACGGCCCGGTGGGCAGATCGAGGTAGAACTGGGCGCGGTTGGCGGCGAGCGCGGCGCGCAGGCCGTCGAACACCTCGATCGGCAGGCCGCCGGGATTCGTCGCGGTCTTCAGCATCAGCGGCGGGATGGCGCTGACCAGCACCGCCTTGGCGACGCGGCCGGCGGGCTGGCCGTGCTTGGCGACATAGCGGGCGACCTCGCCGCCGCCGGTGGAGTGGCCTATATGGACGGCGTTCCGCAGGTCGAGATGCTCGGCGACAGCGAACGCGTCGGCGGCGTAATGGTCCATGTCGTGACCTTCGCTCACCTGGGCCGAGCGGCCGTGGCCGCGGCGGTCGTGAGCGACGACGCGGAAGCCCTTCGACACGAAGAAGAGCATCTGGGCGTCCCAGTCGTCCGACGACAGCGGCCAGCCGTGATGGAAGACGATCGGCTGGGCGCCCTTCGGCCCCCAATCCTTGTAGAAGATCTCGACGCCGTCCTTGGTGGTGACGAAGGGCATGGGGGAGGATCCTTTCGGGGGGGTGGTGGATGATTGTGCGGCGGATTGACCGGGGCCGGCGGGCAGGCCGCCGAGGGCGGCAAGCGCTGCACCGGCTCCCAGTCCAAGGGCGGTGCGGCGGGTCGCGGAGGAGAAGCGCTCGGCCATGATCGTCGCGCCTATTCGGCCGCCTGCGCATGGGCGCCCTCGGAGGCACCGAACATGGTCTTGGCGTAGATGATGCCGATGCCGTAGCCGCCGCCGTGGCGCTTGGCGATTCCGGTCGTCATCTCGTAGGTCTCGGTGCGGGCCCAGTCGCGCTGCAGCTCGAGCAGATACTGGAGCGCCGTCATCGGCCGTACGCCCATCTGCACCATGCGATCCATCGCCCGCTCGTGCGCCTCGTCGCTGACGTCGCCGCAGGCGTCGGCGATCACGTAGACCTCGAAGCCCTGGTCGAGCGCCGACAGCGTCGGACCGACGATGCAGACCGAGGTCCACAGGCCGGCGAACACCAGCCGGCTCTTGCCGATCTGGTTGACGCGCTCGGCGATCCGCGGATCCTCCCAGGTGTTCATGCTGGTGCGGTCGATGATGTCTGCACCTGGAAACGGCCCTTTGACCTCGTCGAAGATCGGGCCAGAAAAGCTCTTCTCCGCCACCGTGGTGAGAATGGTCGACACGCCGAACCCCGCCGCCGCCTCGGCCACCAGGGCAGCGTTGTTGCGGAGAATGGTCGGATCGATCGACTTGGTCGCGAACGACATCTGCGACTGGTGATCGATCATGATCAGGGTGTGATCGTGCGGCGAGAGAAGAGTCTTTCCAGGGGTCGGTGCGGCCTTGGCCATCGAGGGTCCTCGTCGGAGCTGACGGAGCACAGCGCGCGGTCCTGACCACCGCGACACTGCGACCCGTTTCGGCCGGGAGTCTTCACCGGAAGCCACCTGCTGTCTTGTTTCGGAGGGTCGTATTTGTCGCTCCCTGCTGAAGACACGCGCCGCGGCAGCCGCGGGGGCCACGTCGACGCAGCCGTGGCGCGCCCCCTGTCGCGGGGCCACGCGACGGGCTAGGGTTTGCTCGGACGCGAGGGCGCACGCGGTGCGCCGATCCTCTGGAGCCCTCTGGAGCTTCGATGACGGTTCGGACAGCAGCTGACATGGACGAAAGGGTGCAGCTCGACGCGTTGCAGCTCGAGATCCTGCGGGTCACGGTCGACACCATTCCGATCCAGGTCTGGCGAATGCAGGCGGACGGACGCGTCACGTTCCTGAATCGCCGCTGGCTCGACTACACTGGACTCGCCAGGGAGGAGGTGTTGGGCTTGGCCTGGCGGTCCGCCATTCACCCGGACGACCTGCCGCCCCTGCTCGCAGAATGGCGACGACTCCGGGCGACCGGGGAAGGCGGAGAGTTCGAGGCGAGACTCCGGCGGCACGACGGTGTCTATCGGTGGTTCCTCATGCGAGCCGAGCCGCTTCTCGACGCGAGCGGCACGGTCGTGGGCTGGTGCGGCGCCAACACCGACATCGAGGCGCGGCGCTGCGCCGAGCACGCGCTCCGGCTGATCGTCGACACGATTCCCGTGATGGCCTGGCAAGCCGACGCCGACGGCGCGATGGAGTTCCAGAACCAGCGCTGGCGCGATTACACGGGTCTGGCGCTCGAGCAGGCAGTGGGCTGGCGCTGGGCAGAAGGCGACCTCGTGCATCCCGACGACCTGCCCGGTCTGTTGACGAGCTGGAGGGCGATCCTGACCGCGCAGTCGCCGGGCGAAGCCGAGGCGCGGCTGCGTCGTCGCGATGGGGAGTATCGCTGGCTTCTGTTCCGGGCCGAACCGCTGCGCAACGAGGCCGGCACCATCATCAAATGGTTCGGCACCAATCTCGACATCGAGGATCGCCGTCGCGCCGAGGATTCGCTACGCCAGGCACAGGCGCAACTCGCCCAGGTCACCCGCGTCACCACGCTGGGCGAGATGACAGCCTCCATCGCGCACGAGGTGAACCAGCCACTTTCGGCGATCCAGACGAACGCCGAGGCGGGGCTGCGATGGCTGGCGCGGCCCGAGCAGGCCCTGGCGGAGACACGCCGCGTCCTGCATTCCATCATCGGCAATGCAGACCGGGCCAGCACCGTCATCCAGCGCATCCGCGACCTGACGCGGAAGACGACGCCCGAGATGCGGCCGATCGCCATCGGGACGGCGGTCGAGGAGGTCTTGCTGTTGGTCGCGCACGAGGCGTCGGTCCACAAGACCGTGATCAGGACCGATCTGGCGCACGACCTTCCTGTCGTCCGCGGCGATCGGGTTCAGCTTCAGCAGGTCCTGATCAATCTTCTGGTAAATGCCATGGAGGCCATGGCGGGCCTCTGCGGCCGACCACGCGACATCCTGATCAGGACGCGTCCCTACGAGGACGGAATCGTGGTCGAGGTCGAAGATTCGGGTCCCGGCATCGATGGGGCCGAGATCGAGCGGCTGTTCGATCCGTTCGTCACCACCAAGCCGGACGGCATGGGGATGGGCCTGTCGATCAGCCGATCGATCGTTGCGGCCCACGGCGGCCGCATCTGGGCGAAGGCGAACGAGGGGCCGGGCGTGACGTTCCGGTTCACGCTGCCCGTTCGCGACCCGAAAACAGAGTCGGACGTTCCGGCCGACTGACGGATGGAGCTTGCTGGTCCGGCCGCCCGCGGCGCTCGCGCCGCCAGGTGTTCGGACTGATGCCGACCATTCGCCGGAAGGACCGCGAGAAATGCGCCTGGTCGGCGAAGCCGCAGGCGAGCGCAATCTCGCTGAGCGGCGCCCCTGTCCTCGTCATCAGCGCCTTGGCGCGCTCGATCCGCCGCGCCGTGACGAAGGCGCGGGGTGTCTCGCCGAAGCTGAGCTTGAACTTGCGGCTGAAATGCGCGGCGCTCAGCCGCGCGACCTTGCTCAGGTCCCGGGCCAGCGTCGGCGACGCGATGTCGGCCTCGACATGCGCCCGGACCCTCTGAATCTGCCAGGGCGCGAGGCCGCCGGGAGCGTCCGGGAGAGGAAGATCCGCCGTGAGGCCGGCCGCCGGCAGAAGCGCCGAAGCCTCCAGCAGGCAGTGCTTCGCCGCCGCCTTGTCGCATTCCAGCACCCGGATCGCGTGCTGAAGGAGCTCCCGCACGGTCGCGACCGGAATGCCGGGCTCGGAGCCGCCGTGGCGGCACCGGTGGCACGAGGCATCGAAGGTCAGGACCCGCGGCCATGACGGCAAGGCCGAGACGTCGCGGGTGTCGACATGCCGAGTCATGCTGTCGCTTTCCTGAAGGCTGAATCGCCCGGCTGAGCCGGTCTTCGAAACGAGGATGCGCCGTGCTGGCGAGCCGGGGTATTCAACTGGCGGACGCCGCAAATGGACCTTGGTGGGAGACGAGTCATACGAAGGCATGAGCCCGGAACAGCCGCCGTCACGGCCGCTCCTGGATCCAGGAACCGGACCGCCGGACTGTCAGTCGGTCAGGGCGCCGGCGATGTGATCAAGGAGCGCGCCGGGCACGATCGGCTTGCGCAGCAGGCATCTCGCGCCGGTGGCCAGCACCCGCGTCTCGATCCCCTCGTCGGTCCGCGCCGTGATCATGATCACGGGCACGCACGACTTCCGCGCCTCCAGGGCCTGCTTGAGCTCGATGCCGCTCATCCCGGGCATCTGGATGTCGGTGACGATGCAGTCGAAGTCCTGCAACGCTGCGGCGGCGAGAAAGTCCTCCCCACCGGCGAACCCGCGGGCCTCGTAGCCGTACGACCGCACGAGCCCGACGAGCGCGACCCGCATGGCTTCGTCGTCGTCGATGATCGCAATCCGCGCTTCGTTGGGCACGCACGCCCCCTTTCGTTGAATGAGCCGCGGGATCTGCGGCGAGGGGGTGCGCAAGTCTTGTCACATGTCCGCGTCTGGAAGGAAATCATACCTGGGTGTTAGCGGATCGCAACGGACTCCGCCGTCAATGGCGGGGTTGCACGGCAGCCATCAGGTCGGCCATCCGGACCAGGTCCGCGAAGGTTCGGGCGTCCATCTTGCGCATCGCGGCACCGCGGTGGATCTTAACCGTGATCTCGCTGATGCCGAGCTCACCGGCGATCTGCTTGTTCAGCTTCCCGGCCGTGGCCAGCATCATCACCTGCTGCTCGCGCGGCGACAAGGTGAGATAGCGGCCGCGGACCGCAGCAACGTCGATATCGTCGTTGCGGCGCCGGCGGTCGCGCTCGATCGCCATCGCGACCGCGTCGAGCAGATCCTGGTCGCGGAACGGCTTGGTGAGAAAATCGACGGCGCCGGCCTTCATGGCGCGCACCGACATCGGCACGTCGCCGAATCCCGTGATCATCACCACGGGGATCCGGATGCCGAGCCGGGTGAGCTGCTGCTGGACGTCGAGGCCGCTGACCCCCGGCAACCTGACGTCGAGGACGACGCAGCCCGGACGATCGTCCGCCTCGGAGGAGAGCAGCGAATCGGCCGTGGCGTGCTCGCGCGTCTCCAGGCCGACCGAACGCAGCAGGCTGTCCAGGGACATCCGAACATCCTCGTCGTCGTCGACGATGTGAACCAAGGCTCTGTCGTTCATCCGGCGACCTCGTTGGGCCGATGCCCATAATGAGCCTACCATCAATCCGGTTCATGCCGGATCAAACCATCGTATGACCCGTGACGCGGTGGTAGCGCATTGGGCCCTACACAGCGAAGGCGCGAGCCGCCAGGCTAATCCACCACCACGGCGCCGCCGCCCTCCGCAGCCCCCTTTCGCAGGAGAAAGACCAGCGGGATCGCCACCAGGGCCAGGACCATCAGCAGCCAGAAGTCGTCGACATAGGCGATGATGGTCGCCTGCCGGGTGATCTCGCTGTCGAGCGCCGCGCGACCGGCCGCCGTCCACGGGCTCCACGACTGGGCGATCGCCGGCACCTGCAGCAGCCGGTTGAACGGCGAGACGTAGCCGGCGATATCAGCGTGGTTCGCCTGCACGTTCTCGGTCAGGAGTGCGGCGACGATGGAGATGCCGACGCTCGAGCCGACATTGCGCGACAGGTTGTACAGGCCCGTGCCGGCGGGCCGCCGCTCGGGGGCCAGCGTCGAGAACGTCACGGTGGTCAGCGGCACGAACAGGAAGCCGAGGCCGGCGCCCTGGATCATCCCGGTGGTGACGATGGTCGATTGCGACACGTCGGGCGTCCAGCCGGTCATGTCCCACATGGCCCAGGCCGTCATCAAGAGACCGATCGCCAGCAGCGCGCGCGTGTCGACGCGGCCGATCAGCCGCCCGACCACCATCATGGCCAGCATGGTGCCGATGCCGCGCGGCCCCATCACAAGACCGGCCGTGACGACCGGATAACCCATCAGCGACTGCAGATACGGCGTCATCAGCGCCAGCGACGCCAGATAGGTGATGCCGACCACGAAGATGAACACCATGCCGACCGCGAAATTGCGGTCGCGGAACAGGCTAGCATCGACGAACGAGTTTCTGGCCGTGAAGGTGTGAGCGAGAAAGAGATAGAACGACACCGCCATCACCAGCGCCTCGAGCTGGATCTCGCCGGACGAGAACCAGTCGAGCTGCTCGCCGCGATCGAGGAAGAGCTGCAGCGCCGCGATGGCGATCGACAGCGTCGCGAAGCCGAACCAATCGAGCCGCGTGAACGCGCTGCGCGCGGTCTCGGAGACGAACGCCGAGATGCCGAGGAACGCCACGATGCCGATCGGGAGGTTGATGTAGAACACCCAGCGCCAACTGAAATTGTCGGTCAGCCAGCCGCCGATCACCGGCCCCAGGATCGGGCCGACCATTACGGACATGCCGAACAACGCCATCGCCGAGCCGCGCTGCTGGGGCGGATAGATGTCGAGCAGGATCGATTGCGCGAGCGGCACCAGGGCGGCGCCGAACAGCCCTTGCAGGATACGGAAGAGAACGATCTCGGTGAGCGACTGCGCCATGCCGCACAGCATCGATGCGACCGTGAAGCCGGCCACCGAGGCGAGCAGCACGCGCTTGCGGCCGAAGCGACCGGCGAGCCAGCCCGAGGGCGGCGTCATGATGGCGGCCGCGACGATGTAGGAGGTCAGCACCCAGTTGATCTGGTCCTGGCTGGCCGCCACGCTGCCCTGGATGTAGGGCAGCGCCACGTTGGCGATGGTCGTGTCGAGCGCCTGCATCACGACGGCCAGGATGACGCAGACCGTGACGGCGCCACGATGCGGCACCGTGGTCGCATCGGTCCGGTCGACGCCGCCGGCGACCCGTCCGTCAGCCACGGGAGGCTCCGCCGGCTGCCAGGGCGGTCCCGCCGAACAGGTTGCGCACGAAGCTCGGCCAGCCGCGCGGATGACCGGTGTCGACATCGACCGTCACGCTCATGCCGACGCGCAGCCGCGGTCCATCGGGCGGCGTCTCGATCCGGACCCGGATCGGGATGCGCTGCACGACCTTCACCCAGTTGCCCGAGGTGTTCTGGGCCGGCAGCAGCGAGAAGGTCGCACCGCTCGCCGGGCTGATGCTGTCGACGGTGCCGTGCCACTCGGCGCCCGGATAGGTGTCGACCGTGACGGTGACGGGCTGACCGGGCGCGACATGCGTGAGCTCGGTCTCCTTCGGGCTGGATTCGACCCACACATGATCGGTCGCCACCACGCTGAAGGCCGGCGTCGCGGCGGCGAGATACTGGCCCGGCTGAAGCGACGGCACGTTGGTCACGATTCCGGCGAAGGGCGCCCGCACCTGCGTGTGCGAAAGCTGGCGTGCAGCCTCGTCGCGCTGCGCCACCGCGTCGACGTAACGGGGATGGTCCTCGACCTCGATGTCGGGATTCTGATTCAGGTTCGCGGCGATTCCGGCGAGCTGCTGCTGGAGCGAGGCGACCTTCTGCTGGGAGACCTGCAGATTGTGCCGCGCGCTGTCGAACGCCTGCTCGGAGGCGACGTTGCGAGCGACCAGGGCCTGCTGGCGGTCGAACTCGCGGGTGTAGAAAGCGACGTCCGCCTTGGCCTGCTCGATCTGGGCCTGCATGTCGCGATAGCTCGCCTTCAGGGCCTCGATCTGGTCACGCACCATGGCGAGGTTCGCCTGCGCGCGCGTCAGGGCGAGGCGGAACGGGAGGTCGTCGAGCTCGAACAGCAGGTCGCCCTTGGCGACCGTCTGGTTGTCGCGCACGTCCACGGCCTTGACGATGCCGGAGACGTCGGTCGACACCGCCACCTTGTCGGCCTGGACATAGGCGTTGTCGCTCGACATCACGGCGCCGCCGGTGACGTAGAAGTACCCGCCGACGAGGAGCACGATCGGCAGCAGCGCGAACAGCACCAGCCGCAACCGGTTCGGCCGTGCGGGCCCGTCGGGCGCCTCGGTCCGAGGAGATTCGGTGTCGACCGGATCGGGTTTCGGGGCCGCCTTCGCGGCCGGATCGGGGCGCAGCGGAACGGCGACGGAACGCGGCTCGCGAGCGGATTCGGCGGGAGGCGCGGCCTCGGTGTCGATGCGGTGCGGCTCAGCCATGGACGGCCTCCTTCTGCCGGCACCCCGTGCTGCAGGCCTGTGCCAGATTGGTCTTCATCACCCCGAGGATGCGGGTGAGATGGTCGCGGTCCGCCGCCGGGAGACCCTCCAGGGCCTCGGCCCGGGTGGCGTCGCCGATGACCTGCATGTCGTCGATCAGCGACAGCGCCTCGGGGCGCATGAACAGCCGCTTGATGCGGCGGTCCTTGGGATCGGGGCGGCGCTCGACCAGGGCGGCGTCCTCCAGCCGGTCGACGATGCGGGCGAGCGTGATCGGCTCGACCTCCAGGAGCTCGGCCAAGCCGCCCTGCGCGATCCCCTCGGCCCGCCGGAGGTGCGCCAGGACCTGCCACTGAGCGCGGGTGAGGCCGAGGCCCTTCGCGTTCTGCTCGAAGCGCTTGCGGAGCAGCCGGGCGACGTCGTTGAGCAGGAAGCCCAGCGTCGGTGCCGGAAGATCATGGGGAATGGCGGACATCGGTAATTCCGTAAGCATGCCTATAGTTGCGAACGCAAAACATAAGCATGCTTACGAAGTCTTCAAGCCCCGCCCGTCGACGGGCCGCCCGGCCTTCCGGGACGGGCCGAAGCCGCGCTTCAGGCCCCCTCGCCTTCCGGGGCCGCCTTCCGCGGCGTCCTCAGGAAGTAGACCGCGGCGACGACCGCGACGGCCAGCACGGCGAGGGCGGCAGGGTGATGCGACAGCGAGGAGACCTTGCCCTCGGTGATGATCAGGGCCTGGCGCACCGACAGCTCGAGCTGCGGCCCGATGACGAAGCCGATCAGGAACGTCACCCGCGAATAGTCGAAGCGGTGCATGAGGTAGCCGAGCAGTCCGAAGCCGACCATCAGGCCGACCGCGAACACCGACTTGCTCTCCAGGTAGGCGCCGACCAGGCACAGCATCGTCACCACCGGGATGATGATGGTCGCCGGCACGCGGGTGAGCTGGGCGAAGGCGAGCAGCCCGATCCGGCCGACCACCAGCATCACCACGGCCGCCACCATCATGGCGCCGAAGATGCCGTAGATCAGCCGCGGCTGCTCCTCGAACAGGCGCGGTCCCGGTGTGACCCCGTGGATGGTCAGCGCCGCGATCAGGATCGCGGCCGAGACGCTGCCCGGAAGCCCGAGGGCGAACAGCGGCACGAAGCTCGCCGGCACCACCGCGTTGTCGGCCGTCTCGGCGGCGGCGACGCCTTTCAGCTCGCCCTTGCCGAACTGCTCGCCGGGCTTGGCGAGGCGCTTCGCCAACGCATAGGAGGCGAAGGAGGCGACGGTCGGGCCGAGCCCCGGCAGCAGGCCGATCGCCGTGCCGACGATGCTGGACTGCAGGATGGTCGGCAACACCCGACGGAACTCGGGCCAGCCGAGGCGGTCGGCGTCGCCGCCCGCCGCCGCCGACGCGGCCTCGGTGCGCTTGCCGAGCACCTCCTCGGCCTGAATGATCATCTCGGAGAGTGCCAGCATGCCGACCGTGACGGCCAGCAGCGGCACCCCGTCGAACAGCGCCACCTGGTCGAAGGTGAGCCGCGGCGTGCCGCTCTCCACGTCGAGGCCGACGGTGGCGCACAACAGCCCGAAGGACCCGGCGGCGAGGCCGCGCAGCAGCGAGTTGCCCGCCAGCGCCGCGATGAAGGTCAGGGCCAGCACCATCACGGCCGACATCTCGACCGGGCCGAAGCCGAGCGCCAGCGTCGCCAGCGGACGCGCCAGCAGCACCAGCGCGAGCGTGCCGATCAGGTCGCCGATGACGGAGCCGTAGAGCGCGACCTTGAGGGCCTGCTTGGCCTTGCCGGCGCGCGCCAGCGGATAGCCGTCGAGACACGTGACGGCGGCGTTCGGCTCGCCCGGCGTGTTGATCAGGATCGCGGTCGTCGCGCCGCCGGCGCCGGACGCTTTGGCGATGCCGATCAGAAACGCGACGGCAGCGAGTGGGGTGAGATAGTAGCTGATCGGAATGGCGATCGCGAGCGCGGCCGGACGATTGAGCCCGGGCAGAACGCCGATCACGTAGCCGAGCAGCACGCCCAGGAAGACGAACAGGATCGTGACCGGCGCGAGCGCGTCGCCGAGGCCGAGAAGCACGTCGTGCATGGGAGCAGCCTCAGAACACCAGCCACACGACACCCGCCGACAGGACCGCCGCGCCGGCGAGCCACAGCGGCCTGCGCTCGCCCACCGCCAGCATGCCGGCCGGCACCGTGACGAGAGCGCAGCCGGCGATGCCGGCATACGGAAGCACGACGGCGCCGAGAATCGCGACGCCGCCGATCAGCGCAAACGCCATCCAGCCGTCGGGATAACGCGGCTCGGGCACGCCGCGCAGCAGGCGGAGCAGCACGTCCGCCACCGCGAAGACGCCGAGCGCCACGGCGCAGACGGTCGGGAAGACGGCCGGCGCCAGGCCGATGCCGCCGTCCGTGGTCTGCGCCGGGATGATCCAGACCACCGCAGCGAGCGCGGCACCGCCGAGCAGCAGCGCCTCGGCAATTACCGAGGCCCGGCGGCGTCGCGCCGGCGCGCTCTTGTCCGGAGCAGCCGTCACTTCGACGACTCGATCAGCTTGGCGAAGTCGTCGATGTGGCTCTGGATCGTCTTGGCGAGCGGCGCGCCCGTCTCGACGACGTTGTTGAGGCTCCGCTTCTCCATCAGGTCGACGATGGCCGGATCTTTTCCGGCCGCCGCGAAGACCTCGTCGAGCTTCTTGGCGACGTCGGCGGGCAGGCCCTTGGGCGCGACGAACAGGATGAGGTTCACGCTCGCCACGCCGTAGCCGAGCTCCTTCAGGGTCGGCACGTCGGGCAGGCCGGCGACCCGCTTGTCGCCCAGCACCGCCATGACGGCGAGCTCGCCCGCCTTGGCCTGCGGATAATAGGCGCCCGACGAGTAGCCGAGATCGACATGCCCGCCCATGACCTGGGTGACGACCTCGGCGCCGCTGCGGGTCGGGACCGGCACCAGCGACACGCCTGCCTTCTTGGCGACGGCCGTGCTGATCATGCGGTCGAGCGCCGTGTTCGACGCGTAGTTCATGCGGCCCGTCGCCTTGGCGGCCGCCATGGCGTCGTTGAGGGTCTTCCAGCCGTGCTTGGGCAGCGCGATGAAGGCCTCGGGGAACTCGCCGACCGCGGCCACATAGGTGAAGTCGGCCGGCGTGAAGCCGAGCTTCATGAGCTGCGGATCGAGCGTGATCGTGGTCGACGTGGTGGCGACGAGATTATAGCCGTCGGCCGGCATCTTCGCGAGCGCGGTCGCCGCGATGGCGCCGCCTGCGCCGGCCTTGTTCTCGACCACCACGGGCTGGCCGAGCTTCTTTGCCACAACCTCGGCAACCGCGCGGGCGACCACGTCGGTGGTGCCGCCCGCCGCGAAGCCGACCGCGATGGTGACCGGCTTCTCGGGCCATTCGGCCCGGGCCGACGCGGTGAACACGGCAAGGAGCGCGGCGCTCCACACGGCAGACCGAAGAACGGGGGAGATCGGCATCGGGCGCTCCTGAGCAATTTTTGCAGACTCTGGCATACAAGTATCGTGCCCGTGCCGCCACAACGGAACAGGATTCGCGAGCCGACGCCGGGTCAGCGCCTCCGAGCGCCGAGGGCGCATGCGCTGCCGTCGAAAATCAGGCGGCAGACGACGCATGACGGATCCGCGATGCGTTGTCTCGAGCCGACGTGGCCTCCGGTTGCCCGGCATGCTGAACTGCGGGCGTGATTCCAACGGAGACGCGAAGATCATGGGACGCGCGACCCTGATGCGTGGATTGCATTCGGTCGCCGTGATGGTCGGCACGATCGTCCTCGCGGCGACCCTCGCAACCGGAACAGCGACCGCGCAAATCGATCCGGCCAAGCTGCCTGCCGCCAGGACAGCGGCTGCGAGCCTGCTGGCGATCGCCAAGGGATCGGAGACGACCGGCCGCGTGCCGCGCGCCAACGATCCCGCCGTGCGGCAGCTTCTCGACACGGTCTTCGATGCCCGCGACGTGGTCGCCGGACGCGGCATCTCGTTCCAGGAGCTTGGGTTGCTCACCGAGCGCATGGTCACGGGCGCCAGGATCGGCACCGTCTACATGCTGGCCGGCACCGGCGCGACCGACCTGGCGCAGCTCGCCAACGACCCGCAGGCCGACGACAAGGTCAACCGCAACGTCGTCCGCTTCGCGCCCGAAATGGGCGACTTTCTCGATTTCGAGCTGCACATCCAGGGCGCCGTGATCGAGGCCGTGCTGACGCGGCTGTCGACCATGCGGCCCGACGAGGCGGCCCGGCCGAACTTCCAGAGCGGCATCGCCAGCATCCGGCAGAGCAGCCTGCGCACCGTCGCCAGCGTCATCGAGACCTTGGCGGTGGACGGACTCACAGACGACTGGCGGCGCGCCCGCCTGCCGGCCCTCGCCGCGATCGCGCCGCGGCTCGCCCGCTTCCTGCAGGCCGGCCAGAAGGCCGACCTGCAGCGGCTCGCATCGGCCCGGGCCGACGCGACCGCCGATCCCGGCCTCAAGCGCAGCCTGACGGCGTTCGGCCGCACGGTGGCGGGCGGGCAGTAGAGCCGGCCACAGCCCTCCGGCGGCAGTCTTCGCATCGGTCCGTTGTGGTGCCGACCCGTGCCGTGGCATGGTGCGGCGAAAGCCGGGCTGGAGTGTTGCGATGAGTTCCGCGCCGTCGTCCGCCGCATCGTCCACCGCCACGCCGGCCTCGCGCTGGCGCCGGCTGCAGGCGTCGACCGACGCGGTGCACCGGGCGCTCGACGCCCGCATCATGACGGGCGACCCGTTTCGCGACCGCGACCGCTACGCCCGCTTCCTGGCCATGCAGCTGCAGGTCTTTCGCGACATCGACGCGCTCTACGCCGATCCGGGATTGCGCGCGATCTTTCCGGATTTGGCCGAACGCCGCCGCCTGCATCTCGCCGAGCACGACGCTCGCGATCTCGGCCTGGCTGAACCGCCGCTCGACACCCCGGCCCTCGCCCCGCCGATCGACCCGCCGACCGGGATGGGCTGGCTCTACGTGATCGAGGGCGCCGACCTCGGCTCGCCCTTCCTGCTGCAGGAGACGATCAAGATCGGCATCGACGAGGAGTTCGGCGCCCGCCACATGCGCGGCCACCCGCAGGGGCGCGGCCTGCACTGGCGGCACTTCACCGAGGCGTTGGACGCGGTCGCGCTGAGCGAGGCCGAGGAGGCCCGGGTGATCGCCGGCGCGGAGGCCGCCTTCGCCCGGGTGAATGCCCTGTTCGAGCGCGCCGGCCTCGCTGGAGCGGCGCCCGCCACTCCCGCCTCGTAGCGGCTGCATCGGCCTCATCCCACACGCGAAACGCGGTCTCCGGCCGCTTTCCTCCAGCTTGCCCGTGACCACGGTTCCGGTCCCGGAACCCCCTCTGCTGCCGCACGTTACGGCATATCGAAGGCGTGTCGAGACCTCCGGCCGTCGGAGTGTCCACGCATCAGAGGTTTCGCATTACCCCGACGAGGTCCACCGTGTTCCCCCCGTTGTCGTGCCCTGCCGACCGGCTCCTCCGCAGCCGCTCCCTTCGTCGCGCCTCGAGCGACGAATCGGCGGCTTGCGCGAGCGGGACGGAGGCGTGGCGATGAGCGACACGCAAACCGAAGAGAACCTCTCGTCCAGCATCGTGCCGTCGCAGTCTCCCGGAACTGCGGCGTGCGAGAGCGAGCCGATCCACATCCCCGGCAGCATCCAGCCGCACGGCGCGCTCCTGGTCGTCGATCCGGTGAGCGGCCGGGTCGTGCAGGCGGCGGTAGGGCCGGGCTGTGCCGACGCCGTCGCACCCGATCCGGTCGGCTGCTCGCTTGCCGAGGCCCTGGTGCCGGACAGCGCGCCTCTGGTCAGAAACCTCCAGTCACGCCTGCCCGCCGCCGGTGTCGTGCATCTCGGGCTGCTCCGCAGCGGCAGCACCGTGCACCACATGCTCGCGCACCGCTCCGACGGAGCCGTCCTGATCGAGCTCGAACGGGCCCGCTCCGCCGAGCCGGGCTCCTTCGACGAGGTGTATCCGCAGGTGCGGGAGTTTCTCGACCGCGTGCAGCGGGTCGCCGACATCGACGAGCTGACCGCCCTGTCGTCGCGGGAGATCCGGCGGATCACCGGACTCGATCGCGTCCTGGTCTATCGCTTCGACCCGGACTGGAACGGCGAGGTCGTCGCCGAAGACCGCAACGACCGCCTCCCCTCCTATCTCGGCCTGCACTTTCCCGCGGCCGACATTCCGGCGCAGGCGCGCGAGCTCTATCGTATCAACCGGCTGCGCCTGATCGCCGATGCGAGCTACACGCCCTCGCCGATCCACCCGCCCGTCAATCCGCTGACCGGGCGTCCGATCGACCTCGCCTTCTCGGTGTTGCGCAGCGTCTCGCCCGTGCATCTCGAATACATGCGCAACATGGGCACGGGCGCCTCGATGTCGATCTCGCTGCTGCGGGGAGACCGGCTGTGGGGCCTGATCTCGTGTCACAACCGCGATCCCGCGACGGTCCCCTATCACGTCCGCACGGCCTGCGACTTCATCGGGCAGGTGCTGTCGCTCCAGCTCGTCGCGCAGGAGGCCTCGGCGGTCGCCGATCGGCGCAACGCGCTGCGCTCCATCCAGAACCGTCTGCTGGCCCGCATGGCCGGCGCCGAGCACTACGTCGAAGGCCTGGTCTCCAATCCGGGCGATCTCCTGGCCCTCGCCGCCGCCGAGGGCGCGGCCGTGGTGACGGGCGGCAGGATCACCCGGGTCGGCGCGACGCCGTCCGACGACGAGGTGCAGCGGCTGGTCTCGTGGATGGCGGCGCGACAGCGCCTCGACGTCGTCGCGACCGACAGCCTGGCGGCTGCCATGCCGGGCGGGGAGACCATCAAGGACCAGGCGAGCGGCGTTCTCGCCATCTCGGTCTCGCAGATCCACGACAGCTACGTGATCTGGTTCCGCCCCGAGGTGGTCCGCACCGTCACCTGGGGGGGCGATCCGCGCCTGCATGCGGAGACCTCGGCCGACGGCACCAGGCTCCATCCCCGCACGTCGTTCGCGAACTGGCAGGAGACCGTGCGGCTGCGCTCGCGGCCCTGGCAGGCGCCCGAGATCGACGCCGTCTCCGAGCTGCGCACCGCCATCGTCGACATCGTGCTGCGCAAGGCCGAGGAAACGGCGGCGCTCTCGGAGCAGCTCACCACCATCAACAAGGAGCTCGAGGCGTTCTCCTATTCGGTCAGTCACGACCTGCGTGCCCCGTTCCGCCACATTGTCGGCTACGCGCAGCTCCTGAAGAAGTACGAGGGCGACAAGCTCAGCGAGCGCGGCAATCGTTACATCGACACGATCGTGGAATCGGCGATCTCGGCCGGCACGCTGGTCGACGACCTGCTCGGCTTCTCGCAGATGGGCCGGTCCACCATCACGCCCGTCACGCTCGACATGACGGCGCTGGTGGCCGATCTGCGCCGCCGCATGGAGGCCGACACGCACGGCCGCAACGTCGAGTGGCGCATCGCCCCCCTGCCCGCGACGCGCGCCGATCCGATCATGCTGCGCCTCGCGATGCAGAACCTGATCGAGAACGCCCTGAAGTTCTCGCGCCATCGTGACCCCGCCGTGATCGAGATCGGGGCGGTCGAGACGGCCGAGGAAACCATCTATCACGTGCGCGACAACGGCGCCGGCTTCGACATGGCTTATGTGGGAAAGCTGTTCGGCGTGTTCCAGCGGCTGCACCGGGTCGAGGAGTTCGAGGGTACAGGCATCGGCCTCGCCAACGTCAAACGCATCGCCGAGCGCCACGGCGGACGCGTGTGGGCGGAAGGCCGCGTGAATGTCGGCGCGACATTCTTCTTCGCTTTGCCAAAACGATGAGGCTCGACCGATGGCCGATCTCAAACCCATCCTCCTGGTGGAGGACAGCCCCAAGGACATCGAACTCACGCTGGCGGCCCTGGAGCAGTGCCAGCTCGCCAATGCCGTGGTGATCGCCCGCGACGGCGCCGAGGCACTGGACTACATGTTCTCCCGCGGCGCCTACGAGGCGAGGAACACGGCCGACCCTGTCGTGGTTCTCCTCGACCTCAAGCTCCCGAAGGTCGACGGCCTCGAGGTGCTCGAGCAGATCAAGGGCGATCCGGAGCTGCGTCACACCCCCGTCGTGATGCTGACCTCCTCACGCGAGGAGCGCGACCTGGTGAGAAGCTACAGCCTCGGCGTCAACGCCTTCGTCGTGAAGCCGGTCGGCTTCGACCAGTTCTTCCAGGCCATCCGCGATCTCGGCATGTTCTGGGCCGTGCTCAACGAGCCGCCACCGATCGGTGCGACGACGGAGGCATCAGGAGAATCGTGAACCGACAAGCCGACCATACCGCCCTGGCCCGGGACGTGAGAATCCTGCATCTCGAGGACGACGCCCTCGATGCCGGACTGGTGCGCGAGTTCCTGCGCGCCAGCGGACTCCCGTCCCGGATCGACCGCGTGTGGACGCGCGACAGCTTCACCGAGGCGCTGGTCGCGGGCGGCTACGACATCGTCCTGGCCGACCATCAGCTTCCCGATTTCGACGGTGTCTCGGCGCTGGCGATCGCCCGCGATCGCGCGCCGGGCCTGCCGTTCATCTTCGTCTCCGGCGCCTTCGGCGAGGAGCTCGCCGTCGAGGCGATGCGCCACGGCGCGACCGACTACGTCGTGAAGCAGCGGCTCGAGCGGCTGCCCGTGGTGGTGCGCCGCGCGCTCGCCGAAGCGGGAGAGCGAGCCGAACGCCAGCGGGCCGAGGCGGCGCTGCGGCAGAGCGAGGAGCAGTTCCGGACACTCGCCGACAACATCGATCAGTTCGCCTGGATGGCCGACGCGTCGGGGGCGATCTACTGGTACAACAAGCGCTGGTTCGACTACACCGGAACCACCTTCGACGAGATGCGCGGCTGGGGCTGGCGGAGCGTCCATCATCCCGACCACCTCGAACGCGTCGAGCGCGAGTTTCGCCGCTGTGTCGAGAGCGGCTCGGTGTGGGAGGACACCTTCCCGCTGCGCGGCCGTGACGGCGGTTACTGCTGGTTCCTGTCGCGGGCACGGCCGATCACCGACGCGAACGGCCGGATCGTTCGCTGGTTCGGCACCAACACGGACGTCACGGCTCAGCGCGAGGTCGACGCCACGCTCCGCCGCCTCAACGAGTCGCTGGAGCAGCGCGTGGTCGCCGCCATCACCGAGCGCGAGGCGATGCTGGCCAAGCTGCACGAATCCCAGAAGCTCGAAACCATCGGGCATCTCACCGGCGGCTTCGCGCACGACTTCAACAATCTCCTCACGCCGATCCTCGGCAATCTCGATCTGCTGCGCCGGCGGCTGTCCGAGAACGACCGGTCGCAGCGGCTCATCGCCAGTGCGCTGCAGGGGGCGGAGCGGGCCAAGACGCTGGTTCAGCGGCTGCTCGCCTTCGCGCGGCGGCAGGTGCTGGAGGCGCGGCCGGTCGACGTCGCGAAGCTGGTCGACGGCATGGCGGACTTCACGGCCCGCTCGATCGGGCCGCAGATCAGCCTCGCGATCGAGGCGCAGGCCGGGCTCCCCGCCGCGCGGGTCGATCCGACTCAGCTCGAGCTGGCGATCCTCAACCTCGCGGTCAATTCGCGCGATGCGATGCCGGACGGCGGTCGGCTGACGATCGCCGTCGACCTGCAGACGGTCGGTCCCGGCCATCACTCGGGCCTCCGCCACGGCGAGTTCGTGCGCGTCAGCGTCACCGACACGGGCACCGGGATGGACCCGGCGACGCTGGCGCGCGCGATCGAGCCGTTCTACTCCACCAAGGGAATCGGCAAGGGCACGGGCCTCGGGCTCTCGATGGTGCACGGGCTCGCGGCGCAGTCCGGCGGCACGCTGCTGATGTCGAGCACGCCCGGCGCCGGTACGAGGGCCGAGATCTGGCTGCCGGTGGCGAACGAGCAAGCGGACAGCCACGACCCGACGCCACACGAGCCGATGCGCGGCGATCCGGTCACGATCCTGCTGGTCGACGACGAGCAACTCGTCCGCGCCACGACGGCCAGCATGCTCAGCGATCTCGGACACTGCGTCATCGAGGCGGGGTCCGGCGCGCAAGCGCTGGACTGCCTCGGCCGGCTCACCGACGGCTCGCGCCCGGACCTGGTGATCACCGACTATCTGATGCCGGCGATGAACGGCGCCGAGCTCGCGCGAGAGATCCGGGCGCGTCACCCGAATCTGCCGATCCTGCTCGCCACCGGCTATGCGAGCCTGACCGGCAATGCGATGGCCGACCTGCCGCTTCTGCCGAAGCCGTTCCAGCAGGCCGAGCTGGCCGCCACGATCGAACGACTGATGCAGCGTCCGCAGGCCACCGAGGAGGCGATGATGCCCCCGCGCCGGCGCGGCACCGAATGAGCTCCGGCGCGGCCGGGCGATCAGCTCGTCGGCAGGCCGCGCGTCACCAGGCGGTTGAGGCGTCTGGCGAACGCGGCCGGATCGTCCGGCAACTCGCCGTCGAGGATCTGCGCCTGCTCGAACAGCAGCAGCGCAAGGTCGACCGCTTCCTCCGCGTGCCCCGCGCCGCTCTCCTGTGCCACCGCGCCGACCAGCGCGTGTCGCATGTTCAGCTCCAGGATCGGCTTCGTGCCGGAGCCGCGATTCTGCTTCGCCAGCAGGCGCTCCAGCTCGCGATCGGGGCCGAAGCCGCCGGCCACCAGGCAGGCCGCGCTGTCGGTGAGCCGCTGTGAGGCCTTCACGTCGGAGACGCGCTCGCCGAGCGCCAGCTTGACGGCGGCGATCACGGCGGCCTCGTCGACCGCCTTGTCGTCGGGCGTCTCGGACTCGGCCTTGGCGACCTCGGCGAGCGGCACCAGGCTGAAATCGACCTCGCCCTGACTGAGAGACTTGAAGCCCTTGCCCTTGAAGTCGATGCGCAGCGACGTCCACAGCGCGTCGACCGGGTCGGTCAGCAGCAGCACCTCGATGCCGCGGGCGCGCGCCGCCTCCAGCTTCGGGTTCGCCTTGAGGCGGTCCAGATCGTCGCCGGCGAGATAATAAATCTCGGTCTGGTTCTCCTTGAGATCGGCGACGTACTGGGCGAGCGTGCGTCCCGTCCCGGTGGTCGAGGTGAACCGCGCGAGCCCGAGAATCTGCTCGCGCCGATCGGGCTCCTCGTAGAGCCCCTCCTTGATCACGGCGCCGAACGACTCCCACACCGTGGCGAATGTCTCGGCGTCCTTGGTGGCGACCGACTCCAGCTCGGACAGCACCTTGCCCGTGATCGCCTTGCGCATCGCCGCGACCTGCGGATTGTTCTGCAGCATTTCTCGCGACAGGTTGAGCGGCAGATCCTCCGAGTCGACCACGCCCCGCACGAAGCGCAGCCAACTCGGCAGCAGCACCGCGTCGTCGGTGATGTAGACCCGGCGGACATAGAGCTTGAGGTGGCTCTTGCGGGCCGGATCGTAGAGATCGAACATCGAGCTCGACGGCACGAACAACAGCACCGCATAGGACTGCCGACCCTCGGCGCGGTAATGCAGCGTCACGGCCGGCTCGTCGAAGGCGCCGCAGATCGAGCGGTAGGCCTGCGTGTAGTCGTCCGGCTTCAGCTCCGACTTGGAGCGCTGCCACACGGCGCTCGCGGTGTTGATCTGGCGCGGCGTCGCGGCGCTCTCCGCCTCGTCGCCGGCTGTCTCGCCGGTGGACGTCTCGCCGGCGCCGACCAGTATGATCGGGAACTGGATGTGGTCCGAATAGGCGTGGACGACGCGCTCGATCTCGTGCACCTGGAGATACTTCTTCGCATCCTCCTTCAGATGCAACACGATCTCGGTGCCGCGGCCGACGCGGGCGGCACCCGCCGCGTCGGCCGGCTCGAGCTCGAAGCCGTTGGCGCCGGTGGAGCGCCACATCCACGTCTCCGGGGAGCCGGCGCGGCGGCTCGTCACCTCGATGCGGTCGGCGACCATGAAGGCCGCGTAGAAGCCGACGCCGAACTGGCCGATCAGGCCGCTGCCGTCCTTCGCCTCGGCGAGCTTGCCGACGAAGGCGCGCGTGCCGGAGCGGGCGATGGTGCCGAGATTGTCGACCAGCTCCTGCCGGTCCATGCCGACGCCGTTGTCCGACACAGTCAGCGTCCCGGCGGCGCTGTCGGGCCGCAGCCGGATCGTCAGCCCGGGATCGTCGGCCAGGAGCTCGGGACGGGCGATCGCCTCCCAGCGCAGCCGGTCGCAGGCGTCGGACGCGTTGGAGATCAGCTCGCGCAGGAAGACGTCAGTCTCCGAATAGACCGAGTGCACCATCAGGTGCAGCAGCTCGGCCACCTCGGCCTGGAAGGAATGAACCTCGGCCCGGAACTCGGGCGACGATGCCGCCGCGGCCTCCGGACGGGACTCGGCGGGCGCGTCGGATTGCGTGTCGGTGCTCATGCGGGGCCACTCGGTAAGGTGATGAAACGACGGGGATATAGCGGGGATTTTCCGGGCTGCAAGAGGGTTCGAGAGAGCGGGGCCATGTACCCGCCGGGAAAAAATCACCGTCCCCGTGTCACAGCCCGGCCGGCTGTCTCGTCTTGTCGGCGAACCCACCGCTCGCGAGAAGGAGACTGACATGAAGGAGCGTCTGAGCAACTGGCTGGGCCGCAAGAACGGCGGCGTCGAGGCCATGATGGGGGTCGAGGCCTGGGTGGCCGAGGCGCCGATCGACCACCGGCTGCTGGAGCTGGTGAAGACGCGGGTGTCCCAGATCAACGGCTGCGCCTTCTGCCTGCACATGCATTCCGAGGACGCCCGCAAGGGTGGCGAATCCGACACGCGGCTGCTGCTCCTCGACGCGTGGGCGGAATCGGCGTTGTACAGCGAGCGCGAGCGCGCCGCCCTCGCCTGGGCCGAAGCGCTGACCCGGATCGCCGACACGCACGCGCCCGATGCGACCTACGAGGAGGTTCGGCGGCACTTTTCCGAGGACGAGCTGATTGCGCTGTCGATCGCAATCGGGATGATCAATGCGTGGAACCGGCTGGCGATCGGATTCCGAGTGCAACATCCATCGGACCGCAAAGCCGCCGCGGCGGCGGCCTGACGGCGCCGGAGAGGCACATGACCGAGGCGGGGTCCGGTGACGCTCCTGCGGGCGGGCCGCGACGGGAGAGCGAAGCGGCCGAGAGCTTCGAGGCGCATCGCCGGCATCTCGTCGGCCTCGCCTATCGCATGCTCGGCTCGGTCGCCGAGGCCGAGGACGCCGTGCAGGACACCTATCTGCGCTGGCACCGGACCGACCGGGCCGGCGTGGAGAACGCCAAGGCGTTCCTGTCCCGGATCGTGACGCGGCTGTGCCTCGACCGCCTGCGGTCGGCGCAGGCCCGGCGCGAGACCTATGTGGGGCCGTGGCTGCCCGAGCCGGTGCTCGACGCCGACACGCTCGCGGCCGAGACCGCGAGCGACTACGCCGCCGATCTTTCGGTCGGCCTGATGCTGGCGCTGGAGCGGCTGTCGCCGCTGGAACGCGCCGCCTTCCTGCTGCACGACGTGTTCGACGTCGGCTTTTCGGAGATCGCGACGCTGCTCGAGCGCAACGAGGCGGCCTGCCGTCAGCTCGCCGCGCGGGCTCGCAACCACGTCCGCACGGCACGCCCGCGCTTCGCGGTGCCGCCGGAGGTCGGGTCGACCATCGTGGCGGCCTTCGCCCAGGCGGTGCAGAGCGCCGACACCGCGGCGCTGGCACGCCTGCTCGCGGCGGACGCCGTGCTCCACAGCGACGGCGGCGGCAAGAAGTCCGCCGCGCTCAACCCGATCGTCGGCCGCGACCGCATCGCCCGCTTCTTCGCCGGGGTGGCGACCAAGTTCCCGGACGTCCTGGCGGCGCAGCGCACCGCCACCATCAACGGCCTGCCGGGCCTGCTCGTGACGGAGTCGGACGGCAGCCTCCAGACGATGGCGTTCGAGATCGTCGGGGCCGAGATCACGGCCATCTATTTCGTGCGCAATCCCGACAAGCTCGCCCACCTCGCCGCCCGCCTGCAGTGATCGGACGCATCGAGCGGAGATCAGGAGCGGACCGTGGCGACCGCCGGCGGGGCCGGCACGCGCAGCCGGCGGCCCGCCAGTGCGACCGCGGCGACCGACAGCACCAGGCACGCCGTGACGGCCACCAGGCCGGCATGGACGCTGCCGGTCAGCTCGAGGCTCCAGCCCACGATGGTCGGCCCCAGGAAGCCGCCGAGATTGCCGACGGCGTTGATCAGGGCGATGCCGCCGGCCGCGGCCGTGCGGGTGAGGAAGATCGGCGGCAGCCCCCAGAACGGGCCGAGCGTCGCATAGATGCCGACGGTGGCGACGCCGAGCGCGATGATCGACCAGATGTCCAGCGGCAGCACGACCGCGGCGAACAGCGCGGCCGCGCTGACCATGGTGGGGAGCGCGACATGAAGGACCCGCTCGCCCTTGCGGTCGCTGTGCCGGCCCCACAGCAGCATGGCGGCGGCGCTGGCCAGATACGGGACGGCGGTCACCAGGCCCACCTGCGCGATCGAGAAGCCGAGGCCGCGCACGAGCTGCGGCAGCCACATGCCGACTCCATAGAGACCGACCACGATGCCGAAATAGGCGAGGCCGAGGAGCCACACGCGCGGATCGGCCATGGCGGGCCGTAGCGCCGCATGAATGCGGTGGGTCTGTCCGGCCCGGTCGGCGGCGAGGCGGGCCGCCACGGCCGCGCGCTCGTCGCGGCTCAGCCATGGGGCCGCGTCGGGCCCGTCCGGCAGCAACGCCAGCACCAGGAGGCCGAGTGCACACGCCGGCAGCCCCTCGATGATGAACAGCCATTGCCACCCGCTCAGCCCCAGCCAGCCGTGTGCCGACAGGACGAGGCTCGACAGCGGAGCGCCGACCGCGCTGGCGAGCGGCACGGCCATCATGAACAGGCCGACGAAGCGGGCCAGTCTCTCCTGCGGGAACCAGTAGGTCAGATAGAGGATCATGCCGGGCAGGAACCCGGCCTCGGCGACGCCGAGCAGGAAGCGCAGGGCGTAGAAGCTGGTCGGTCCCTGGACGAACGCCATGGCGGCCGAGACCAGGCCCCAGGTGATCATGATCCGGGCGATCCAGACCCGGGCGCCGACACGCTCCAGCACCAGATTGCTGGGGACCTCGAACAGGAAGTAGCCGAGGAAGAAGACGCCGGCGCCCCAGCCGTAGACGGCGGGCGACAGGCCGAGCTCGGCGTTCATGGTCAGGGCCGCGAAGCTGACATTCACCCGGTCGAGGAACGCGACCAGGTACAGCACCATCATGAACGGGATCAGCCGGACCGCGATCTTGCGGTAGAGCGCCTCGTCCTTCGCCATCGCGGCCTCGCTCGTCGCGCCCCTAAAGGGGGCGGTGGCGAGCGGAGCTACGCGAGGACACGCGGCGGCGCAAGTCCGCCGGCGTGGCCGAAGCTATTTCGGCGCGCGCTTCGCGAGGATGCGCTGCAGCGTGCGGCGATGCATGTTCAGCCGGCGCGCCGTCTCCGAGACGTTGCGGCCGCACAGCTCGTAGACCCGCTGGATGTGCTCCCAGCGGACCCGGTCGGCCGACATCGGGTTCTCGGGTGGCTCCGGCTTGCGGCCGTCGCCGGCCAGGAGCGCGGCCGCCACCTCGTCGGCGTCGGCCGGCTTCGACATGTAGTCGAAAGCGCCGAGCTTCACGGCCGTCACGGCGGTGGCGATGTTGCCGTAGCCGGTGAGCACGATGCCGCGGGCGTCCGGCCGGCGTTTCTTCAGCGCCGAGATGACGTCGAGCCCGTTGCCGTCGCCGAGCCGCATGTCGACCACGGCGAAGGCCGGCGGCTGCCGCTCGACCTGCTGCAGCCCGTCCGCCACCGTCTCGGCCGTCGTCACCGTGAAGCCGCGCGACTCCATGGCGCGGGCGAGACGCTGCAGGAACGACTTGTCGTCCTCCACGATGAGCAACGAACGTTCGCCCGCGGTCGCAGACGAAGCGGGCGCAGACGAAGACGTGGCTTCCATCATCGCACTGATCCTTGGCTCTCTGGCCGGCCGGATCGGCCGGGCCGGCCGAACCCGCCGGCATGGGGCATTACGACGAAGCTGCCCGGTCCGTCGCGGAAATGCGCCGGACCGTTTGTCGCACCTCGGCCGGACTTTCAGGTATGATCGCGCCGGCCGCGTCTCAAGCCCGCGTTGCGGAAACCGGCTCGTCCGCGTCCTCCGCCGGCGTGCCGGACGAGCCCCACAGGCTCTCGGACGGCCGCTCGAACTCCTCCCGGTTCCACTGGATCCGGACGATGGCGCCGCGCTGCGGAAATCTGCGATTCTGCAGGGTGAGCCGTCCGCCGGAGCGTTCGAGCAGCGTCTTGGCGATGAAGAATCCGAGGCCGAGCCCCGGCGAATCCTCGCCCTTGCGGCGGCCGCGACGACTGGTCACGTAGGGCTTGCCGAGCCGGTCCATGATCTCGGGCGGGAACCCGGGCCCGTCGTCGCTGATCATGATCCACACCGATTCGGCGTTCCACGACACCGCCACCTCGACGCGCTCGCGGGCGAAATCGGCGGCGTTCTCGACCAAGTTGCCGAGCCCGTACAGGATCGCCGGATTGCGCACCCCGATCGGCTCCGGCCCGCCGTCGGACGGCATCACCACGTCGATCGCCGCCTCGCCGGTGCGGTGGGGCGCGACCACGTCCTCGACCAAAGCCGAGATCGGCATCCGCACGAACATCTCGCCGGGCTCGGGGAATTCCGACAGCTTGCCGAGAATCTCGCGGCAGCGCTCGGCCTGCTGGCGCAGCAGCCGGATGTCCTCGAGCAGCGGCGAGGCCGGGTCGAGCTCGCGTTCGAGCTCCTTGGAGACCAAGAGGATCGTGGCGAGCGGGGTGCCGAGCTCGTGCGCCGCAGCCGCCGCGAGACCGTCGAGCTGGGACAGGTGCTGCTCGCGGGCCAGCACCAGCTCGGTCGCGGCGAGCGCCTGGGTGAGGTTTCGCGCCTCCTCGGTGATCTGGCCGGCGTAGACGCTGATGTAGCCGATCGCCAGCGCGATCGCGAGCCACACGCCGAACACGTAGATCCAGGGCAGCTCGAACGTTCCCTCGCCGGGCCAGGGCAGAGGGAAATAGACGAACATCAGCAGCGTCGCCGACGAGATCGCCAGCATCCCCAGCATCAGCGTCAAGCGCGCCGAGAGGATGATGGCCGAGATCAGCACCGGCCCTATGAACAGCAGCGCGAACGGATTCTGCAGCCCCCCCGTGAGAAACAGCAGGACCGCGAGCTCGGCGATGTCGACGCCGAGCAGCAGCCCCACCCCGTCGGGATCGAGCCGCGAATCGCCGTGGAAGCGCCACAGCAGATAGACGTTGAGCGAGCCGTAGAGCGCGACGACCCCGAAGGCGATCCAGAACAGGGCCTCGCTGGCCAGGCTGTCGTGGACGATCAGCACGGCGGACAGCTGGCCGAACACGGCGATCCAGCGCAGCCGGACCAGCGTGTCCAGGCGCACGCGGCGGGACGGTTCGTCGTCGGGAGACGGAACGGTGGTGGGCGGCGTCATGGTGGTATCGTACAGGAAGCCGGGCGGCTGGAGCGCCGTGGCGGACCGACGCGGCGGCGGCGGACGCGAGGCGCCGCGCGGCGGCTCAGCTCCGCCGCCCCTGGTCCTGCTGGGACTTCAGCCAGTCGGACAGCGTGGCCGACGACTTGCCCGGCTTGCCGCGAGCCGGGGCCTTGGCCGCCTTGGCCTTGCCGCCGGTGCTCGCCTTGGCGGGAGCCGCCGGCTGCTCGGCGCCGTCCCGGGCGAGCCGGAGGGCACGCAGCCGCTCGGTCTTCTCGCGTAAAGCCTGCGCTTCGCGCTCGTAGTTCGGTACCGCCTTGTTGCCGTCCTGGCGGTCCTTGGGACGGTCGATCATGAACAATGCTCCGACTGAAATTGGGTTACGGCTCGAGCGCCTTGCGCAGCGCCGCGTTGATTCGATCCTGCCAGCCCGGGCCGGTCTCGCGAAAGCGCTCGAGAACGTCCTGGTCGATGCGCAGCGTCACTTGCTCCCGGACTCCCGGGATGGCCGGGGCCTTCGCCGCCGGCGTCTGAACCGGGCCGGGCGCCTGCTTGGTGGTCACCGCCTTGAAGGCCTTCTCGGCCGCCGCGCGCGCGTCCTGTCCGCGCCGCGTGTCGTAAGGGCGGCGTATCCTGTCGCCGGTCATCGGCTTCCCCTCGTCGTGCTCTCGTGATTCGGCCTGTCGTCCCGATGCGGCCGGTGGCGTGAATCGCTGCGGGACGGCGCAGTCGGATGACCGGTGGGGCCGTCGCCGCTCTGGCGGCCGGCCTGCGCAGATGCGGCCGGACCGGCATCTTGCCACATCGCGAGCCGGCGCTGTAGCGGGTCCTCGGCCGGATGTGGGCAAGTCGCGGAGAATCTGGGACGAACGCCCGCGCGGCGCCGCGGCGAGCCACCGTGGTCCCTGTGCGGAGATCGCTCCGGCCGGGTCAGGCCGTGTGGCCGTCGCCCGGCGTGGTCGGAGTCTTCTTGGCGCGCGCCGGCGTCATCGGGGCGGGCTCGAGGGCCGGGCTGCCGCGGGTGCCGCCGAGCGCCGCCTGGGCGCGTTCGTCCCCGGTCGGCCGCTCGGCACCCGGGTCGGTCCGGTCCGGTGTCACGGGCCGCGGCGCGGCGGCACCGTCCTTCGGGCGAGGCGTGTCGGTCATCGGGATCTCCGGGTCACGCCACGACAACCCGCGGCGGGCCGCAGGGTTCGCCGTGGGGCGGCTCTGCGGGCCGAGACCTTGCGTCGCTCGCCCGTCCCCATACATTCGCCGGACCCATGACCGAAGCTCCCGCACCCGAAAGCCCCGCCGTCGAAGCCGACCGGCTCGTGAAAATCTACAAGGGCGGCACGGCCGTCGATGGCGTGTCGTTCCGGCTGCCGGCCGGCTCGGTCACCGGCCTCCTGGGCGGCAACGGCGCCGGCAAGACCACCACGATCGCCATGATCATGGGCCTGGTCATGCCGACCTCCGGCACCGTGCGGGTGCTCGGCGCCGAGATGCCGCGGCAGCGGTACCGGGTGCTCGAACGGATGAACTTCGAGAGCCCGTACGTGGAGATGCCGCTCCGCCTGACCGTGCGGCAGAACCTCACGGTGTTCGGCAAGCTCTACGGGGTGGACGGCCTCGACGCGCGGGTGCGCCGGCTGGCCGAGGAGCTCGATCTCGTCGATCTGCTGGATCGCCCGACCGGCAAGCTCTCGGCCGGGCAGAAGACCCGGGTGGCGCTCGCCAAGGCGCTCGTCAACGAGCCCGAGCTCCTGCTGCTCGACGAGCCCACCGCCTCGCTCGATCCGGACACGGCGGACTGGATCCGCGCCCGGCTCGAGCGCTACCGGGCCGAGCGCGGCGCCACCATCCTGCTCGCCTCGCACAACATGGGCGAGGTCGAGCGCCTGTGCGACCGCGTCATCATCATGAAACGCGGAAAGATCGAGGACGACGGCACGCCGGAGGCGCTGCTGGCCCGTTACGGGCGCTCGAACCTGGAGGAGGTCTTCCTCGACGTCGCCCGCGGCCGCGGCGAGGCGGCCGATCAGGCCCAGGCGCGCGACGCGGCGCGGGAGGCGGCGCAATGAGCCACGGCACCGGCGAATGGGAGATCTCGGGCCGGCGCGTCGCCGCGCTTGTCGAGCGCTACTGGTACCTGCTGCGCTCGTCCTGGCCGCGGCTGCTCGACCTCGTCTACTGGCCGGCCGTGCAGATGCTGATGTGGGGCTTCCTGCAGACCTACGTGTCGCAGACGGACGGGACGCTGGCCCGCGCCGGCGGCACCTTCATCGGCGCTGTGCTGTTGTGGGACATCCTGTTCCGCGGCCAGCTCGGCTTCTCGGTGTCGTTCCTCGAGGAGATGTGGTCGCGCAATCTCGCCAACCTGATGATGAGCCCGCTGCGACCGATCGAGTTCGTCATCGCCCTGATGATCATGAGCATCGTGCGGCTGTCGATCGGCCTGGTGCCGGTGACGCTTCTGGCGATCGCGTTCTTCGGCTTCAACCTGTGGGGGCTCGGCCTCGCGCTGGCTGCGTTCTTCGTCAACCTCATGCTGACGAGCTGGGCGGTCGGCATCTTCGTGTCCGGGGTCCTGCTCCGCAACGGGCTCGGCGCCGAGAACCTCGCCTGGACCATCATGTTCCTGATGCTCCCGCTCGCCTGCGTCTACTACCCGGTGTCGGTGCTGCCGCCCTGGCTGCAGACCATCGCCTGGATGCTCCCGCCGACCTATGTGTTCGAGGGCATGCGCGCCCTGATGATCGACCACGTGTTCCGGGCCGACCTGATGCTGTGGGCCCTGGGGCTCAATGTCGTGGTGTTCTCGGCCGGCACGATCGGATTCCTGGCGCTGCTCGACAGCGCGCGGCGCCAGGGATCGCTGCTCCAAACCGGCGAGTAGCTCGCGCAGGCACCGAACCAGCACGAGAAATCCGCCTCGACATCGCGTGCATTGATATGGCATAAAAAGTGCGGTGATAATTTTTTGTCGTTTTTGACCCCGTAGACGAAATTTGACGTTGCGCAATGCTGCAATGCACGGCAGCATTGATCAAACATAACAACATGCGTTTGGGCGAGCGCGCCACGCTTTGGCGGGCCGAAGGGAGCGTATCATGACCATCCGGGACGTCGACCCTATCCCGCCGCCGCCCATGGAAGGCGTCGGCATGGGGCTTTCCTCCCCACTCTACTGGTTCTACGAGATGACGCATGTCGCGCTGAACCCGTCGCGGGCGATGGCGCATGCGGCCCATGCGTTCTTCAAGAGTCCGAGCAATCCGGTGTCGAGCACGACGCTCGGCAAGTCGATCTCGGCCGCCTGCGAGCTGTTCGAGCGTGCCACCCGCCGCTACGCGCAGCCCGAATGGGACATCGACCACACCGTGGTCGACGGCCGGCTGGCGCCGGTCTCCGTCGAGACTGTGTGGGACCGGCCATTCTGCCGCCTGCTGCATTTCGACCGGCAGGTCGCCATCACGCACAAGCCCGATCCCCGCGTCCTGGTGGTCGCGCCGCTGTCCGGTCATTACGCGACGCTGCTGCGCGGCACCGTCGAGGCGCTCCTGCCGGATCACGACGTGTACATCACCGACTGGATCGACGCCCGCATGGTGCCGATCAGCGAAGGCCGCTTCGACCTCGACGACTACATCGACTACATCATCGGGATGCTGCGTCTGCTCGGCAGCGACACCCATGTGCTCGCGGTGTGCCAGCCGGGCGTGCCGGCCCTGTGCGCCATCTCGGTCATGGAGGCGAACGAGGAGGCACATGTCCCGGAGTCGCTGATGCTCATGGGCAGCCCGATCGACACCCGCATCAACCCGACCCAGGTCAACCAGGTCGCCGAAAAGCGCGGCGTCGACTGGTTCCGGCGCAACGTCATCACCAAGGTGCCGTTCCCGAATCCGGGTTTCATGCGGGACGTCTATCCGGGCTTCCTGCAGCTCAACGGCTTCATGTCGATGAACCTCGACCGGCATCTCGAGGCGCACAGCAAGCTGTTCCACCACCTGGTCGAGGGCGACGGCGATTCCGCCGCGGCGCACCGCAAGTTCTACGACGAGTATCTCGCCGTGATGGACCTGACGGCGGAGTTCTTCCTGCAGACCGTCGACACCGTGTTCGTGCGCCACCTGCTGCCGCAGGGACAGTTCGTCCACCGCGGCATCCGGGTCGACCCGAGCAAGGTCCGTCGCGTCGCGCTGATGACGATCGAGGGCGAGCAGGACGACATCACGGGCCTGGGACAGACCAAGGCGGCCCAGACGCTGTGCTCGAACATCCCGGAGCAGAAGCGGGTCCATTACGTGCAGCCCGGGGTCGGGCACTACGGCGTGTTCAACGGCTCGCGTTTCCGCAACGAGATCCTGCCCCGCATGGCGGCCTTCGTCAGGGCCAACGACTGAAAACGGATTCCGGCGAAGCTCCAATGGCTTCGCCGGAATCGCCGACCGCCTCGACGAGGGCGACCGGCGGTGCGCGGCCGGTCTCTCGACCCGGTCGCCTAGACACGAACGGGCCGGTTTTGCAACGCGTTTGGACCGAAACCGAAGCAGCCCCACAACATCTTCATTCCAAAGAATAAATTCAAATGCCTTCGAGTCCCGAACGGGGCTGAAGAAATGAATTTTTAGTCACTTCTTCCCACCCAAGATTTAGGGCCGATCTCTGCGACTTTCACCAGATTTGGCCCCTCCGAAAGGTACTTTCCGAGGGGGCTTCAAGGCGACTCGAATATGGCACACTCCGACCCGGGGACGGGGGACGGATCGGACCGTCATGACTCTGCGCGCCATGCTGTATCGCCGCCCGAGCGAGCCACACGCCATCGAGGTGGTGGTCGAGCGCTCGATCTACCTGGTCCGGCTCCGCCGGCACCGGAACGCGCGCCGCTACACCCTGCGCATCCAGGCCGCGACCCGTGACGTGGTGCTCACCATGCCGCCGCGGGGCTCCGTCAAGGAGGCCCGCGACTTCGCCGAGAAGCACGGCGGCTGGATCGCGGCCCGGATGGGTCGGCTGCCGAAGCCGGCCCCGTTCGCGGCCGGCACCATCCTGCCGCTGCGCGGCACGCCGCACCGGATCGTCCACCGGCGCGGCGCCCGCGGCACCGTCTGGACCGAGACCGACGAGGCCGGCGAGAAGCTGCTGTGCATCGCCGGCCAGGCCGAGCACCTGGAGCGCCGTGTCACCGATTTCCTCCGCCGCGAGGTGAAGCGCGACGTCGAGGTCGCGGCCCGCGCCTATGCGGATCAGCTCGGCGTCAAGATCAAGCGTATCACCATCCGGGACCAGACCAGCCGTTGGGGCTCGTGCTCGACCACAGGCGCGCTGTCGTTCTCGTGGCGACTGGTGCTGGCGCCGCGCTACGTGCTCGACTATCTGGCGGCGCACGAGGTGGCGCATCTGGTCGAGATGAACCACTCGTCGCGCTTCTGGCGGCTGCTGCTGCGGATCTGCCCGGACATGCGTCGCGCCAAGGTGTGGCTCGACGTTCACGGCGCCGACCTGCACCGCTACGGCGCCCGCAAGGACGAGCCGGTGCGCCGCCGCGCGCCCGAGCACTGACCCACGCGCCTTTCGTTCAGGCCTGGCGCCGCCGCGTCGCCTCGACAGGCCGCGGTCATGCACGCTACACCGCTGGCCGGCAAGGTGACCCGGTTCCGCCGCGGCGCCGCGATGCCGCGGCGCGCCTTTCGTACACCGGACCACGTCTCCGATGCTTCGTCCGAACACCTTCGCCTTGACGGCCCTGCTGGCGATTCTGACCGGGCTCGGTCCGCTCGCCATGGATCTCTATTTGCCGTCGTTCCCCGATATCGGGCGGACCCTCGGCGCGACACCGTCCGAGGTCCAGCTCACCATCTCGTTCTACATGCTGGGATTCGCGGTCGGTCAGCTGTTCTTCGGTCCGGTCTCGGACCGCTACGGCCGCAAGCCCGTGCTGTCCTTCGCGCTGGTCGTGTTCTGCATCGGCACGCTCGCCTGCGCGGTGGCGCCCTCGATCGAGACGCTGATCGCCGCCCGCATCGTGCAGGGGGCGGGGGCGTCGGGCGTGATCGTGCTGGCGCGCGCCGTGGTGCGCGACCTCTACGAGGGGGCGCGGGCGGCGCGCGAGATGGCGTTGATGGCGGCCATCATGGGAATCGCGCCGATTCTGGCGCCGATGATCGGCGGCGTGCTGGAGGAGTGGCTCGGCTGGCGGGCCGGGTTCGTGCTGATTCTGGTCGCCGGAATCGGCGCCGTGGGGGTGGTGCGGCGGCTGCTGCCGGAGACCGTGCGGGCCTCGGCGCGCGACGTCCACCTGCTACGCCAATCGCTGGAGTCCTTCGCCTTCATCTTGAAGAACAAGGCGTTTCTGGCCTATCTCGGGATCGTGACGGCGAGCTTTTCGGGGCTGTTCTCCTACATCTCCGGCTCGTCCTTCGTGATGCAGGCGGTGTACGGCCTGTCGCCGACCGGCTTCGGCCTGTTCTACGGCGTGACCTCGCTGGGCTTCATCAGCGGCACGCTGACGGCGGCCCATCTGGTGATGCGGATCGGCTTCGACCGCACCATCGGGATCGGCGCGACCGCCCTGCTGATCGGCGGGCTGGGCACCCTCGCGGCCGTCGGCTTCGCCCCTACCTCGATGATATCGCTGGCGATTGCGATGACGGTCTTCCTCTTCGGCTTCGGCCTGGCGATGCCCCAGGCGCAGGCCGGAACGCTGCAGCCGTTCCCGGAGCGGGCCGGGGCGGCGTCGTCGCTGGTGGGGGGCGTGCAGCAGACTGTGGGGGCGGCGGTGGGGGCCGTGGTGGGGCTGGCGATCGGCCATTCGGCGTGGCCGATGGTGATCGCGATCGCCGCGACCGGTGTCGTCACGTTCGCGATCTGGGCCACGACGCGGCGCGTCCGGGCCGCCGCGCACAAGCGCCAACCCAAAGCGACATAACGACTTTCAGCGCCCGAGCAGGCGATCCAGGAACCACCCGTCGAGGCCGTTCGTGGAGGCCGGCCGCACCGGCGCGCCGCCGACCGAGCCGACCGGGCCGCCGCGCGGCGCCCCCGCCGCAGCGACCGGCGCACCGCTCCGC
>NZ_NPEX01000418.1 GCF_003258865.1 Rhodoplanes roseus | reverse complement strand
GCCAGGAGCGCGCGGCCGCGCTGGCGCACCCACAGCAGCGAGGACGGATCGTGCGCGGCCGTCACCATGCGGACAGCCTCGCGCAACGGCACGGCCGGCCCCGCCACGGCGGCGGGCGGCCCCGTGAAGCTGATGCCGAAGGCGAGCGCCAGGCCGGTGAGCGGGCTGAGGACGACCAGCGGCAGCGTCACCCAGGCCATGCCCTTGTGCCAGCCGTTCAGCGTGTTGGTGAGCCGGGGCCAGCCCATGGCGATGCCGAGCCCGGCCAGGACCAGCATGGCGATCGTGCTGGCCGTCACCAGCCAGCCGAGGTCCCACACCAGATGCTCGTGAAGGCCGCGCGAGGCGCCGAACAGGCCGGCGAGAGATCCGACGGCGGGGCGCTCCTGGCCGGTGGCGAGGTCGACGGCGATCGGTGCCGCCCGCACACCCGACAGCATCAGCGAGCCGTCATAAGGCCGCAGCGCGACGCCGCGCGCCTTGCCGTCGGGATCGTGGCGGGCGATCAGCGCGTCGAGCTGCGCGGCCGTGACGGTGCCGGGCGCGGTGCCGGCGACCATCGGCTCGAAGGATAGAATCAGGCCCGTCACGAGAACGACGGCGAGCGGCAGCGCGAACACGAACGTGATCCAGCGATGCAGCTTCAACAGTGCTTGGCGCGACATGCGGCCCCCGAGAGTTCTTCGCCCCGCCCGGTGTTATCCACCCGGCCGGCGGCGGTGTTCAAATGAAGTCTCGGTAAGACTTGCAGGCGGCCGCCTGACATCGCGCTGACGGCACCGGCCGGGCGTCAGGGATGCCAGGCCTCTTCGGCGGCGCTGTCGCCGCGCTCGGCCGCGTCGGCGCCGTCGACCACGGCGCGCACCGCTCGGAGGACCTCCTGGACGCCCTTGCCGGTGGCCCCGGACAGCAGCATCGGCGTCGTCTTGGCGGCCCGCTTGAGGCGGGCGACCTGCTGCTTGAGATCCTCCGGCGCGATCGCGTCGATCTTGTTCAGCGCGACGATCTCGGGCTTGTCGACGAGGTCGTGCTCGTAGGCGGCGAGCTCGGCCCGCACCGTCTTGTAGGCTTTGCCGGCGTGCTCGCAGGTGCCGTCGATCAGGTGCAGCAGCACGCGGCAGCGCTCGACATGGCCGAGGAAGCGGGTGCCGAGACCGGCCCCTTCGCTGGCGCCCTCGATCAGGCCCGGGATATCGGCCAGCACGAACTCGCGGCCGTCGACCGAGACGACGCCGAGCTGCGGATGCAGCGTCGTGAACGGATAGTCGGCGATCTTCGGCTTGGCCGCGCTGACGGCGGCCAGGAAGGTCGACTTGCCGGCATTGGGCAGGCCGACCAGGCCGGCGTCGGCGATCAGCTTGAGCCGCAGCCAGATGGTGCGCTCCTCGCCCGGCTGGCCCGGATTGGCGCGGCGCGGCGCCTGGTTGGTCGAGCTCTTGAAATGCGCGTTGCCGAAGCCGCCATTGCCGCCCTTGGCGATGACGACGCGCTGCCCCACCGCGGTGAAGTCGGCCAGCAGCGTCTCGTTGTCCTCGTCGAAGATCTGGGTGCCGACCGGCACCTTGAGAATCACGTCGGCACCGCGGCCGCCGGCCCGGTCCTTGCCCATGCCATGGCCGCCGGTCTTGGCCTTGAAATGCTGCTGATAGCGGTAGTCGATCAGCGTGTTGAGACCGTCGACGCATTCGGCCACGACGTCGCCGCCGCGTCCGCCGTCACCCCCGTTGGGGCCGCCGAACTCGATGAACTTCTCGCGCCGGAACGAGATGCAGCCGGCGCCGCCGGCCCCGGACGTGATGTAGATCTTGGCCTGGTCGAGGAATTTCATGGTCTCATCGTCGGGGTCGCGCGGCGGTTTGTCCAGCGAGAGGCGGATACGCCTCGCCGCGCACATCTAGTACAGAGAGCGCCCGGCGCGAAGCCGGGCCGGCCGTTCGGCTCGGGACGGCCGGCCCGTGGCGGCCTCACGCCGAGCAGCGCACCCGGGCGGCGGAGCGGCCCCAGCTCTTGAGCGACGCCCAGATGGTCCGCTCCAGCCGGAAGCGGTCGAACGGCGCCGACGAGCTGATCGCCCGGATGCGGTGCAGCTCGACATTGGTCCACTGGAAGCCGCACTTCTCCAGCACGCGGCGCGAGGCCGGGTTGCTGGTGCGGGCGCCGGCGACGATCGCCTCGACGCCGTGCTCCGTGAACGCGTGATCGACCAGCGCGCGCGACGCCTCGGTGGCGTAGCCCCGGCCCCAATGCGCGGCGCCGAGCCAGTAGCCGATCTCCGCCGTGTCGTCGTCCCGCCAGCGCAGCGCGCAGGAGCCGATCACGGTGCCGTCGTGCAGCACCATCAGGAACGTCTCCTCGCCGCCCCCCAGGGTGGCGGCCGCGATCCAGTCCTCGGCGTCGCCGAGCCGGTAGGGATGCGGAATGCGCAGCGTGTTCTCGGCGATCCGGCGATCGTCGGCCAGCGTCGCTACCGTTTTTGCGTCGTCGAGGCGCGGCGCCCGCAGAATCAGCCGGTCGGTCTCGATGACGTGGCTGCAGGCCTCGTGGAGGGACACTCCAGGCCGTTCCAGGATGGTCATAGCGGGCTCCTTCAGTCCAAAAGCAAAGGGGAGGCCGGCGCCCGGTCTCCCCTTCACACGAACCCGCTCTGCTTTCGCGGGTCTGCCGGGAGACTTGCACCGGCGGACCCCGAAAAGATCCACCGTCTACTCGGCCGCGGCCTCCGTCGTCGGTACCACCGACACGTAGGTGCGGCCCTTGGCTTTGGCGCGGTACGCGATGGTGCCGTCGACGAGGGCGAACAGCGTGTGGTCCTTGCCGAGCCCCACATTGGTCCCCGGATGCCACTTGGTGCCGCGTTGACGCACGATGATGTTTCCGGCGCGGCAGCTCTCGCCGCCGAACTTCTTCACGCCGAGGCGCTGACCGGCCGAATCACGGCCGTTGCGCGAGGAGCCGCCTGCTTTTTTATGAGCCATCGCTCGAATCCGTTTCGCTGTAGGGTCTAACTTCGATTTGTGACCAAATCATCACCGGGCCGGTCACGATGTCTTAACCGCGCCGGCCACGCTCCTGCCTCACTCCGCCGCCGGCGCTTCCGGCGCAGGCTCGGCCGACTTCGCCGTCCGGGACGGCTGGCGACCATCGGTCAGGATCTCGGTGATGCGGACCAGCGTGAACTCCTGCCGGTGGCCGCGCTTGCGCCGCGAGTTCTTGCGGCGGCGCTTCTTGAAAGCGATGACCTTGCGGCTGCGGCCCTGACGGACGATCTCGCCCGCCACCGACGCGCCCGCGACGGTCGGGAGGCCGAGAACGGTCTCGTCACCGCCCACCACCAGCACTTCGCCGAAGGTGACGACGTCACCCGTCTCGCCGTCGACGGTATCGACCTGAAGCAGGTCGTCGGCGACCACGCGGTACTGCTTACCGCCGGTCTTGATGACTGCGAACATCTTTCTGTCCTCGTGTTCGGATCCGGCCTGAGGCCGGCTTCTTTCAGTCGGTTGCGTCTGATCGGCCGCAGCGCGGCCGGGCTGTTCCGGACCAAGCCTGTTCGGCCTCGTCCGGTGGCCGCGCCGCAATCGGTCGCCCCGGACGTTGCCGGGACACTCCGCCACGCTGTGGCCAAAACGAAACGCGCGGGCCCGAGACGGCACCAGTCGCGATCTACTGCGAGGCCCAGTCGGCGGAGAGCTGGCCGGCGCTGGCCGCGGTT
>NZ_NPEX01000417.1 GCF_003258865.1 Rhodoplanes roseus | reverse complement strand
ATGCGCCGCTGGCTCGACTTCGGCGTCGACGGCTTCCGGCTCGACGCGATCCCGTATCTGGTCGAGCGCGAGGGCACGCGGGCGCCGGCCGCCATCGCGAGATGATGAGCCCGCTCGGGATCGAGCCGGAACAGAGCCGGACGCAGAAGCGAGTAGAGGGACATGGCGGGCCGCTCACGGTGAGGGCCGAACCGTAGCGCCCCGCCTCGCGGCCGGGAACCGGCCGGCCCGCAATCCTGCCGCCCGGCTTGCGCGGGCCGGCTTGGAACGGCCGCGCGGGCGCGCTACCACGGCGGGGTGAGCGAACCCGCGCCTTCCGAAACGCCCGCGCCGGACCTGCCGGAACCCTTCGCCCGCTGGTTCGCGGGACGCGGCTGGGCGCCGCGGCCGCACCAGCTCGCCCTTCTGGCGGCAGCGCAGGCCGGCCGCTCGGCCCTGCTGATCGCCCCGACGGGCGCCGGCAAGACGCTGGCGGGATTCCTGCCGACCCTGGTGGAGCTGTTCGAGACGCGTCGGCGCGGGGCGAGGCCGCGCGCCAGCGGTGGGGGGCTCTTCGAGCCTTCGACACGCTCCGGCGGGCTGCACACGCTCTACATCTCGCCCCTCAAGGCGCTGGCCGTCGACATCGCCCGAAACCTCGAGCGGCCCGTGGCCGAGATGGGGCTGCCGGTCCGCATCGAGACGCGCACCGGCGACACGCCGCAGAGCCGGCGATCCCGCCAGCGGCGCGACCCGCCCGACGTCCTGCTCACCACGCCGGAGCAGCTCGCGCTGCTGCTCGCCAGCGCCGACGCGCCCTATCTGTTCGGCTCGCTCCGCCGTGTCGTGCTCGACGAGCTGCATGCGCTGGTCACGTCCAAGCGCGGCGATCTCCTGTCGCTCGGCCTGTCGCGATTGTTCGCCGCGGCGCCGAGTCTCACGACGGTCGGCCTCTCCGCGACGGTCGCCGCGCCGGAGGAGCTGGCGCGGTTCCTGGTGCCGCAGCGAGAGGGCGAGACCCGCCGGGCCGACATCGTGCAGGCCGCGGCCGGTGCGGCACCGATCGTCGAGATGCTGGACACGGCCGAGCACCTGCCGTGGTCGGGGCACTCGGCCGCCCATGCGCTCGCCGAGATCTACGATCTGATCGGCCGCCACAGGACCACGCTGGTGTTCGTCAACACGCGCAGCCAGGCCGAATTCCTGTTCCAGGCGCTGTGGCGCATCAACGAGGACGGCCACGCCATCGCGCTCCATCACGGCTCGCTCGACGTCACGCAACGCCGCAAGGTCGAGGCGGCGATGGGCGAGGGCCGGCTGCGCGCCGTCGTGTGCACCTCCTCGCTCGATCTCGGCATCGACTGGGGCGACGTCGACCTGGTGATCAATGTCGGCGCGCCGAAGGGCGCGTCGCGGCTGACCCAGAGAATCGGCCGCGCCAATCACCGGCTCGACGAGCCGTCGCGCGCCGTGCTGGTGCCGGCGAACCGCTTCGAGGTCCTGGAATGCCGCGCCGCCATCGACGCCGTCGCCGAGAACGCGCAGGACACGCCGCCCTTGCGCACCGGCGCGCTCGACGTGCTGGCCCAGCACGTGCTCGGCTGCGCCTGCGGAGAACCGTTCCTGGCCGACGCGCTGTTCGACGAGGTGCGAACCGCCGCGCCCTACGCGGCGCTGACGCGCCCGGATTTCGACGGCGTGGTCGACTTCGTCGCCACCGGCGGCTACGCGCTGAAGGCGTACGAGCGCTTCGCCAAGATCCGCAAGGGCGCCGACGGGCGCTGGCGCGTCACCCATCCGCGCATCGCCCAGCGCTATCGGCTCAATGTCGGCACCATCGTCGAGGAGCCGATGATCAAGATCAGGCTGGTCCGCGCCCGCGGTGCGGCGAGCCGAGGGCCGGCCGGCGTCGTCGCGCGCGGGGGAAGACTGCTCGGCGAGGTGGAGGAGTATTTCGTCGAGGGCCTGGTGCCGGGCGACACCTTCCTGTTCGCCGGCGAGGTGCTGCGCTACGAGGCGCTGGCCGAGGACTCGGCCTATGTGTCGCGCGCCACGTCGGAGGATCCGAAGGTCCCGATCTATGCGGGCGGAAAGTTTCCGCTGTCGACCTATCTGGCGGCGCGGGTGCGCGACATGCTGGCGTCGCCGTCGACCTGGCGGCGGCTGCCTGATCAGGTGCACGGCTGGCTCGATCTGCAGCGGGCACGCTCGCGCGTGCCGAAGCCCGGCGAGCTGCTGGTCGAGACCTTTCCGCGCTCCGACAAGCATTATCTGGTCTGCTATCCGTTCGAGGGGCGGCTCGCGCATCAGACGCTCGGCATGCTTCTCACGAGGCGCTTGGAACGGGCGCGTCAAAGACCGCTCGGCTTCGTCGCCAACGAGTATGCGCTCGCCGTGTGGGGGCTGGGCGACCTCTCCTTCGCCGTGAAACGGGGCGCGTTGCGCCTGTCGGAACTGTTCGACCAGGACATGCTGGGCGACGATCTCGAGGCGTGGCTCGCCGAATCGGCGCTGATGAAACGCACGTTCCGCCAGTGCGCCGTGATCGCCGGACTGATCGAGCGGCGCACCGGCGGCGAGGACAAGAGCCGGCGCCAGGTGACGATCTCGACCGATCTGGTCTACGACGTGCTGCGCAAGCATCAGCCCGATCACCTGCTGTTGCGCGCCGCCCGGGCCGAGGCCGCGACCGGGCTGCTTGACATCCGGCGGCTCGGTTTGCTGCTCTCGCGGGTGAGGGGGCGAATCGTCCACGAACCGCTGCCGCGGGTCTCTCCGCTCGCCGTTCCGGTGATGCTGGAGATCGGCCGCGAGCGGGTCGCCGGGGAAGCCTCCGAGGCGCTGCTGGCGGAAGCCGAAGCGGATCTGGTCAGGGAGGCGATGGGGTGAGGGCAGGGGACGTCGCACACGCAACACCGTCACCTCGACCGCGAGACTGCGGCGTAGCGGCCGCGAGGCAGGTCGCGTGATGGACGCGCGTGCGGCGACATGGGGTACGGCCTGGGGCACGACGACGGCCGAGGCGACGCGTCCGTGCGCACCCGGCAGCGCGGCGCTGACGGTTGCCGGCGTCGCGCTGGTGGCGGACCTCTCCGGCGCGCTGTGGTGGCCGGACCGGCGGATGCTGCTGGTCGCCGACCTGCACCTGGAAAAGGGCTCGGCCTGCGCGGCGCGGGGATCGCTGCTGCCGCCGTTCGACACCGCCGACACGCTTGAACGCCTCGCCTGGGTCGTCGCCTATTACGGGCCCGAGGTCGTCGTCGCGCTCGGCGACAGCTTCCACGACGCGGCGGGTGCCGAGCGACTGTCGCCGGAGGACCGCGCGCATCTCGTCTCGCTCCAGCGCGGGCGCGACTGGATCTGGATCGCCGGCAATCACGATCCCGATCCGGGGCGCGACGTCGGCGGCGGTTTCGCCCGCGAGTTGCAGTTCGGCCCACTGGTGCTGCGGCACGAGCCCGCCGGTCTCGGCACGGTCGGCGAGATCGCCGGCCATCTGCACCCCTGTGCGCGCGTCGTGCATCGCGGCCGCAGCCTGACGCGGCGCTGCTTCGCCACCGACGGCCGCCGGCTGGTGATGCCGGCCTTCGGCGCCTTCACGGGCGGCCTCAACGTGCGCCACGCGGCGTTCGACACCGTGTTCGACGGGGCCGGTTTCATCACCCATCTGATCGGCGACAGCCGGCTCTACACGTTTCCGGCGACACGCTGCGTGGGGTGAACCCCACCTCGTCATGGCCGGGCTCGTCCCGG
>NZ_NPEX01000416.1 GCF_003258865.1 Rhodoplanes roseus | reverse complement strand
GTTCGCGAACCTCCGGTTCGCGCCCCGGAATGACGGCGGAAGCCGTACTTACGGCCTCACCCCGGCACGCCGATCCGCTTGATCTCCCACTCGAGCGCGACGCCCGACGTCTCCTGCACGCGCCGGCGTACGGTCTCGCCGAGCGTCTCGATGTCGGCCGCCGTGGCGTTGCCGCGGTTGATGAGAAAGTTGCAGTGCAGCTCGGAGACCTGGGCGTCGCCGACGACGAGGCCGCGGCAGCCGGCGGCGTCGATCAGTTGCCAGGCCTTCTGCCCCGGCGGATTCTTGAAGGTCGAGCCGCCGGTGCGGCTCTTGATCGGCTGCGTCGCCTCGCGCGACTCGGTGATCTTGTCCATCGCGGCGGCGATCTCCTTCGGGTCGCCCGGCGTCCCCTGAAAGAGAGCGCTGGTGAAGATCACGTCGTCGGCGACGCCGCAGTGGCGGTAGGTGAAGTGCATGTCGGCGTTGGTGAGCACATGCACGCGGCCCTGCCGGTCGACGCCGCGCGCCTCCACGAGAACGTCCTTGGTCTCGCCCCCGTAGGCGCCGCCGTTCATCCGCAGCGCACCGCCGACCGAGCCCGGGATGCCGCGGAAGAAGGCGAGCCCCGCGATGCCGGCCTCCTGGGCGGCGCGGGCGATCTTCACATCCGGCACCGCGGTGCCGACCCGCACCCGGTGGGCGGGCTCTACAGAGATCTCCGAAAAGCCGCGGCCGAGCCGCATCACCACGCCGGGAACGCCGCCGTCCCGCACGATCATGTTGGAGCCGAGCCCGAGCATCGTCACCGGCATGTCGGCCGGCAGCCGCGACAGCAGATAGGCGAGGTCGTCCTCGTCGGCCGGCACCACCATCACCTGCGCCGGCCCGCCGACCCGGAACCAGGTGAGCGGCGCCAACGGCTCGTTCGCCGTCATCCGCCCGCGCAGCGCGGGCAGCGTGTCACGAAGAGAGGGGAGGAGATCGGGAAAGGACATGACGGTTTACGATCGGTTCAGACGCGACTTTTCCAGAATTTCGGATCGCGACTGGCATGGATGCAGGCCACGATGATGATGTCGGTCTCGGAGACCGTGTAGAACAGGCCATACGGGAACTTTCCCAGCCCGGCCCGCCGCAAGTTCCGGTGGACGACCTGGAACCGGAAGGGATTCCGTTGGAGCCTGGCGATCGTCGTTTCGAAGGCCCGCAGCAAGTCGTCGCCGACGCCCGGAGCATGCTCGTCGTACCAGTCCGACGCTGCGGCGAGTTCGAGCCGCGCCTGCGGACGGACGACGACGCGGCGCGTCATTTCCGTCGTGACCAGAGCCACTCGCGCACTTCATCCCAGGATCGCGCAGACGACGGATCCCTTTGATGCTCTTCCAGCCGCCGGTCGAGTTCCTGCTTCAGCTCCTCGTCGATCGGAGGGAAGTCGTCCTGGGCGATGCTGTCCCACAGCTCGACCGCGAGGTCGATCTTCTCCTCCGGCGTCAGCGCGAAGACTTGCTTACGCAAGCTCTCGTTCAAGCCCATCTCGGTCGCTCCGTCGTGGACGCCCAATCTAGCAGATCCGACGCCCCGATGTCCTCATCGCCCCACCCCGTCCAGCCACCGCGCCATGAACGCCCGGCCCTTTTCGGCCGTGGCCTGGCCGACGCTCGCGGCCTGGGCCCGGAGGGTGCGCGGGTCGATCCCGGCCTTGCCGAGCTCGACCGTGTGACCGACCAGCCAGGTCTCGATCGTTTCGGGATCGACCTCGACATGGAACTGCAGGCCGAGGATCGACGGGCCGACCGAGAAGGCCTGGTTCGGGCACGCCGCCGTGGCGGCGAGCCGCGTCGCGCCGGGGGGGAGAGCGAAATTGTCGCCGTGCCAGTGCAGCACCGGGGTCGTCGCGAAATCGCCGAGGCCGACGGCGCGGCCGTCGTCGGTCACCTGGAGCGGCGCCCAGCCGATCTCCTTCTGCGGGCCGGGCGCGACATCGGCGCCGAGCGCCTTGGCCATCAGTTGCGCGCCGAGGCAGATACCGAGGGTCGGCTTCTCGGCCAGCAGGCGGGCGGCGACCGCGGCGGTCTCGCCGAGCAGGAACGGATAGGCGTCCTCCTCGTAGACGCCGATCGGACCGCCGAGCACCACGACCAGATCGGCGGCCGCGAGGGAGGCCTCGTCGAGCGGCTCGACGGGCGCCTCGACATAGCGCACCTGATAGCCGCGCGCCGCCAGCAAAGGCGCGAGCAGGCCGAGCCCCTCGAAGGCGACGTGCCGGACGGCGACGCAGGTCTTCATCTCGCCTCCCTACGCTGCGGGGTCGAGCGCGGCGAGATCGGCGGGCAACGCGTGCGCCCACTGGGTGATCGAGCCGGCGCCGAGGCAGACGACGTAGTCGCCCGGCTGGGCGATCTGGCGCACCACGGCGGCGAGCGCCTGCGGCCCCTCGAGCGGCACGGCCTTGCGGTGACCGCGCGCCAGGATGCCGGCGACCAGCGAGTCGCGGTCGATGCCCGGGATCGGCGCCTCGCCGGCCGGATAGACGGGCGCCACCACCACGGTGTCGGCGTCGTTGAAGCAGGTGCAGAACTGCTCGAACAGCGACTGCAGCCGGGTGTAGCGATGCGGCTGCATCACGGCGATCACCCGGCCCTTCGCCGTCTCGCGCGCCGCCTTCAGCACCGCGGCGATCTCGACCGGATGATGGCCGTAGTCGTCGATCACGGTGACGCCGTTCCAGGCTCCGGTGCGGGTGAAGCGACGGCCGACGCCGGAGAAGCCGGCGAGCGCCTTGCGGATCAGGTCGTCGGAGACGCCGAGCTCGCGCGCCACCGCGATCGCCGCCGTCGCGTTGAGGGCGTTGTGGCGTCCGGGCATCGGCAGCTCGATCCCGGCGATCTCGTGCGCCGTGTCGCCGCCACGGTCGCGGAAGACCACCGAGAACCGCGACTTGCCGTCCGTGTGATCCTGGTACACGAGGCGCACGTCGGCCTGGGGATTCTCGCCGTAGGTGATGACGCGGCGGTCCTCGATGCGGCCCACCATGGTCTGCACCACCGGGTGGTCGATGCACATCACCGCGAAGCCGTAGAACGGCACGTTCTCGGCGAAGGTCTGGAACGCCTCCTGCACGGCCTCGTAGGTCTTGAAATGATCGAGATGCTCGGGATCGATGTTGGTGACGATGGCGACATCGGTGGGCAGCTTGAGGAAGGTGCCGTCGGACTCGTCCGCCTCGACCACCATCCAGTCGCCGGCGCCGAGCCGGGCATTGGTGCCGTAGGCGTTGATGATGCCGCCGTTGATCACGGTCGGATCGAAGCTGCCGGCGTCGAGCAACGCGGCGACCAGCGACGTGGTCGTGGTCTTGCCGTGGGTGCCGCCGATGGCGACGCAGCTCTTCAGCCGCATCAGCTCGGCCAGCATCTCGGCACGGCGTACCACGGGGAGCCGGTTGGCCCGCGCCGCGACGAGCTCGGGATTGTCGCGGCGGATCGCCGAGGAGACCACCAGCACGGCGGCGCCGTCGACATTCTCGGCCGCATGGCCGATCGCCACGTCGATGCCCTTGCCGCGCAGGCGCTTCACATTGGCGCTCTCGGCGACGTCCGAGCCCTGCACCGTGTAGCCCAGGTTCGCCAGCACCTCGGCGATGCCGCTCATGCCGATGCCGCCGATCCCGACGAAATGCACCGGCCCGATATCGTGCGGCAGCTTCATGTCGTTTCTCTCCCCTGCAGGGCGTCGGTGCCCCGTCCACCCTCCCCTGGAGGGGGAGGGTCGAC
>NZ_NPEX01000415.1 GCF_003258865.1 Rhodoplanes roseus | reverse complement strand
GACGCGGCGCACCACGTCGAAGGCGCAGGACTGCGGGTCCGGGCACAGGACGTGGCACTTGAAGCCGAGCCGGGCGGAAAGCCGAAGATCGCCTCGAACTCCCTCGGGTCGAGCAGCGCGGCGGCCTGGTCGATCAGGTGCTGGTTGCGGGCGTTGAGCGTCTCGGCCGAGGGCGCCGCGCCGGGCCAGGCCTGGGCCGCGAAGCGGCGCGTGTCGGTGCGCAGCGCCATCAGGTCGGACAGCTTCTTGGGATCGCCGGGGCCCAGCACCTCGCGGGCGCGCGCCTCGAAGTCGTCGGGTGGTCCGGCCAAGGCTGCTCCTCCGGCGGCGAGGACCGACGGCGGCGCCGCGGCGCCGCTGCAGGCCGCGATCTTGTTGACCCAGGCGGTGTGCTGCAGGCCCCAGGGTCCGTAGATGAAGCTGCTGGCGAAGTAGCCGCGGGCGAGCTTCACGGTGAGCTGCGGCTGGCCGCCCGTGCCGGTGGCGAACAGCACCTGGTTGGCGAGCTGGTGGCAGACGCCGTCCACCCCGTAGGTGAAGATGGTGCCGCGCGCCGCCGGCACTGTCGAGGAGTCCGCATTCGGCTGCACGAGGCATTCCGCCAGCGCCCGGTTGCCGCCCTGCTGGCCCAGGAACCCGTCGCTGTTGATCGGGGTTCCGCCGGTCGGGTGGAACGAGCCCCAGCAGTACCAATAGTCCTCGCCGGCGGCGGCGACCTGCGCGTCGGTCTGGTAGGCGGACTGCCGGTTGTCGTAGGTCGTGACCCAGGTGTGGTCGACGGGCGAGTCGGTGAAATAGGCCGGTACGGCCCAGGCATACAGCGTCACGGTCGGTGCCATGATGCCACCTCCATGCACGGGACGATTGCATGAAGGACGACCGGCAATCCAGCCGCATCACCACGCGGCCGGGGCCGCCGCCTACACGCCTGCGTGAGGCGGCGCCGCGGGCCTACCGAAGATGCAGGGCGTGCAGGATATGCCCGAACGGGCCGGTGCTGCTCTTGGCGGCGGCGAGGCACTGCTCGCGCACCTGCCGGGCCTGGCCGTCGGCCGAATAGTCGACCCCGACGACGTGGCACAGCCCCTGGGAGTTCGCCTCGCGATAGCTCTCCAGCTCGATCACGGTGCCGCCGAACGTCCAGGTGAGGATCGCCAGCAGGCCGAGCAGGACGGCGAGAAGGTGCTTCATGGGTCAGACCAGCCGGCTCTGCTCGACCGCCGCCCCGACGAAGGAGGCGAACAGCGGATGCGGGGCGAAGGGGCGCGACTTCAGCTCCGGGTGGAACTGGACGCCGATGAACCATGGATGGTCCATGTACTCGACGATCTCCGGCAGCAGCCCGTCGGGCGACATGCCGCAGAAGCGCATGCCGTGCTGCTCCAGCCGGTCCTTGTAGCGGGTGTTGACCTCGTAGCGGTGGCGGTGGCGCTCGGAGATCTCGGTGGCGCCGTAGATGCCGGAGACCTTGCTGCCCGCCGCGACCTCGGCCGCGTAGGCGCCGAGCCGCATGGTGCCGCCGAGATTGCCGCCCTGGGCGCGCGTCTCCAGCTCGTTGCCGCGCAGCCATTCGGTCATCAGGCCGACCACCGGCTCGCTGGTCTCGCCGAACTCGGTCGAGTTCGCCTCGGCGACGCCGCACAGGTTGCGCACCGCCTCGATGACGGCCATCTGCATGCCGAAGCAGATGCCGAAATACGGCACCTTTCGCTCGCGCGCGAACTGCGCCGCGCGGATCTTGCCCTCGGCGCCGCGCTGGCCGAAGCCGCCCGGCACCAGGATTCCGTGGACATGCTCGAGGAACGGCGCCGGGTCCTCGCGCTCGAACACCTCGCTCTCGATCCAGTCGAGATTGACCCGCACCTTGTGGGCGACGCCGCCATGGGTGAGCGCCTCGATCAACGACTTGTAGGCATCCTTCATGCCCGTGTACTTGCCGACGATGGCGATCGTCACGTCGCCGTCCGGGTTGCGGATGCGCTCGTTGATGGTGCGCCAGCGCGACAGATCCGGCTCCTTCTCGGCCGGCAGCCCGAAGGCTTGCAGCACCTCGGCGTCGAAGCCGGCCTCGTGATAGGCCTCCGGCACGGCGTAGATCGAATCGGCGTCGCGGGCCTCGATCACGGCGCTCTCGCGGACATTGCAGAACAGCCCGAGCTTGCGCCGCTCTTCCTTCGGGATCGGCCGGTCGGTGCGGCACAGCAGGATGTCGGGCTGGATGCCGATCGAGCGCAGCTCCTTCACCGAATGCTGGGTCGGCTTGGTCTTCAGCTCGCCGGCGGACGGGATGTAGGGCAGCAGCGTGAGGTGGATGTAGATCGCGTGGCCGCGCGGCAGCTCGATGCCGAACTGGCGGATCGCCTCGAAGAACGGCAGGCCCTCGATGTCGCCGACCGTGCCGCCGATCTCCACCAGGACGAAGTCGTAGCCGTCGTTGCCGTCGCGGATGAAGTCCTTGATGGCGTTGGTGACGTGCGGGATCACCTGGATGGTGGCGCCGAGATAGTCGCCGCGCCGCTCCTTGGCGAGGATCTCCTGGTAGATACGGCCCGTGGTGATGTTGTCCTGGCGGGTCGCCGGGCGGCCCGTGAAGCGCTCGTAATGGCCGAGGTCGAGGTCCGTCTCGGCGCCGTCGTCGGTGACGAAGACCTCGCCGTGCTGGTACGGCGACATCGTCCCGGGATCGACGTTGAGATAGGGATCGAGCTTGCGCAGGCGGACCTTGTAGCCACGCGCCTGCAGCAATGCGCCGAGCGCCGCCGAAGCGAGCCCTTTGCCGAGGGAGGAGACCACGCCGCCGGTGATGAAGATGTACCGCGTCATGGGGCCCGACCTCTAGCGCCCGCCGAGCGATTCGACGAGGTCTTTGCGCGCAGGGCTGCCGTGCCGCCGCCGGTCCGGGCCGGCACGGCCGAGTTTTTCACGCCATTTCGCAATGGCTTGTCTCCAAAACCTGGGGCGCCGGACGAAGCTCGTCCGGCGGTGGATGACGGGGATGGGAAGCGATGGGGCCGGAGGCCCGGACGGCGTCTGGTGCCGCCCGTCCTCACTGCGACCGCGGCACTTCGGGGCCGGACGGCGCCGCCGGTGCGGCGGGCGCGGCCGGAGCCGCCGGCTGGCTGCCGCCGCCCGGGAGCTGGTCGAGCACGCCGCGGCCGGTGCCGAGCGGGGCCGGCGCGCCGGGCGTCGGGGCACCGACGCCGCCGTCGGCCGGGATCACCGTGGTCGGCCGGTGCGACAGGCCGGCCAGCACCGACAGCAGCAGGCTGGTGACGAAGAAGCATCCGGCCAGGATCGCGGTGGCTCGCGTCAGCGCGTTGCCGGAGCCGCGATTGCTCATGAATCCGCCGCCGCCGCCGATGCCGAGCGCGCCGCCCTCGGAGCGCTGCAGCAGCACGAGCCCGATCATGGCGAGCACGATCATCAGGTGAATGACGATGACGACGGTCTGCATGGAACGTTCCGCTGAAACGACGCTGAAAAAAACCGAGGCACACTGCCGCGACGCGACCCGCGCCGGGTCCGGCGCAGAGGCCGACCGGCGACATATAGGGGCGGCGCGCCGCGTCTACACGATCCCGCCGGGCTTTTCCACCCGGAAGGGTGAGAATTCGGGCAGGACCCAGAGTCGCTGCTTCTAACGCTTCACCTCTCCCCGCTGCGCGGGAGAGGTCGGAATACGCGCCGCAGGCGCGAATTCCGGGTGAGGGGGCGCTTCCGTATCCACGAGACGCCCCCTCATCGCGACCTTCTCCCCGCGTGCGGGGAGAAGGAGGACGGGTGCCGTGCCG
>NZ_NPEX01000414.1 GCF_003258865.1 Rhodoplanes roseus | reverse complement strand
CTCCGGCAGACAGCTTGAATCATCTTCGAACCGATTTGGGAATCCATCGCGATTCACTCAGATCGGGAACCGCTCTAACGTTCCGCCGTAGGTGTTTTGTTCTGCGGTCAGCTCACGAACTCGAAAGGAAAAAGCTCGACTGGGCTCTACTACAACGTGCGCAACGCCACCAAGGTCGTAGGCGAGCCTCTCTATTTGGTTTTGCGACAGTAGCCATTTCAGTGGGCCGGTAGCAGAAATATAAACCACTGGTAGATATTGTGTTGCTTGGCCTAGCGTGACGGCGCGTGCGACTGCGACCCCAGCATCATCGTCAGGGATCCATATCGGGCTGTCTGAGACCGAAAGCTCTCGATCTTTCCCGCCCCACCCATCACGTAAGATCGTCTTGATAAGAAACGGCTTGCGCGGGATATCAAGTCGTGCCCCCTGTGCCCGCGCGATACATTCCGTTCGCAGTCGGATGAGATCCTGCGCATCGTGGGAGACGCCTCGACGTACCACTGCTTCAGTACGCCAGAGGCGACCTTCAATATCCGGAAAATCATGACGAAAACCTATTGCCTCAAGCGTGCCCTCACGACCAAGTTCCCGCAATCTCAATTCTTCCCCGCTTTGGGATCTCAGGTGTGCGGTATCGCCAGCGAGATCCTGATCGCGAGGATTGTCGAGAACGGTGCTGTCGGCCATTCCACGCACCCATGAAATGACCTGAGCAACAAATGCTCTTCGATCGGCTATTGGTTTCACGGGAAATTCGGTTGCGAAGGATGCCATGATGTATATTCCACCGAATCGATTCTGCCGTTGCATATATATCAATATGTCGGGCTGATTCGTGTTCTAAATGCAGATTCCGCAGTTGCGAATTGCACTGACACTGCGCTTAATTCTGTCATTCAGCACTGCATCGCGGAGAGCCGACGGTATTCGGAACGCTGTCGTCGTGATCTGAACTTCACCCGCCGCTTCTCGTGGGACCTCCCCCATCCGCCTGCGGCGCGGCTCAGCCGCGATTGACCCCTTCGTCCAGCGCCGCCTTGAGTGGCGGCAGCGCGCGCAACACGGTGTCCTAGACGAATTGCGCCGCCACGTCCTCGTAGTCGTGACGATACACGTTGCAGGCGCCTGCCATTCGCTTCCAGGCGATGTCGGGATGGCGGGCTTTCAAGGTGTCCGGCAGGCGGCGCGAGGCTTCCGAGATGATCTCCAGGCAGCGGGTCACGGTGTAGATCGTGCGCAGATCCTGCTTGAACGTCTCGGCCGTGAAGCCGCGGGTGAATTCGTTGGCGAGGGCGATGTGGTGCAGGATGTCGTGCAGCGCCGCCTGCGCCGACTTAGAAGGCATAGTGCGCGTCGGCGGTCGCCGCGGGGGCGACATGGGGCTTGAGGCTGTCGCGGTTCACCACGTCGACGGGCCCGTCGAACAGGCTCGCGATGTAATCCTTGAGTCCGACGTAATCGAAGACCGTCAGGTGCGCCTCGGGATCGATCTCGACCATGATGTCCCGGTCGCTGTCGGGCGGGGCGTCGCCGCGTGCGACCGAGCCGAACACGGCGGCGCGCCGCACGCCCCGTGCGCGCAACGCCGGTTCAGAACGCTTGAGGGTTTCCAGCGCATCGGCTCGCGTCATTAGGTCATCATACCATGGATCACCCGGCCTTCGGAAAAGGCACCCAGGGGCGGCTCGACAGGCGGCTCCTGAAGTCCCGCTTCGCGGGAATGAGCAGGTCGGTGTGCGCGGTCAGGGAAGGGCTTGATCGCAAGGATCCCCGAGGAGACAGTCAGGGCCAGCGACCTTGGTATGACCTCGCACGGCTGTATCGTCCGTCAGCCGGGATGGACGGAGCTCACGGGCTGCTCCCATTCGTTCGGTCCACCATCCCGCGGCAACGTCATCCCCCGACTCGACCTCCCCCTCCCGCCGCGCTACACACCCGCACGGCGGTTCGGACTCGGTCCGGGGGCCGGATTCGCTTCAACAATCCGGAGCCGGGACAGGGCGGGCCGCATCGGCGCGTGCCGTCCCCGTCGGCGCTGCGACGACATCTGCGAACCGGCCCGGCGGCGCTCGTCCGCGGGACCCCAGCGAGACAAGAAGGCAGACATGGCGAACGTCGTGGTCGTCGGCTCCCAGTGGGGCGACGAGGGGAAGGGCAAGATCGTCGATTGGCTCTCCGAGCAGGCCGACGTCGTGGTGCGGTTCCAGGGCGGGCACAATGCCGGCCACACGCTGGTGATCGACGGCACCACCTACAAGATGTCCCTGCTGCCGTCCGGCGTGGTGCGCGGCAAGCTGTCGGTGATCGGCAACGGCGTGGTGCTGGATCCGCGCGCCCTGGTGGAGGAGATCGACCGGCTCAAGGGCCAGGGCGTCGGCCTCTCGCCCGAGACGCTGCGCATCGCCGAGAACACCTCGCTCATTCTCTCGCTGCACCAGGAGCTCGACGCCAACCGCGAGGCGGCGGCGAGCGAAAAAGCGCGGCTCGGCACCACCAAGCGGGGCATCGGCCCGGCCTACGAGGACAAGGTGGGCCGCCGCGCCATCCGGCTGATGGATCTGGCCGACCTCGATTCGTTGCCCCCAAAAATCGAGCGGCTGCTGGTGCACCACAACGCGCTGCGGCGCGGCCTCGGGCTGCCCGAGTACGAGCCGAAGGCGCTGTTCGACGAGCTCGCCGGCGTGGCCCCGAAAGTGCTGCCCTACATGGATTCGGTGTGGGTGCTGCTCGACCAGGTGCGGCGCGAGGGCAAGCGAATCCTGTTCGAGGGCGCCCAGGGCGCGCTTCTGGACATCGACCACGGCACCTATCCGTTCGTCACCTCGTCCAACACGGTGGCGGGCCAGGCGGCGACCGGCTCGGGGCTCGGTCCGTCGGCGGTCGGCTACGTGCTCGGCATCTGCAAGGCCTACACGACGCGGGTCGGCGCCGGGCCGTTCCCGACCGAGCAGGACAACGAGATCGGCCGGCTGATCGGCGACCGCGGCCACGAGTTCGGCACCGTCACGGGCCGGCGGCGGCGCTGCGGCTGGTTCGACGCCGTGCTGGTGCGGCAGACGGTGCGCACCAGCGGCATCCACGGGCTGGCTTTGACGAAGCTCGACATCCTGGACGGGCTCGACGAGATCCAGGTGTGCACCCATTACCGCCTCGACGGGCGCGACATCGACTACCTGCCGGCGAGCGAGCACGCGCAGGCGCGGGTCGAGCCGGTCTACGAGACGATCCCCGGCTGGAAGGACAAGACCGCGGGCGCGCGCTCCTGGTCGGAGCTGCCGGCCCAGGCGATCAAGTACGTGCGCTGGATCGAGGAATTGGTGGGATGCCCGGTCGCTCTGCTCTCGACGAGCCCGGAACGCGATGACACTATCCTGGTGCACAATCCTTTCGAGAGCTGAGCCTCGGGGGCGGGGATCGCTCGAAACAGCTGGACCTGATGGCCGATTACTATCCACTGATCGCCAAGGCGGTCGCGGGCCTCGAGAAGAACACCGGGGAAGCGCGGCGGACCCTCTACGAGCGCGCCCGCAATGCGCTCGTCACCCAGCTGCGCGGCGTCTCGCCGGCGCTGGGTGAATCGGAGATCACCCGCGAGCGGCTGGCGCTCGAGGAGGCGATCCGCAAGGTCGAGGCCGACGCGGCCCGCAAGTCGCGCACCGAGTCGATGCCGGCGCGGGGCGGGGCCGGGGACCGGCCGGGGCTCGGCGATCGTCCGGAGCGGCCCGGGCTGGGCGAGCGGCCGAGCCGGTTGGAGCGGCCGGAGCGGGCGGAGCGGCCGGAGCGGAGATC
>NZ_NPEX01000413.1 GCF_003258865.1 Rhodoplanes roseus | reverse complement strand
GGGTGGACGCGCGGTCACCCCACTCCGACCGCTGCGCGGTCGACCCTCCCCCTCCAGGGGAGGGGTGGGCCCGTGCCCGGCGCTGGTTTTGCTCCTACCCCTTCGCCCCGCCGGTGTCCGGAGTCAGCCCGACCGCCTCGATGCCGGCGACGGCGCAGACCTCGTCGCGGTCCGAGGTGTCGCCCGAGATGCCGACCGCACCGATGACGGCGCCGCTGGCCTCGCGGATCAGCACGCCCGACGGAACCGGCACGACGCGGCCACCGCTCGCCGCCATCAGGGCGTTGACGAAGGCCGGATTGGCCTTCGCCCGCTCCAGATAGGCGCGCGAGCCGAAGCCCATGCCGAGCGCACCCCAGGCCTTCCCGAACGCCACCTCGAACCGCATGATCCCCGACCCGTCCTCGCGCTTCGCCGCGACCAGATGGCCGCCGGCGTCGAGCACCACGACGGTGAGCGGATCACACGCCGTCTCGCGCCCTTTCGCGAGCGCCGCGTCGACGATGGTGCTGGCCTGCGACAAACCGACCGATGACATGCCTGCTCCCCTGTGGTGACGGCGCCGCGCCCGGACGGCCGGGCTTCATACAGAGTATCGAGAGAGCGCCGGGGCGCCGTCTGCATTGTGCGCAGGGCACGATAGGCGATCGTTCCACGCATAGAAAGGTCCCTTGATAGCCGGCCCGCCGACCGTATAGCGTCGTGACACGACGTCCTCGTGCGTTCCGTTCCGCCCACCTGGACCACCAAGCAAGATCATTCCGGCAAGAACCGACCGACGGTGTCGGAACGGAGGGGAGAGAAGACCATGGCGCGATCGAAGGGCGCGGTCGGCATCGTCGGCCTCGGCATCATGGGCGGCGCGTTCGCCAAGAACCTGGTCGCGGCCGGCTGGCGCGTCACCGGCTACGACATCGATCCGGCGCGCCGCCGCACGATGGCGCGGCTCGGCGTGACGATCGCGCCCGACATCGCAGCGACCGCCGCGGCGGCGCCGTTCGTGATCACCAGCCTGCCGAGCCCGCAGGCCTTGCGCGACGTCGTCGACGCGATCGTCGCGGCGAAGCTGCCGGGCAAGATCATCGCCGAGGCCTCGACCTTCACGCTGGACGACAAGATCGCGGCCGAGACCGCGCTGCGCAAGGCCGGCCACACGCTGCTCGACACGCCGATGAGCGGCACCGGCGCGCAGGCCGCCGTGAAGGATCTCGTGGTGCTCGCCTCCGGCGACAGCAAGGCGATCAAGACGGCCCGGCCGATGCTGGAGGGCTTTTCGCGCGTCGTCTACGATCTCGGCGTGTTCGGCAACGGCAGCCGGATGAAATACGTCGCCAATCTGCTGGTCGCCATCCACAACGTGGCGAGCGCCGAGGCCATGGTGCTGGCCATGAAGGCGGGGCTCGATCCCAAGCAGGTGGTCGAGGTGATCAAGGCCGGCGCCGGGACGTCGCGCATGTTCGAGGCGAGGGCGCCCATGATGGCGGCCGACAAGTACGAGCCGCCGACCATGAAGATCAAGGTGTGGCAGAAGGACATGGACGTGATCGGCGCATTCGCCGACAGCCTCGGCGTTCCGACACCGACCTTCAACGCCACCATGCCGATCTACGCGGCGGCGCGTTCGCTCGGGCTCGGCATGCAGGACACCGGTGCCGTGTGCACGGTGCTGGAGGGCCTCGCCGGCGTGAAGCGGAGCAAGACACGACGCAAGCGCTGACGGCTTGCGCCATCCGGGCGGCATCGCCCCGTCGACGAGACCGACAAGAGTCCGCGACGACCACGACAGGGAGAGAGACATGGACACCAAGACGGACGCCACGATCGTCCCGCGCTCGGAGACGCGCGACGGCATGCGGATCGACTGGAACGTTCCGATCACGATGGACGACGGCGTGGTGCTGCGCGCCGACGTCTTTGGCCCGGCGAGGCCCGGCAAATATCCCGTCATCCTCAGCTACGGCCCCTACGCCAAGGGGCTGGCCTTCCAGGACGGCTATCCGAGCGCCTGGAACCGGATGGTGGAGCAGCATCCCGACGTGACGGCGGGGTCGTCGAACCTCTACCAGAGCTGGGAGGTGGTCGACCCGGAGAAGTGGGTGCCGCACGACTATGTCTGCGTGCGCGTCGACTCGCGCGGCTGCGGCTGCTCGCCCGGCACCATCGACCACTGGTCGCCGCGCGAGACCAAGGACTTTCACGACTGCATCGAATGGGCCGGCGTGCAGGACTGGTCGAACGGCAAGGTCGGCCTCTCCGGCATCTCCTACTACGCCATCAACCAGTGGCACGTCGCCGGCCTGCAGCCGCCGCATCTCGCCGCCATGTGCGTCTGGGAGGGCTGCGCCGACTTCTACCGCGAGATGACGCATCACGGCGGCATCCTCTGCACGTTCCCCAAGAACTGGTACGACATGCAGGTGAAGACCGTGCAGTACGGCCTCGGCCGGCGCGGCGCCAAGAGCCGCGCCACGGGCGAGCCGGTGTGCGGGGCGGAGGAGCTCTCCGACGAGGAGCTCGCCAGGAACCGCTGCGACTTCGGCGCCGAGATCCTCTCGCATCCGCTCGACGACGACTACCACAAGGCGCGCACCGCCGTGTGGGAGAAGGTCACGGTGCCGTTCCTCTCGGCCGCCAACTGGGGCGGCCAGCCGCTGCATCCGCGCGGCAATTTCGAGGGCTTCTACCGCGCAGCCTCCAAGGAGAAGTGGCTGGAGGTGCACGGCATCGAGCACTGGACGCACTTCTACACCGACTACGGCCGCGAGCTGCAGCTCAAGTTCTTCGACCATGTCCTGCACGGCAAGGACAACGGCTGGCGCGACCAGCCGCCTGTCTTCCTGCAGGTGCGCCACGTCGACAAGTTCGTGCCGCGCGCCGAATCCGAGTGGCCGCTCGCCCGCACGCAGTGGACGCGGCTGCATCTCGATCCGACCACCGGAACGCTGGGGCGCGAGCCCTCCGGACGCGAGAGCCGGGTGAGCTTCGCGGCGCTCGGCGACGGCGTGACGTTTCTCACGGCGCCGTTCACGGCGGAGTCCGAGATCACCGGTCCGATGGCGGCGAAGCTGTTCGTCTCCTCCACCACGGCGGACGCCGACCTGTTCCTGGTCGTGCGGGCGTTCTCGCCCGACATGAAGGAGGTGACGTTCCAGGGCGCCATCGATCCGCACACGCCGGTGGCGCAGGGCTGGCTGCGCGCCTCGCACCGCAAGCTCGACCGCAAGCTGTCGGAGCCGTGGCGGCCGTATCATGCGCACGACGAGAAGCAACCGCTGACGCCGGGCGAGATCTACGAGCTCGACATCGAGGTGTGGCCGACCTCGATCGTGATCCCGGCGGGTTACCGGCTCGGCCTCACGGTGCGCGGAAAGGATTATGTCTGGCCGGGCGGCAGCGGCGGCCGGCTCTCCAACTTCAAGAACGAGCTGACCGGTTGCGGCCCGTTCCTGCACGACGATCCCGACGACCGCCCGGCCGACGTGTTCGGCGGCACCACGACGCTGCACGTGACCGGCACCAAGCAGAGCTGGCTTCTGGTGCCCTTCATCCCGGCGCCGGCCGGCGCGGTGCAGAAGGTCGAGCCGGCCGTCGCGGGCGTGACGAGCCCGGTGCACGGCGTGAGCGGCCGCGGCGGCGCCGTGAAGGGACGGTAGCGGGCGCCCGCGCCGGCCGTTTCCCGCTCCGCGCATCCGGTGTAGCGTGCCGCCGGCACGCCGCACCGTCGCGGCGGGAGGAGGACTGCCTCGTGACGCACCGGATCGGACCCGCCCTGGCGCTCGGCGCCGCTCTCGCGCTGGCGGCCT
>NZ_NPEX01000412.1 GCF_003258865.1 Rhodoplanes roseus | reverse complement strand
GTCGATCAGCCGACCGCCGACCGCATGGTGTCGCGCTGCCTGGAGGAGGGGATCGACTTCTTCGACACCGCCAACGCTCGTTATCAGAAATCCAGACCGATGATTCGTTTGATCGTCAGATCCGCACGCCGGCATTGTGCCGGCGCAGCGCTTCGAGATCGGCGTCGACCATCTCCTCGACGAGCTGGTCGAAGCTGACGCGGTGGCGCCAGCCGAGCTGCTCGCGCGCCTTGGTCGGATCGCCGAGCAGCTGATGCACCTCGGTCGGCCGGAAATAGCGCGGATCGACCTCGACGACGACGTCGCCGCTCGCCCTGTCGACGCCCTTCTCCTCGACGCCCTCGCCCTGCCAGGCGATGGTGCGGCCGGCGCGCGCGAAAGCCTTCTCGGTGAACTCGCGCACCGTGTGGGTCTCGCCGGTCGCCAGCACGTAGTCGCCGGGCTCGGCCTGCTGGCAGATCCGCCACATGCCCTCGACATAGTCGCGCGCATGGCCCCAGTCGCGCTTGGCGTCGAGATTGCCGAGAAACAGCTTCTCCTGCACGCCCGAGACGATCGCGGCGACGGCGCGGGTGATCTTGCGGGTCACGAAAGTCTCGCCGCGGATCGGGCTCTCGTGGTTGAACAGGATGCCGTTCGACGCGTGGATGCCGTAGGCCTCGCGGTAGTTCACCGTGATCCAGTAGGCGTAGAGCTTGGCGACCGCGTAGGGCGAGCGCGGATAGAACGGCGTCGACTCGCGCTGCGGCACCTCCTGGACGAGCCCGTAGAGCTCGGAGGTCGACGCCTGATAGAAGCGCACCTGCTTCTGCAGCCCGAGAATCCGGATCGCCTCGAGCAGCCGCAGCGTGCCGAGCCCATCGGCGTTGGCGGTGTATTCGGGCGTCTCGAAGCTCACCGCGACATGGCTCTGGGCCGCGAGATTGTAGATCTCGGTCGGCTGCGTCTCCTGCACGACCCGCAGCAGATTGGTCGAGTCGGTGAGGTCGCCGTAATGCAGCGTCAGCGGCACGCCGTGCTCGTGCGGATCGTGCAGCACGTGATCGATGCGGCCGGTGTTGAACGACGACGACCGGCGCCGCAGCCCGTGCACCGTGTAGCCCCTGGCCAGCAGGAACTCCGCCAGATAGGCGCCGTCCTGTCCGGTGATTCCGGTGATCAGTGCAATGCGTTCAGCCATGCCGCGCCCGCTCGGTCCGTTGCGTCGGGACCCACCGGTCGCCGGGGCGTCCCGATGGTGCGGAGGGCTTCGCAAACTGCGGCCCGCATTGCAAGGGCTATTCGGCTTCCGTTCTGCGCATGGCGGAGGGCGGGGAAACGGGCGGCACGGGCGCGGATCCGGCCGGCGCGGCGGCCTCGTCGGCCTGCGCCGGATCGGGCTCGGCGGCGTGGCGCGCCAGCAGCCGAACCTGCAGGACGGCGAACAGGAAGGTCAGCGGCACGAAGCCGAACAGCTTGAAGTTCACCCAGAAGTCAGTCGACTGCGTGCGCCAGACCAGCTCGTTGACGGCCGCCATCACCAGGAAGAACACGGCCCAGCGCACCGTCAGCTTGCGCCAGCCCTCGTCGGTCAGGTCGAACACGCTGTCGAACACCATCGCGAGCAGCGGCCGGTCGCGCCAGAGGCCGACCGCCAGCACGATCGCGAACAGGAGGTAGATCAGGGTCGGCTTGAGCTTGATGAAGGTCTCGTCGTGCAGCACCAGGGTCAGGCTGCCGAACACCAGGACGATCACGGCCGAGACGACGGGCATCAGCGGAAGATGCCGGGTCAGCACCCACGACACCACGAGCGCCGCCACCACGGCCACCATGAAGGTGGCGGTCGCGGCGAAGATGCCGAATTTCGCATTGGCGACGAAGAACAGCACCAGCGGGCCGACGTCGAGCGCGACCTTGAGGGCGGGATTCATGCGAGCGGCGGCGGCCATGCGGGTTCCGGTGCGGTCGACGGGACGGCAGCACCTAGCACGAGGCTCCCGCGCCGCGCCACTGCCGCGCCCGCGCCGCAGCGCCGCACGGCCGGTGCCAGAGTCGGGGCGCGCGCAGCGGTCGGGCTAGTCAGCGGTACGGCGACGCCACGCGTGTGACTCCTCAGCCACAGCTCATGGCTGTCCGCGGTGAACATCTGGTCAAAATCATGGTTACAAATTGACCGGCTGTGAAAAGGCCCCACACTGACGAATCAGGGGAGCGAGGCAGCCATGTCGGATTTCAGGATCAAAGACTTTCTGGACCGGCTCGGGAGCCTCGGGCTGCTGTTCTCGGCCACCCGGATGGCGGACGGCAGCATCCGCCTCAATCAGTGGCGCGGCATCAACTACTACGACAACGAGGACGAGATCCGCACGATCTGGTCCGAGGCCATGACCGGGCACGAGAGCCGCGCCCAGGACATCGCCCGTTATGTCGAGCTGACGCAGAGCCGCGCACGTCCTCTCAAAGCCGCCTGAGCGGCCGCCGATCCGCTTCGTCCAGCGCACGCGCATCGCCGGGCTCCACTGCGGGTGGCCGTAAAGCCACGCCAACCGCGCCCCGATCGCGCCCAAGAATCGGCCTCACCACCCCACGAATTCGCCCCTCCGATCTGGTCGAAGACCCTCCGGGGAACAGCCGTGCCGACACCCTCGCGGTGTCGCGGACGGCGGAGGGGAAGCGAATGAGATCATGGATCGCCGTCCTGGCCGCGGGATCGCTGCTCGCCGCGGCGCTCTCGGTCGATGCCGGTTCGGCCCGAGCCGAGCCGGCCGATGCCGAGCCCACGGTCGCAACGACGAGCGCCAAGGCGCCGATCGCGACGGCAACGCCGGACGCGGCGGCCGGACAGAGCGGCGGGCCGTTCACGTCCTCCGAATCCGTGCTGCACTTCATCCATGCCTACCGGTCGCGGCCGGAGCCCGGGCGCGTCGCGGCCGCCTACAAGACGGCGAGCCAGGCCGGCGCGCTGGCGACGCCCGAGGCCGCCGGCCTCTATGTCGGCTTCCTGGCCGGCGTGATCGCGGCACAGCCGACCCGGGCCGACCGGCTGATCGCCGCCATGGTGCCGTTCCCGCCGGCCGACGGCTGGGTCATCGTGCGAGCCATCGCCTATTCAGGCCATCCCGACTGGAAGGGCCTGCTGGCCCGCAATGCGGCGCGCTTCCCGCAGCACCGCGCCATGGTCGAGGCCTATGTGAACGACCGCATGCCGACTCTCGACCGGCTGGCGATCGACGACGATCCCTCCGTCTGGACACGCATGCGGGGCTGGCTGCGGGTCGGCGAGGCGGCGCCCAAGACGCCGGCGCTCGCGGTCGGGCCGGACGTGCTGGACACGCTGTGGGGTCTCTATTTCGCCAGCGGCGACGCCGCCCCGATCGGCCGCATCGTCGCGCTGCTGCCGTGGTCGCTGGAGCGCGACGACCTCGATCGCCTCACGGTCGGCAGCATGGCGAAGTTCACGCTGGTCGCCAATGGGGCGCGCGACCCGGCGCTGCTGGCGCTGCTGCGGGCCGAGCTGCAGACCCAGCCGCCGGGGACCGCCGCGGTGCTGAAGGATGCGATCCTGGCCGCCGAGACGGTCGATGTCGGGCGCGTGCGCAAGGAGGCACTGGCCGCCATCCGGGCGCTGGAGAAGTCCGGCGGCCGGCGCGAGCCGTCGCTGTGGGGCCGCATCGGCGAGGGGGCGATGTCGTTCGGCTGTGTCGCCGCCGCCGCCATCGGGCAGGTCGCGCTCGGCCTGCCCTGCGTGGTCGGCGGCGCCCTCACCTCGGCGGCGCTGCACTATTTCGACAAGTCGAACTGATCAGCGCACGCCGTCGCCGCGCAGCGGCTCCGGCTC
>NZ_NPEX01000411.1 GCF_003258865.1 Rhodoplanes roseus | reverse complement strand
GGCGGGCGGCCGGCTGCTGGCGCGGCCGGCCGAGACCATCGCCGGGCTGATCGAGGTGCGCGGCCTCGGCCTGCGCCGCCTCGCCCACGAGCCGGTCGCCGTGGTCGGCCTGCTGGTCGATCTCGCCGATCCGTTCGCCGAGCGGATGCCGCCGGACGCCGCCACGCGGGCCGAGATCGCCGGCGTCGTGGTGCCGCGGCTGGCGCTGCCCGAGGGCGTCGATCCGCTGCCCGTGGTGCTGGCGGCGCTGCGGCTCGCCCCCGGCACGTCCTAGGCGAGGACCCGGGGGCCGTCCCGGCGGGCGAGGCGGGGCGTCGCAGGCTCTTCACGGATCGGTCACGACTGCATATTAATGAATGACAACTTGAATTTAGCCGCGGCTCTGGAAAGATCCGCGGGACGCCTCGTCCCCTTCGGCGGTAGACCGGTCCGGTTCGGCTAGACTTGCCGGGCCAGGGGGCGTGAGGTATCGGGCGACACCGGCGCGCTCGTCCGCGACGCGCCGGGCCGGGGACACGCCGCGGACCCATAGGCCGGGGAACCACGCTCTTGCGCTCGGGCTCCGGAATGTCATGATCCATTCGTTGTTTCGTGCGGTGCAGCACAAGCACCGCGGGGTGTTCCGATGATCGGCCTCGTCCTCGTGACCCACGGTCGGCTCGCCGTCGAGTTCCGGGCTGCGCTGGAGCACGTCGTCGGTCCGCAGACCCAGATCGAGACCGTCACGATCGATCCGACCGACAATGTCGAGCTGCGCCGCAAGGAGATCATCGAGGCGGTCTCCCGGGTCGACACCGGCGACGGCGTGGCGATTCTCACCGACATGTTCGGCGGCACGCCCTCCAACCTCGCCATCTCGGTGATGAGCTTGCCCAATGTCGAGGTGCTGGCCGGTATCAACCTGCCGATGCTGGTGAAGCTCGCCAAGATCCGGACCGAATGTCCGCTGGCCGAATCGGTCGCGGCCGCGCAAGAATCGGGTCGGAAATACATCACCATCGCGAGCCGGGTGCTGGCCGGGAAATGAGCCGGGCGATGACCGACGAGATCGACACGGCCGACGGGGCCTGCGGGTCGGAGTTCCCGGCACCGCGCGAGGGCGCCGTGGTGCGCCACATCCCGATCATCAACCAGAAGGGCCTGCACGCCCGCGCCTCGGCCAAGTTCGTGCAGACCGTCGAGCGCTTCCGCGCCGACGTGTTCGTCACCCGCTGCGGCCAGACGGTCGGCGGCGACTCGATCATGGGCCTGATGATGCTGGCCGCCGCCCCCGGCACCACCATCATGGTGGAGGCGGTCGGCACCGACGCCGATGCCGTCATCGCCGCCCTCGAGGAGCTGATCGGCAACCGCTTCGGCGAGGACGACTGAGGTCTTCGGCTCGATGGCTGCCGCCAGACGCCGGCCGGAAACACCGTGACGGTCGAACCCGCCGGGCAGGATGAGAGTCCGGTCCAGCACCGTCATCGCAGTTCCGATGCCCCTCGCAACGGCAGCGTCCCCGTCGGCGGCCGCCGGGACGGCGTACGCGGGCCGCTCGCTCACCACGGGAAGGAGGCGTCCGGGTTCGGCGGCGGCATCGACTCGGCGTAGATGCCGGCCGGGAGCGCCGGGACGGCGACGTCGCGGTCGCAGCCGATATACATCGAGTAGTCGTGTTGAAAGCTGAAGTGGACGTAGAAGCCGTCCCGGCCGGACAGCCGGCACCAGATGAGCTTGGCCAAAACCAGCCGGATCACCTTGAGGAGCTCCTGGCCGGCGAACCAGAAGCCGTCGTCCATCTCGCCCGCCGGCTGGATCTCCGGCCGGCCGAACACGTCGTAGTCGAGATGCCCATACACCAGATCGTCCATCCGGAGCGCCTCGACGCCGCAGGCCGCCATCAGACGCACCACGCTCTCGACATACGCGTCCTCGACGCGGCCGTACTCCGCCCACGTTCCCATTCGCGCGCCCAACGTCGTACGGGTGTCCCACCACGGGGGGGTCCAGTCGTCCGCCGGAGGGTGCCCTTGCGGAGTTCGTCTCGCCGGATCGTACTGGCTCACCCGAAGTTGCACCGTCGCCTCCGCTGTCGTCGCCGGCATCCCCGCCCGGACCGCCTCGCCGGGTCAGTGCCGTCCCCCCGCCCGACGGTTCTGGCCGGATCGTCCGATTCCATGCCATGCCGCGCATGGTCCGACGTGGCCGCCGGAGTAGCGGGCGCTTCCTCCGGTCTCCCCGGCTCGGGGCCACGCTGGCCGGCATGCTCAACAGCCTCTTAACGACATAAAGAAGTCTTTATGTGTTTCTTGCGGGGTCGGCGCGGCCCTGCTATAGGGCTGCGACGCTGCCCGCCGTCGTCGGGCGCGAGCCAATTCACATCAGCACCCAGGGATCTCCATGACCGCTTCGCCGAAGCCCGCGTCCGCACCCGCCGCCGACCATGCCGTGAAGGACATCGGCCTCGCCGACTGGGGCCGCAAGGAGATCGCCATCGCCGAGACCGAGATGCCCGGCCTGATGGCGACCCGCGACGAGTACGGCCCGGAGCAGCCGCTGCGCGGCGCCCGCATCGCCGGCTCGCTGCACATGACCATCCAGACCGCGGTGCTGATCGAGACGCTCAAGGCGCTCGGCGCCGACGTGCGCTGGGCCTCGTGCAACATCTACTCGACCCAGGACCACGCCGCCGCGGCGATCGCGGCCGGCGGCACCCCGGTGTTCGCCGTGAAGGGCGAGAGCCTGGTCGACTACTGGGACTACACCCACCGGATCTTCGAGTGGGCCGACGGCGGCACGCCGAACATGATCCTCGACGACGGCGGCGACGCGACGCTGCTGATCCATCTCGGCGCCCGCGTCGAGGCCGGCGAGACCGGCCTGATCGCCAAGCCGACCAACGAGGAAGAAGAGGTTCTGTTCGCCGCCATCAAGAAGCGGATCAAGGAGCAGCCCGGCTGGTACAAGAAGAACGCCGAGGCGATCCGCGGCGTCACCGAGGAGACCACGACGGGCGTGCATCGCCTCTACGAGATGCAGAAGAAGGGCCAGCTCCTGTGGCCCGCCATCAACGTCAACGACTCGGTCACCAAGTCGAAGTTCGACAATCTGTACGGCTGCCGCGAGAGCCTGGTCGACGGCATCCGCCGCGGCACCGACGTGATGATGGCCGGCAAGGTCGCGATGGTCGCCGGCTTCGGCGACGTCGGCAAGGGCTCGGCCGCCTCGCTGCGCAACGCCGGCTGCCGCGTGATGGTCTCCGAGGTCGATCCGATCTGCGCCCTGCAGGCCGCCATGGAGGGCTACGAGGTCGTCACCATGGAGGACGCGGCGCCGCGCGCCGACATCTTCGTCACCTGCACGGGCAATCTCGACGTGATCACGGTCGATCACATGCGCAAGATGAAGGACCGCTCGATCGTCTGCAACATCGGCCACTTCGACAGCGAGATTCAGGTCGCCGCCCTGAAGAACTTCAAGTGGCACAACGTCAAGCCGCAGGTCGACGAGGTCGAGTTCCCGGACGGCCACCGCATCATCCTGCTCTCGGAAGGGCGGCTGGTGAATCTCGGCAACGCCACCGGCCATCCGAGCTTCGTGATGTCGGCGTCGTTCACCAACCAGACGCTCGCCCAGATCGAGATCTTCTGCAATCCCGGCAAGTACGAGAAGAAGGTCTACACGCTGCCGAAGCATCTCGACGAGAAGGTCGCGCGCCTGCATCTCGCCAAGGTCGGCGCCACGCTGACCAAGCTGTCGGACCGCCAGGCCACCTATATCGGCGTCCCGCAGGAAGGCCCGTTCAAGCCCGAGATGTATCGGTACTGAGGCGAGACGAATCTCGGGTTCCTGCCGATCGGGCAGGGACCGACCCTCTCCCCTCGCGGGAGAGGGTGGTTCCTCGCGTAGCGAGGAACCGAGTGAGGGGGGCTTCCGCGGACTCGGC
>NZ_NPEX01000410.1 GCF_003258865.1 Rhodoplanes roseus | reverse complement strand
GCGAGCACCTCAGGATGACGGTCGAAATCCCTGCCACGCCCCCTACCCCTTCTTCCCCTTCTTCCCGCCATTGCGCTCCATCGCCGTCTCGATCGCGCCGCACAGGGTCTCCAAGACCTTGATGCGGGCGAACAGCTTGTCGTTGGCCTCGACCAGCGTCCACGGCGCCGCCGCCGTGGAGGTGCGGTCGACCATGTCGCAGATCGCGGTCTCGTAGACGCCCCACTTGTCGCGGTTGCGCCAGTCCTCGTCGGTGATCTTGAACCGCTTGAACGCCACCTTCTCGCGCTGCTTGAAGCGCTTGAGCTGCTCGGCCTTGCTGATCGCCAGCCAGAACTTCACCACCACGGTGCCGTGGCGGACCATCGCCGCCTCGAAGTCGTTGATCTCGCCGTAGGCCCGCATCCAGTCGGCCTCGGAGCAGAACCCCTCGACGCGCTCGACCAGCACGCGGCCGTACCAGGAGCGGTCGAAGATCACGACGCCGCCGCGCCGCGGCAGATGCCGCCAGAAGCGCCACAGATAGGGCTGCGCCCGCTCCTCCTCGGTCGGCGCCGCGATCGACACAGTCTGATAGCTGCGCGCGTCGAGGGCGCCGGTGACGCGGCGGATGGCACCGCCCTTGCCGGCGCTGTCGTTGCCCTCGAACACCACGACCAGCGACATCGCCTTGAAGTGCGGATCGCGCACCAGCGCGTTGAGGCGGCCCTGCCAGGTCTCGAGCTCGGCCTTGTAGACGGCGCGGTCGAGCTTCTGATCGAGATCGAGCGCGCTCAGCACCGTCACGGTGTCGGCCGGCGCGAGCAGCGGCGGGGTCTTGTCCGGCAGCCGCTTCGGCGGCTTCTGGTCGAGCCGCTCGCGCAACGCCGCCAGCAGATGGCGCCCGAAGGTCAGCGCGCGATAGCGCGGATCGGCGCCCGGCACCACGATCCAGGGTGCCTCGCCGGTCGAGGTCTCGCGCAGGAACGGCTCGGTGACCGCGATGAAGCGGTCGTACATGTCATGGAAGGTCCACTCGTGCTCGGTGACGCGCCAGCGCGTGGCCGGATCCTTCTCCAGCGCCTTCAGCCGCTTCTTCTGCTGGCCCTTGGACATGTGGAACCAGTATTTCAGCAGCAGCACGCCCTCGTCGCACAGCATGGTCTCGAGCCGGCGGATGTCGCCGATCGATTGCGCGAACTCGGCCTCCGAGATCTCGCCCATGGCGCGCTGGACCATCGGCATCGTGTGCCAGGCGCCGAAGAACACGCCGATCTCGCCCTTCCGCGGCAGCGCGCGCCAGAACCGCCAGGCCTCGGGGCGCTCGCGCTCCTCGTCGGTCGGCTGGAAGAAGGCGCGGGTGTGGATGCGGCGCGGGTCCATCCACTCGTTGAGCAGATTGATCGTCTCGCCCTTGCCGGCGCCCTCGACCCCGGCGATCAGGATCAGCACCGCGAAGCGGCGCTGCGCCGCGAGGTCGAACTGCTCATCGAGCAGCGCCTCGCGCAGCGCCGTCTCGTCGCGCTTGTAGGCGGCCTTGGACACGTGATGGCGGAGATCGGCGGATTCGAACATGACACGCTCACAGGCGGGAGATGATCGCAGCTTTGCCGGCGCTCCGGCTGATCCAGATCAAGAAGACCGGGAAGGACGTTTCTTACCTTCTCGTTCGAACGCGACGCCGCCGACGGAGAACAAAGACGAGAGGCCGTGCGAACCATCGGGCCGGGCCGCACACCAAGGAATTAGCTCCGAAGGACGAGTGGGTTTCCTTCCGGGCCGTGACCGGTATAAATTCAAGCACGGGACGGGCCTGCCTGGCGAGGGCCGCGAGATGAGACGGTTCATGACGAAATCTTTCGCTGCTTCGACCGCGACGGCGGCCGGGGGGCTCGCCTGCGTGGTTTTCGGCGCGGCCGCGATCCTCTCGCCCGTGGCACGGGCCGCCGGCGTTCCGGTCGCCGTGGTCGAGGAGGTCAAAGGCAAGGCCTCGGGCCTCGAGTTCATGGACTATGTCGAGGCCGGGCGGGTGATCAAGCTCGGGCCCAAGGACACCATCGTGCTCGGCTATCTGAAGTCGTGCCTGCGCGAGACCGTCACGGGCGGCACCGTGGTGGTGGGAGCCGAGCAGAGCAAGGTCCATCTCGGCACGATCGAGAGCATCAAGGTCGAGTGCGACGCCGCCGCCCAGCTCGGCGAGCGCCAGGCGGCCGAGAGCGCCGCCACGGTGTTCCGCGGCATGGGACCGAACCCGTCACCGAACCCCTCGGCAGGGGGCACGCCGCCCGCCGCCGGCGAGCCGGCCCGCACGCTCGTGCTCTACGGCCGCTCGCCCGTGTTCGAGGTGAGCGAGCCCGCCACGCTGACCATCGAGCGGCTCGACAAGGTCGGCGAGAAGCAGGCGATCGCCCTGCGGGCGAAATCGCTCGTCCGCGGCCGCTTCTACGATCTCGCCAAGGCCGACAAGGCGCTGAGCCCCGGCGGCAGCTACGTCGCCACCCTCGGCGGCCGCAAGGTCGCCTTCCGCATCGCTCCGGACGCCAAGCCCGGCGCCACCCCGGTGGTCGGCCGGCTGGTGCGGTTCGAGTAGGCATCGTGGGAAATTCCGCGCTTCGATGACCGAAGCGATGAGACGATGGCGTCGTGCGTGGGGCTACCCCCCTCCCTGCCCCTCCCCCACAAGGGGGGAGGGAACGCAAGAGTCGCGACCTCGTCGAACGCGACACCGTTGCGATTGAGCTTGTCGTCTTGTCCATCTCGATGGTCCCATGCCTCGCCCCGGCCTGCTCCCTCCCCCCTTGTGGGGGAGGGTCGGGGAGGGGGGTGGCCACGACCTCGGCGTCTGCCGTCGCGCACCCGCCCAGGCGTGCGCGGGCGCGCGACCGCATGGCCCGAACATGAAGCGCTTCCGCAAGCGTGACCTCGCCGCCGTCGCTCTCGTCGTGCTGCTGTGCGGGCTGGTGTTCGCGTCGCCGGCGCTGGACCGCTTCGCCGGACTGTCGCTCGACATCCTCACGGCGCTGCGCTGGCGGGTGTTCGGGCTGCGCCACGATCCCGCGCGCGCGCCCGCCGTGGTGGTGGCGATCGACGAGGAGACGTTCCGCACGGCGCCCTTCGCCGGCTCGCCGAGCCTGACCTGGACGCGCGAGATCGGCCGGGTGCTCACCGCCGTGGTCGACGGCGGCGCCGCCGCGGTCGGCTTCGACATCGTCTTCCCGTCCTCGATCGAGCAGTCGGAGATCCCGTTCGGCGAGGAGCCGCTGGGCGCCCGGCTGCGCGGCTTCGACCGTGATTTTTTGCGCGCGCTGGCCGCCGCCGCGCAGAGCGACAAGGTCGTCCTCGGCGAGGTGCTGCACCAGGACCGGCCGGTGCGGCCGGCGGCGGCGCAACGCATCGCGGTCGGCCAGCAGAGGAACATCCGCGCCCTCAACACCCATGCCGACCCGGACGACGTGGTGCGCCGCCTGCCGCTGTGGTTCACGGTCGGCGGCCGCCCGGTCCCGTCGATGGCGCTGGAGCTCGCCGCCCGCGCCCTCGGCACCGCGCCGGTGCGCGAGCCCGACGGCGGCACCACGCTGGCCGGCTACCGCATCCCGGGGGCCGTGGCGAACACCCAGACGCTCGCCTTCGAGGGCGGCGCCGACGAGGTGCCGACCTTCTCGTTCGCCGACCTGCGCGCCTGCGCCGACAAGGGCGACGCGGCGTTCTTCCGGCGCGCCTTCGCCGGCAAGGTGGTGCTGTTCGGCACGCTGCTCGACATCGAGGACCGCAAGATCACCTCGAAGCGCTTCGCGACCGGCGTCGAGGGCGCGCGGGCCGAGCGCTGCGCCCTGCCCCCGCCTCCCGCCGCGGCCGACGCCCCGCTGCGCCGCTCGATCTCGGGCGTCTACATCCACGCCACCGGCGTCAACGACCTGCTCCGCCGCGACGCGCTCGCCGAGCCGGGCCGGCTCGGCAC
>NZ_NPEX01000409.1 GCF_003258865.1 Rhodoplanes roseus | reverse complement strand
GGCGCCGCCGTGGTCGGTCCGGCTCCAGGGCGTCCGGACGAAGCGTCCCGGCGCCTCCGGATAGAGCGCCGAGGGCGCATCGTCCTCGATCGCCTCGAACGCCGCGCAGATGTCGTCCCGGAGTCGCTCGAACCAGGCCCGCGCCTCGCGCTTGCGCGCGTCGAGGACGGCGGCCTCCGGGAGGGGTGACGAGACGGGAGCCGGAGCAGCGGCGGCAGGAGCCATGTGATCACATCCGTCTTTGTGCATGCGTGCGACGTTCGCGGCATCCTCGGTCACCGTGTCGACGGGCGGGTGTCGACGCGCTGACGTTCGGCGGCCCGCGTCTCGTCCTCGGCGGCTAGTCTCACGAGACTAGAGAGAGACGGCCGAGGTGGGAAGCCCGTCCTGCTCCGCCGCCGCCGGCTCGAACCCGGCGACCCCGCCGGTCTGGCGGAGCGCCTCGCCGACCACCATGGCGCAGGCCATCGCGACATTGAGAGAGCGCAGGCCCGGCCGCATCGGCACGACGAGGCGGGCGTCGGCGGCGGCATGCACCCGGTCCGGCACGCCGGACGTCTCGCGGCCGAGCAGAAGAATGTCCTCGACCGAGAAGCGGTGCGCCAGGTAGGGCGTCGCCGCCGCCGTCGTGAGCAGCACCAGCCGCCCCCCGCGCGCGCGACGGAACGCCTCGAAGGCATCGAACGAGGCGTGGCGCGTCAGCTTCACGTAATCGAGATAGTCCATCCCGGCCCGCCGGAACGCCCGATCGGTGGTCGGGAACCCGGCCGGCTCTATCAGGTCGGCCTCGATTCCGAGGCAGGCGGCGAGCCGCAGGATCGTCCCGGTGTTCTGCGGGATGTCGGGCTCGTAAAGAGCGATGCGCATGCGTCAACGCCCCGCGATGGACGATCGCGCGCGCATCGGTCGCGAGGGCGCGCGGCACCCGGCCGGAAGGCGCCGTTCGAACCCTGTATGAAGATTGCTCGACCCCATGCGGCTCACCTCCGCGGGCAGGTTCATGACAGCGCGGTAATGCTCCGGACCAGGAGCGCCGCATCCTATTTGCCATATGCGCTGCAGGGCAACCAGACGGGCTTGCGCTCCCCCGGCAAAGGGTGCCAATAGGAGATAAGGTGGCGTGGAGTACGCCTCCAGCGAGTTCGGTGCCGCGACCGATCCCGCCGCCCGCTTTGTCAGGGCTCGGCCCTCCCAGGGTTGCCCGCCCGTCGATTGAAAGGGACCGAAGACTGTGACCAATCCGTCATTGCGCTCCGAGCCGACCCGGCGCGATTTCCTCTACATCGCCACCGGCGCGGTCGGCGCGATCGGCGGCGCGTTTGCGCTGGTTCCGCTGATCGCGCAGATGAACCCCGATGCCTCGACCATCGCGGCCGGTGCGCCGATCGAGGTCGACCTGACGCCGATCTCCGAGGGACAGGTCATCAAGGTGACCTGGCGCGGCAAGCCGATCTTCATTTCCCACCGGACCAAGCAGGAGGTCGAGCAGGCCCAGTCGGTCAAGCTGAGCCAGCTCCCCGATCCGCAGACCGACCAGGAGCGGACCAAGCCGGGCCACGAGCAGTGGCTCGTGGTGATCGGCATCTGCACCCATCTGGGCTGCATCCCGATCGCCAAGTCGGGCGACTACGGCGGATGGTTCTGTCCGTGCCACGGCTCGCAGTACGACGACTCCGGCCGTATCCGGCAGGGACCTGCGCCGGCCAATCTGCCGCTCCCGCCCTATCGCTTCGTTTCCGATTCCAAGATCGAGATCGGCTGACGCGGCCCCCGGACCGCACCGCCCTCCGGACAGAGACGCATCATGAGTGGACCTTCCAAGTTCCAGCCGACGCATCCCGTTCTCAAGTGGTTCGAGGCGCGGCTTCCCATCGTCAGCCTGCTGTACGATTCCTTCGTCTCCTACCCGACTCCGCGGAACCTCAACTTCCTGTGGACCTTCGGGGCGATCCTGTCGTTCCTGCTGATCATCCAGATCGTCACCGGCGTGATCCTGGTGATGCACTTCACGCCGAACGTCGACCTCGCCTTCACGTCGATCGAGCACATGATGCGCGACGTGAACTACGGCTGGCTGCTGCGCTACGCACACGCCAACGGCGCCGCGATGTTCTTCTTCGCCGTCTACATCCACATGTTCCGCGGCATGTATTACGGCTCCTACAAGGAGCCCCGCGAGGTGCTGTGGATCATCGGCGTGATCATCTACCTGCTGATGATGGCGACCGGCTTCCTCGGCTACGTGCTGCCCTGGGGCCAGATGAGCTACTGGGCCGCCACCGTGATCACCAACCTGTTCTCCGCGATCCCGTGGGTCGGCGAGCCGATCGTCACCTGGCTGTGGGGCGGCTACTCGGTCGGTGACCCCACCCTCACCCGGTTCTTCTCGCTCCACTACCTGCTGCCCTTCGTGATCGTCGCCTTCGTGGTGCTGCACGTGTGGGCCCTGCACGTCGTCGGGCAGAACAATCCGGCCGGCGTCGAGCCGAAGTCGGACGAGGACACGGTGCCGTTCACGCCATACGCGACGTTCAAGGACCTGTTCTACTTCTCGGCCTTCATGCTGCTGTTCATGTGGTTCGTCTTCTACGTGCCGAACTATCTCGGCCACGCCGACAACTACATCCCGGCCAATCCGAGCGTCACCCCGGCCCACATCGTTCCGGAGTGGTATTACCTGCCCTTCTACGCGATCCTGCGGGCGATCCCGAACAAGCTCGCCGGCGTGATCGCGCTGTTCGGCTCGATCCTCATCCTCGCCTTCCTGCCCTGGCTGGACACCTCCAAGGTCAAGTCGGGGAGCTATCGGCCGCTGTTCAAGATCTTCTTCTGGATCTTCGTGGTCGTCTGCATCCTGCTCGGCTGGCTCGGTGCCAAGCCGGCGGAAGGCGGCTACGTGCTGGCGGCCCGCATCCTGACGGCGTGGTACTTCCTCCACTTCATCGTCGTGCTGCCGGTGATCGGGCTGATCGAGAAGCCGCTGCCCGTGCCGGACTCGATCACCGAGGCGGCGATGGGGGGCAACAAGAAGAAGGTCGGTGCGGTCGCGGCGATCGCCGCCCTGGCCGTGCTGGTCGGCCTCGCGGCCGGCACCGGAAAGGCCGAGGCGGCGGGCGAGCAGCCGAAGCCGCCCCAGCAGACCTGGACCTTCGCCGGACCGTTCGGCACCTTCGACCGGGCCCAGCTGCAGCGCGGATTCCAGGTCTATCGTGAGGTCTGCTCCGCCTGCCACAGCCTGTCGCTGGTCTCGTTCCGCAACCTCGCGGAGCCGGGCGGACCGGGCTTCACCACCCAGCAGGCCGCCGCCGTGGCGGCCGAGGCCAAGGTGAAGGACGGCCCGAACGACCAGGGCGAGATGTTCGAGCGGCCCGGCCGGCTGGCCGACCGCTTCCCGTCGCCCTATCCCAACACGCAGGCCGCCGCCGCCGCGTTCAACGGCGCCGCCCCGCCCGACCTCTCAGTGATGGCCAAGGCCCGCACCTACGAGCGCGGCTTCCCGACCTTCCTGTTCGACATCCTGACCCAGTACCAGGAGAACGGGGTCGACTACATCGTGGCTCTGCTCACCGGCTACGAGGACGCTCCGGCGGACTTCAAGGTTCCGGACGGCGGCAACTACAACAAGTACTTCCCGGGCCACTCCCTGGCCATGCCGCCCCCGCTGGCGGACGGTGTCGTCGCCTACACGGACGGCACGCCGCAGACCACCCAGCAATACGCCAAGGACGTCGCCGCCTTCCTGATGTGGACGGCCGAGCCGCACCTCGAGGCGCGCAAGCGTCTCGGCTTCCAGGTGATGATCTTCCTGCTCGTCCTCACCGGCCTGCTCTACTTCACCAAGAAGAAGATCTGGCACGAGGTCGAGAAGCCGCGCGAGATCGCCCACGGGCAAGACCCCAAGGCGACCAAGATCTGATCCTTCGCCGAAGAGCAAAACGAGGCGTCGACGAACCGGCCCGCGCAAGCGGGAGATCG
>NZ_NPEX01000040.1 GCF_003258865.1 Rhodoplanes roseus | reverse complement strand
ACGGTCGGGACGCGCGCAGCCGCGCGGTCCATGATCCCTGGTCGGGAAATGTCGGCGAACGATGACATTCCTAATTGTCGCCGATCGCTGACATGTGCTAATGTCGGCGAGCGCTGACATTGGATATAGCCATGCTCGTCCGTACACCTGCCGACCTCGGCGCCGTCATCCGTGACCGGCGCAAGCAGCTCGACCTCGACCAAGCGACCCTCGCCAAACGTGTTGGCGTGAGCCGCCAGTGGGTCATCGAGATCGAACGCGGCCACCCCCGTGCGGAACTCGCTCTCGTGCTTCGCGCCATCGATGTTCTGGGCATCCGTCTCGATGCGAGTGTCGGGCCAGCGCCGGATCACCCGCACTCGGAAAGCGTCGATATCGACGGCATCGTGGCCCGTGCCAGAAAGGCGAAGCCATGACCGACGAGCTTGTCGCGCTTCTCGACGGAAAAGAGGTCGGCCGCGTGCGGCGCGACGCGGGCGGTCGAATCAGGTTCCTTTACGACGACGACTGGCGATGGGCTGCGGATGCTTATCCTCTCTCTTTGTCGATGCCGCTCGGCGCAAAGGAGCACGGTCGCGCCGTAACCGAAGCGTTCCTGTGGGGCCTCCTGCCGGATAACGAGCGCGTGCTCGCCCGTTGGGCGGCGAAATTTCAGGTTTCCGCCCGTAACGTCTTCGCGCTCATTTCGCATGTCGGGGAGGATTGCGCCGGTGCGGTGCAGTTCGTGACGCCCGAACGGCTCGACGCGATCCGCAGCGACAAGGACGGCAATGTCGAATGGCTGGACGAGGCCGACATTGCCAAGCGGCTCGAAACCCTGCGCAGGGATCACGCCGCGTGGCGCTTGCCGCAGGACACGGGACAGTTCAGCCTCGCGGGCGCTCAGCCCAAGACGGCGCTGCTCCTGAAGAACGGCCGCTGGGGCATTCCCTCGGGGCGTCTGCCGACGACACATATTCTCAAGCCGCCGACCGGGCACTTGGACGGCCATGCCGAGAACGAGCACATCTGTCTCATGCTGGCACGGAGCCTCGGCCTGCCTGCCGCGCAATCGCGCGTCATGAGATTCGAGAACGAAGTCGCCATCGTCGTGGAGCGCTACGACCGCCAGCCGAAAGGCGACAACATCATCCGTGTGCATCAGGAAGATGCGTGCCAGGCGCTCGGCATTCCGCCAACCAGAAAATACCAGAACGAAGGCGGCCCGAATGCCTACGACATCGTCGAGCTTTTGCGCACCTACTCGACGGACCGCGAGACCGACATCGACACGTTCATCGACGCTCTGGGCTTCAACTGGCTCATTGGGGGTACCGATGCACACGCCAAGAACTATTCGTTGCTCGTCGGTAGCCGCCATGTCCGGCTTGCGCCACTCTACGACGTTGCGAGTATCCTTCCTTACGAGGAGTTCGGCCCTCGCAAGGTCAAGCTCGCCATGAAGATCGGTGGCGAATACAAGCTGAGTCTCGTCGGCTTGCATCAATGGCAGAAGTTCGCCCGCGAGATGCGGGTCGACGCCGAGGAGCTGATCGAGCGCCTCGCCGCGATGGCGGTGATGATCCCCGATGAGGCGAACGTCGCGCGCACGAAAGCGCGCGAGGAGGGGCTCGATGCGCCGATCATCGACCGTTTGGCGGAGCAGTTGATCGCACGCGCGGCCGCGTGTCGAAAGTCTCTCGCCGGCGCGTAGCCGGTCTTTCATCTCCCGCGCGGTCCGCCGCCGGTTCGGACAGGCGGAGGCCCCGTCACGCCGCGGCCTGCTCGAACGCCGCGCGGGCGGCCCGGATGGCGCCGTGATGGGTCGCGGCCCAGCCGACCAGGGCGGCCAGCGGCTCGAGCAGCGAGGCGCCGAGCGGGGTGAGGCGGTACTCGACGCTCGGCGGCACGGTGGGGTGGACGTGGCGGCTCACCAGGCCGTCGCGCTGCAGGTCGCGCAGGCTCTGGGTCAGCATGCGCTGCGAGATGTCGGGCAGGCCGCGGCGCAGCTCGCCGAAGCGGTGCGGGCGCTCGACCAGCATGATCAGCAGCAGCGTCGTCCATTTGCCGCCGATCTGGTCGAGCACGTCGCGCACCGGGCAGTTCGCCGCGTCGAAGTCCTGCCCGCGGAAGCCGGCGACGGTGCGGACCAGCGTGTCGACGGCCGGGCTGCGGGCCGACGCGGGCCGGGTCCTTGCGGCGGGTGGCACTTTCGCGGCCGGCCGGGTCTTGGCGGGAGCGGACATCAACGGGCCTCCGGGTCGGTTCCCTCGACGTAACCATCCGACGGAAAGCTGCCTTCTTTACCGCCGGCGACAGGCTCCCATATAGATCAGGTCTCGAAAAGAGACCAGGTCTCTCGCTTTCAGCCAAGGAGCCTTCCGTGACCAAAACCCTGCTCGTGACCGGCGCTGCCGGCCATCTCGGCCGCCGCGTGCTGCATCATCTGCTCGACACCCTGACGGTGCCGGCCGGCCGCATCGTCGCGACCTCGCGAAAGCCGGAGGCACTGGCCGATATCGCCGCGCGCGGCGTCACGGTGCGCGCCGCCGACTTCGACGACCGCGGCTCGCTCGAGAAGGCCTTCGCCGGCGTCGGCCGGCTGCTGCTGATCTCCACCGACACGCTCGACCGGCCGGGTGTGCGTCTCGCCCAGCACAAAACGGCCGTGGCGGCGGCCGAGACCGCCGGCGTGTCGCACGTCGTCTACACGTCGATGCCGGGGCCGGAGACGTCGCTGGTGCTGTTCGCGCCCGATCATCTCGGCACCGAGCAGGCGTTGGCGGCGAGCGCGATCCCGGGTTGGACCGTGCTGCGCAACCACTGGTACTTCGAGAACCTCGCTCAAGCGCTGCCGGCCGCCATCGCTTCGGGCCACTGGTACAGCGCCGACGGCAATCGCGGCTCGGCCGATATTTCGCGCGACGACCTCGCCCGTGCCGCCGCGACCGTGCTGGCCGGGAGCGAGAGCGGCAAGCACGTCTACACGCTGTCCGGCCCGCAGGCGCTCACCCGCGCCGAGATCGCCCAAAAGGTCGGAGCGGCACTCGGACAATCCATTTCGGTGGTGCCCGTGACGGTCGACGCGCTGGTCGCCGGCATGGTGGCGCACGGAGTGCCGGAGCCGGTCGCCCGCGTCTTTGCTTCCTTCGACGCCAACACGGCAGCCGGAAACTTCGAGACCGTGACGGACGATTCTTTCAAGCTCACCGGCACGCCGCCGCAGAGCTTCGATGCGTGGCTCGCCGAGAACAAGGGGATGTTCAGCAAGGGGCATTGAGCTTCGCGGTCATTCCGGGGCGTGAACCGAAGGTTCACGAACCCGGAATCCAGCGCCGAGTTGGGAGCGTGCCGCTGGATTCCGGGTTCGCCGCTGCGCGGCGCCCCGGAATGACAGCGCCCGCTCACGCCCTCCCGTATCCGCCACCGGTCGGCGTGATCACGGTGATGGCTTCGCCGGCGTCCAGCACCGTGAAGGCGGCGCCGGGGAGCTCCTCGACCGTGCCATCGTTGCGGCGGACGAGGTTTTGGCCGGTCTCGCCCGGCGCGCCGCCCTCGAGCCCGAACGGCGCGACGCGGCGGTGGCCGGAGAGCAGGGCGCACTCCATGGTCTCGCGGAATCGTATCGTACGCCGGGTGCCGTCGCCGGCCGTCCAACGTCCTTTGCCACCCGAGCCGCGGCGGACGAAGAACTCCTCCAGCACCACGGGGAAGCGCGTCTCCAGAATCTCCGGATCGGTGAGGCGCGAGTTGGTCATGTGGGTGTGCACGGCCGGCGCGCCGTCGAAGCCGGGGCCGGCCGGCGAGCCGGAGCAGATCGTCTCGTAGTACTGATGACGATCGTTGCCGAAGGTGAGGTTGTTCATGGTGCCCTGCGCCGCCGCCATCGCGCCGAGCGCGCCGAACAGGCAGTTGGTGACGGCCTGGCTCACCTCGACATTGCCGGCCACCACGGCGGCCGGGTAGACGGGCGCCAGCATCGAGCCTTCCGGCACGATCAGGCGGACCGGCCGCAGGCAGCCGGCGTTCATCGGGATGTCGGCGTCGACCATCACGCGGAACACGTAGAGCACGGCCGCGCGCGTCACGGGGGCAGGGGCGTTGAAGTTGTCAGGACGCTGTGCCCGCGTGCCGGTGAAGTCGACGGTCGCCTCGCGCTTCTCCTTGTCGACCGAGATGGTCACCCGGATCACCGAGCCGTCGTCCATCTCGTACGCATAGGAGCCGTCGCCGAGGCGGTCGATCACCCGGCGCACGCTCTCGGCGGCGTTGTCCTGGACGTGCCCCATATAGGCCTGGACGACGTCCAGCCCGAAATGGGCGATCATCTTCTTCAGCTCGGCGGCGCCGCGCTGATTGGCGGCGATCTGCGCCTTCAGGTCGTTGACGTTCTGGACGACGTTGCGGACCGGATATTTGCCGCCGGTGAGGAGCGCGATCAGCTCGGTCTCGCGCAGCCGGCCTTCCTCGACCAGCTTGAAGTTGTCGATATAGACGCCTTCCTGCTCGATGGTCGTCGCCTTCGGGCTCATCGAGCCGGGCGCGATGCCGCCGACATCGGCGTGATGGCCGCGGCTCGCCACCCAGAACAGGATCTTCTCCCCCGCCTCGTCGAACACCGGCGTGCACACCGTGATGTCGGGCAGGTGCGTGCCGCCGTTGTAGGGCGCGTTGAGCACGAACACGTCGCCGGGCCGGATCACGTCGTTCTGCGCGATCACGGTCTCGACCGACCGGTCCATCGAGCCGAGATGCACGGGCATGTGGGGCGCGTTGGCGACCAGCGCGCCGGAGGCGTCGAACACGGCGCAGGAGAAGTCGAGCCGCTCCTTGATGTTCACCGAATAGGCGGTGTTCTGCAGCGTCACGCCCATCTGCTCGGCGATCGACATGAACAGGTTGTTGAAGATCTCCAGCATCACCGGGTCGGCCCTTGTGCCGACCGCCTCGCTCTGCGGTCGCGCCACGATGCGGGTCAGCACCAGATGGTCGTGCGTGGTGAGGCGCGCCTGCCAGCCGGGCTCGACCACGATGGTCTGGTTCGGCTCGATCACGATGGCCGGGCCGGTGACGGCGTGGCCCGGACTCAGGTGTTCGCGCAGGAAGATGCCGGCCTCGTGCCAGACGCCGCCGGAGAAGAAGCGGCCGCCGCGATGCGGCGCCGGCGCCTCGCGCTCCTGCACGGCGAGGGTCGCCTCGGCGAGCGGCGCGGCGCCGCCGACCGCCTCCACTGAGACGGCGTCGACGATCAGGGGCTTCTCGCGATCGACGAAGCCGAAGCGCGACAGGTGCAGCGTCAGGAACGTCTCGCGCATCTCGGCGACGGCGGCGTCGGGCAGGGCGTCGCCGGCGAACGGCACCGGGATGTCGATCGCGGTGTCGGTGCCCTCGTAGCGGACATGGGCGACGACCGACACGGTCGCCTCGGGCGCCGGCACGCCCTGCCCGGCGAGCTCGCTCACGCAGGCCGCGCCGAGCTTTTGGCGCGCGAGGCGGAGTGCGTCGGCGGCCGCCTCGAGCCGCAGATCCATGGTCTCGAAGCGGGTGGCGCGCACGCTGGCGAGGCCCATGCCGTAGGCCGACAGCAGGCCGGAGAGCGGATGCACCAGCACGCTCTCCATGCCGAGCGCGTCGGCCACCAGGCAGGCGTGCTGGCCGCCGGCGCCGCCGAAGCAGTTGAGCGCGTAGCAGGTGACGTCGTAGCCGCGCTGCACGGAGATCTTCTTCACCGCCTCGGCCATGTTGGCGACGGCGATCTTCAGGAACCCGTCGGCGACTTCCTCCGGCGAGCGCCCGTCGCCGACCTGCGCGGCCAGCGTCGCGAATTGCTCGCGCACCACGGCGGCGTCGAGCGGCTGGTCCTGATCGGGGCCGAAGATCGCCGGAAAGAGCTCCGGCACCAGCTTGCCGACCATCAGGTTGGCGTCCGTGACGGTGAGCGGGCCGCCGCGGCGATAGCTCGCCGGACCCGGCACGGCGCCGGCGGAGTCCGGGCCGACCCGGAAGCGCGCGCCGTCGAAATGCAGGATCGAGCCGCCGCCCGCCGCCACGGTGTGGATCAGCATCATCGGCGCGCGGATGCGCACGCCGGCCACCTCGGTCTCGAAGGCGCGCTCGAAGGTGCCGTCGAAATGGGCGACGTCGGTCGAGGTGCCGCCCATGTCGAAGCCGATCACCGCGTCGAAGCCAGCGACCTTGCCGGTCGCCGCCATGCCGACGACGCCGCCGGCCGGGCCCGACAGGATGGCGTCGCGGCCCTGGAACAGCGAGGCGCCGGTGAGGCCGCCGGCCGAGGTCATGAACATCAGCCGCGCCCCGGTGCGGGCGACGTCGAGCTCCTCGGAGACCTGCGCCACGTAGCGCCGCAGGATCGGCGACAGGTAGGCGTCGACCACCGTGGTGTCGCCGCGGCCGACCAGTTTTATCAATGGCGATACCTGATGGCTGACCGAGATCTGGGTGAAGCCGATGTCCGTCGCAATGCGTGCCAGTGCCGTCTCGTGGTGCTGGAAGCGGAAGCCGTGGATGAGGGCGATCGCCACGGCCCTGATGCCGGCGTCGTAGGCGGCCTGCAGGTCGCGTCGGGCGGCTGCCTCGTCGAGCGGGCGCTCCACCGTGCCGTCGGCGAGCACGCGCTCGTCGGCCTCGATGACGCGCTCGTAGAGCTGGTCCGGCTTGACGATCGCCTTGGCGAAGATCTTTCGGCGGTCCTGGTAGCCGATCTCCAGCACGTCGGCGAGGCCGCGGGTCGTCACGAAGGCGGTGCGCTCGCCCTTGCGCTCCAGCAGCGCGTTGGTGGCGACCGTGGTGCCCATCCGCACCTCGCCGATGGCGCCGGTCGGGATCGGCTCGCCGGGCGCGAGGCCGAGCAGGCGGCGGATGCCGGCGACGGCGGCATCGCGGTAGGCGCCGGGATTCTCCGACAGCATCTTGGTCGCCTGCAACCGGCCCGACGGGTCGCGCCCGATGACGTCCGTGAAGGTGCCGCCACGGTCGATCCAGAAGTCCCAACGTGTCATTGCAAGCTCTCGTCTCGGGTCACGGCGTATCGGGCGGCGCGCATCGGCGGCCGCCGCGGCTTCGCTGGTTAGCAAGTGGCGTGCCGTCCGGCCAGAGGGCGCCGGCAGCCCGGGACGTCACCGCGCCGGCAGCGTCGTCGCGCGGAGGTCGCGGGCCGTGACGCGGGCCGCCTCGGCCTCGGCGCGCAGGCGCGCGAGCTCGGCGGGGGCGAGGAGGGCCGGGTTGGCGTAGTCGCGCTTCCAGGCCGGGTCGGCGCTCCAGGCGAGCGGCGAGACGACGGTGGTGCGCGGGCCCGTGGCGGTCGCCAGCAGGTCGAGGGCGAGATCGAGGGTGAGGCGCTGCGACTCCGGGTCGTGCGGCCGGCCGGCGGCGTTGCCGAGCGGAAAGTCGCTGAACAGGAAGCGCGGCACGCCGCAATGCTCGACGATGTCGCGGGCGCAGCCCATCACCACGGTGGGGATGCCGTTCTGCTCCAGCAGCCGCGCGGCGAGCGACAGGCTCTGGTGGCACACCGGGCAGTTGGCGACCAGCACGGCCGCGTCGGTGCGGTCGGCGAAGCAGCGCTCGAACAGCTCGGCCGCGTCCAGCTCGGTCTGGCGGTGGCTGCGGTTGGTGGGAAAGCCGTGGAAGCGCGGCGCGAGGCGCAGCCGACCATCGGCCGCGGCCCGCCGCAGCAGCGGCAGCGGAAACCAGGTGCCGGAATCCTCCATGCTGGTGTGGCGGCGGTCGATGCCGACATGGGCGATGCGCACGTCGTGATCGAGCGCGGTGTCGCCCGAATAGACCGTGTAGAACTTGGCCGCCGCGTTGTAGGGCGCGCCCGGTCCCTGCGGACCCTTGTCGGGCTGATAGGGCGCCGCGGTCGTGACCAGCGTGACGCGCGACTGCGCCAGCGGCTGCAGGAGCGGCGTGAACGGCACGTCGTCGTGATGCGCCCAGACATAGGGCGTGTCGTAGCCGAGCGCGAGGTAATAGGCGCGGGTGCGCGCCATGTAGGGGATCGGCGCGGCGGGGTCGGTGTCGCCGATCGGGTCGGGGCTGGTCATGCGGTCGGGCTCGCTCGGTCGCCTGGCTTCGCCGGCGACGCGCGGGCGCGGCCGCCGGACTACTGGGTCGCCCGGATTGTGCGCCGCCATTCGCTCGGCGCGCAACCCATCCGCTGACGGAACATGTAGGTGAAGGCCGACGGCGTGCTGTAGCCGAGCTCCAGCGCGATCTCGGTGATGTTGTCGGTCGCGCCGAGCAGATCGATGGCGCGGAACACGCGCAGCCGGTTGCGCCACTCGCGCAGGCCGATGCCGACCTCGCGCTCGAAGCGGCGATGGATGGTGCGCGGCGAGGCGCCGAGCTCGCGGCCCCACGTCTCCACGTCGCGCTCGTCGGACGGATTGTCGAACAGCTCCTGACACATCTTCAGCAGCATCGGGCTCTGCGGCCAGGGCAGGTGGAAGCTCTCGCTCGGCAGCCGCCCGAGCTGGTCGAAGATCAGATTCTCGACGCGGTCGACGTAATCACTTTGCTCGCCGCGCCGGCCGAGCTCGGCGAGCTCGACGATCAGCGCCCGCATCAGCGGCGTCACCGAGAACACCAGGCTCTCGCGCGGCAGCCGTGCGGCGATGTCGTCGCGGATGTAGAGGCTGCGGAACTCGGCGTCCTGAAGGGCTCCGGTCATGTGGACGACGCCGGTCGGCACCCAATAGGCCTGCTCCGGGGAAATCACGTACCAGGCGTTCTCGATCGCGGCGAACAGCGTGCCGGACGTGGCGTACAGGAACTGATTCCAGGCGTGCGAATGGCGCGGGAACATGTGGCGCTTGGGCAGATGCTGCGAGCGCACGACGATGGGGCGCGGCAGCCCGTCCAGCTCGGGCACCCGCAGGTGAATCCAGTCGTCCGTTCTGATCGTCATGGCGGGGCCGTGAGATTGGCAGGTCGTCGATAGTTTCCGTCCTGATATCGAAGGCGCGCCGTGCCCTCAACGCTAACCTATACGGATCGCACTTCCACTTACCGGCCGTCGACCGCGGCGTCCGGCGCGCCGACGGCGCCAGCAGAACCTTGCATGTCAGGCTGAGACTCACCATCGCGTGCTCCGTAACTCTCCGTATCTCACGACAGTCGCCCCACCATCGGATGCTCGCGCGCACCGTCGGACACGACGGCGCCGGTCCGGCATCGCACCATTCCTCCGACGCGGGTTCGCGCTGCGGCCTCGCCCGAACGGCAGACCTTCCGAATGACCGAAGACCGAGCCACCCCCGCCCAGACCCGCACCGGACGCTTGCCTGCGTTGCTCGCCGCGACGATCAGGCGGCGGCGCACGCTGATCTTCGTCGTCATCGCATTCACGTACGTGATCTCGTATTTCCATCGGGCCGCCCCGGTGGTGGTCGGGCCCGTGATCGCCGGCGAGCTGGGCCTGAGCCCCTCCGAGCTCGGCCTGATGTCCTCGATGTACTTCTGGGCCTATGCGGCGGCGGTGTTTCCGTCGGGCCTGCTCTCCGACGGCTGGGGCGCGCGCAAGACCATCGCGGCCTTCGTGCTGCTCGCCGCCGTCGCGGGCCTCGCCTTCGCGTTCGCACAGAGCACCGGGACGCTGGCGGTGAGCCGCTTCGCCATCGGCCTCGGCGTCAGCGTGGTCTACGTGGCGGCGCTGCGCATCTTCTCCGACTGGTACAGCCCGAACGAACTCGCCACCTATTCGGGCCTGCTGCTCGCCTTCGGCAATATCGGCGCGCTGCTCTCCACCGCGCCGCTCACCGCCGCCATCGCGCTGGTCGGCTGGCGCGACGTGTTCACCATCGTCGCGGTGCTCACCGCCGTGGCGGCGCTGATCTCCTACCTGGTGATCGTCGACACGCCGGCCGAGCTGGAGAGGCGGGCGTCGCCGACGCCGGTGGCGGCGCCGGTCCGCATCGGGCCGTCCGGCGTCGCGATGCTGCGCGACGCGATCGTCGCGGTGCTGTCGGAGCGCCGCATCTATCTGCTCGGCGTGCTGGTGTTCTCGTTCTACGGCACCTTCATGGGCGTCGGCTCGCTGTGGGCCGGACCGTATCTGCACACGGTCTACGGCCTGTCCAAGCAGGAGGCCGGCCACATCCTCATGTTGTTCCCGCTCGGCATGACGATCGGTTGCCCGCTCGCCGGCTGGCTCTCCGACAAGGTGTTCGGCTCGCGCCGCACCGTGCTGCTCTACGGCGGCATCCTCCACGTGCTCGTCTACGTGCCGCTGGTGTTCTTCACCGGCGACATGAACGAGTGGGTGCTGGGCGCCGTGTTCCTCTGGTACGGCCTCTCCGGCGGCGCCTTCGTGGTCTGCTTCGCCGCCGCCAAGGAACTGTACGACCCGCGCTACGCCGGCGCGGCGGTCGGCGCCGTCACCATGTTCCTGCAATGCGGCGGCGCCTTCTATCAGTACGTGATCGGCGTCGTCGTCGGGCACCCGGGCCTGGTGGGCGCCGGCGCCGATCCGGTGGCGCTCTACTCGCGGGCCTTCGCGGCGCCGATGATCGGCCTCGCCCTCGGCCTCGTCCTCTTCGCCCGCTTCCGCGATGCGGCGGCTCTCGCTCCGCAGCGCACCTCGCCGTCCGTCCGCGACACGCCGGCCGCGGTGCCGGGCTTCCCGGTCGCCGAGCCGCGACCGGATCGCTGAAGGGGCCGGCCGCGCCCGCGGTCGGACCATCGTTTCGACGTTCAGATCGAGAAGGAGAACACCCATGAAGATCGTCAGTGTCGACGTGATGCAGATGCCGAGCGGCAATGCCGGGTCGTCGCGTGGTGACTGGTCGCCCGTGATCGTACGGGTGAACACCGACGAGGGCATCAGCGGCTACGGCGAGGTCGGCCTCGCCTACGGCAAGGGCTGGCGCGCCGGCTACGGCATGGTGCAGGACTTCGCCGAGGTGATCATCGGCGAGGATCCGCTCGCCATCGAGAAGATCTGGGAGACGATCTTCCGCAAGACCTTCTGGGGCATGGGCGGCGGGACGGTCGTCAACGCCGCGATCTCCGGCATCGACATCGCGCTGTGGGACCTCAAGGGCAAGGCCTTCGGCATGCCGGTGTGGCAGCTGATGGGCGGCAAGACCAACGACGACCTGCGCACCTATGCGAGCCAGCTCCAGTTCAACTGGGGTCCGAAGATCGACAAACAGGTGCTGATCACGCCGGAGGACTACGCCGAGGTGACGCGCGTCGCCATCGCCGACGGCTACGACGCCATCAAGGTCGATCCGATCATCTTCTCCGACCGGCCGGACGGCAAGGGGCCGTGGAAGATCACTGGACCGCTGGAGAACCGCGTCATCCGCACCGTCTACGACCGGATGGCGGCGATGCGCGAGGCCGGCGTCTCCATCTCCCCCCGCCTTGCGCCGTGCTGCTGCGATCCCGACATTCGTTGTGGGGCCAGTTTGGATTTGCTACAGACCACGCATGTCGTCGCAGCGCGCAGATTTTTCTCGAAGCGGACGGGCCGTGCGGCCCGCGCCGGTCGCGCGCGTCGTGCTCGATGATCATGCCCGGCTGCCCTGGCGCTTCTTCGGCCGGCTGACGGCGGCGGTCCTGGCCGGGCTTCGCGCCTGACGGCGCGCGTCACGCGCCCGATCTGCCGAACCGTCGTTCACGCATTCTCCAAAATCGCGAGACCCATCCGATGAAGCCGCGCACCCTCTACGACAAGATCTGGGACGACCACGTCGTCGACGAGCAGCCGGACGGCACCTGCCTGATCTATATCGATCGCCACCTCGTCCACGAGGTGACGAGCCCGCAGGCCTTCGAGGGCCTGCGCCTCAGCGGCCGCCCGGTGCGGGCGCCCGAGAAGACGCTGTGCGTCGTCGACCACAACGTGCCGACGACCGACCGCAGCAAGCCCAACGAGGATCCCGAGAGCGCTGCCCAAATCGCCTATCTGGCCGAGAACGCCGCGTATTTCGGCCTCGAATACTACAACGAGTTCGACAAGCGGCAGGGCATCGTCCACGTCATCGGCCCGGAGCAGGGCTTCACGCTGCCCGGCACCACCATCGTGTGCGGTGACAGCCACACGGCGACGCACGGCGCCTTCGGGGCGCTCGCCTACGGCATCGGCACGTCGGAGGTCGAGCACGTGCTCGCCACCCAGACGCTGATCCAGAAGAAGTCGAAGAACATGCTGGTGCAGGTGAACAACACCCTGCCGCCCGGCGTGACCGCCAAGGACATCATCCTGGCTGTGATCGGCGAGATCGGCACGGCCGGCGGCACCGGCTACGCCATCGAGTATGCCGGCGAGGCGATCCGCGCCCTCTCGATGGAGGGCCGCATGACCATCTGCAACATGTCGATCGAGGGCGGGGCCCGCGCCGGCATGGTGGCGCCGGACGAGAAGACCTACGCCTACCTGAAGGGCCGGCCGAAGGCCCCGACCGGCGAGGCGTGGGACCAGGCGGTGCGCTACTGGGAGACGCTGAAGTCCGACGAAGGCGCCCATTTCGATGCCGTCGTGACGCTCGACGCCCAGAAGCTGCCGCCGCTGGTCACCTGGGGCACCAGCCCCGAGCAGGTGGTGGCCATCAACGGCCGCGTGCCGGTGCCGGCCGAGATGGCCGACGAGAAGAAGCGGATCGCCGCCGAGGCGTCGCTGCGCTACATGGGCCTGGTCGGCGGCGAGAAGGTCACGGACGTCGCGGTGGACCGGGTGTTCATCGGCTCCTGCACCAACTCGCGCATCGAGGATCTCCGCGCCGTCGCCGCGCTGGTGAAGGGCAAGACCGTCAATCCGAAGGTCGTCGCCATGGTCGTCCCGGGCTCCGGCCTGGTGAAGGAGCAGGCCGAGGCCGAGGGCCTGCACGAGATCTTCAGGGCCGCCGGCTTCGACTGGCGCGAGCCGGGCTGCTCGATGTGCCTCGCCATGAACCCGGACAAGCTCCGCCCGGGCGAACGGTGCGCCTCGACCTCGAACCGCAACTTCGAGGGCCGCCAGGGCTACAAGGGCCGCACCCATCTGGTGTCGCCCATCATGGCCGCGGCGGCCGCGATCGAAGGCCACTTCGTCGACGTGCGCGACTGGAGCTGAGCGACCCGGTCCGGCCGACTGTCACGATCTTCAAGGGGCGCCCCACGGCGCCCCTTTTTTATCGCAATGGCGGTATGAGGCTGGGGGCCGCCGGAACTCGGGACGCTGTCGGCCGTTGCGGGAAAACGCCCGGCAGTTCCTCGCGCTGCGTCGACGGGCAGCATCGAGAAGCCGGAGCGGGAACCGCATGCCGATCGACGATCCCGCCGCGCCGGCGAGGCACACCTCGCGGGCACTCGATGCCTCCAACTTCTTCCTGGCGGATGTCCGTGACGGCCTCGGGCCGTATCTCGCCATCTACCTGCTGACCGAGCAGCGGTGGAACGAGGCGGATATCGGCCTCGTGATGTCGATCGCGACGATCGCCGGGCTGGCCGCCCAGACGCCGGCCGGCGCCCTCGTCGACGCGACGCGGGCCAAGCGGGCCGTCATGATCGTCGCCGCCGTCTTGGTGGCGGGCGCCTCGCTCACGCTGCCCTGGCTCTCCTCGTTCGGGCCGGTCGCCCTGTCGCAGGCGGTGGCGCACAGCGCTGGCGTGGTGTTCGGCCCCGCGCTCGCCGCCGTGACGCTGGGGATCGTGGGGCGGGCGGCGTTCTCGGCCCGGATCGGTCGCAACGAGGCGTTCAACCATGCCGGCAATGCCTTCGCCGCCGCCGCCGCCGGCGTCGCGGCCTATCGCTGGGGCCCTGGCGTGGTGTTCGTCCTGCTGGCCGCGATGGCGGTGGCCAGCATCCTCAGCGTGCTGGCAATCCCGGCCCGGGCCATCGACCACGATCGCGCCCGCGAGCTTCCCGAGCCGGGGCCGGGGCGGGACGGAGGCGCCCCCGACCACCCGTCCGGCCTGCGCGTGCTCCTGACCTGCCGGCCGCTCCTGGTCTTCGCCGCCTGCGTCGCGCTCTTTCACTTCGCCAATGCCGCGATGCTGCCGCTGGTCGGCCAGAAGCTCGCGCTACAGGACAAGAACCTGGGCACCAGCCTGATGTCGGCCTGCATCGTGGCGGCCCAGATCGTCATGGTGCCGGTCGCCATGCTGGTCGGCGCGAAGGCGGACGCCTGGGGCCGCAAGCCGCTGCTGATCGCCGCGCTTCTCGTGCTGCCGGTGCGCGCCGTGCTCTACACCCTGTCCGACCAGATGGCATGGCTGGTCGCCGTGCAGCTCCTCGACGGCGTCGGCGCCGGCATCTACGGTGCGCTGTTTCCGGTCGTGGTCGCCGACCTGATGCGCGGCACCGGTCGCTTCGGCATTGCCCAGAGCGCCGTCATCACGGCGCAGGGGATCGGCGCCGCGGCCTCGACCACGGTCGCCGGCCTGATCGTCGTGCACAGCGGGTTCAGCGCCGCCTTTCTGGCGCTCGGCGGCGTCGCTGCGGCCGGCGCCGTGCTGTGCGCGGTTGCGATGCCGGAGACCCGGGAGGTGCGCCCCGACGCCGCCGGGACGGCTGTCCCGGTCGCGACCCGCTGAGGGCCCGCGCGCCCACGTCAGCGTGCGGGTGTGCGGAGTTGCACGGACTGGCGGAACCCGAGGTCGGCGTGGAAGGATCAGCGTACCGTCGCATCAGGAGGCACCGCATGGAAGGTCGGTACTTCGAGCACAAGAGGATCGCCGAGATGCTGCGTGGCGCGCTGGCCGAGATGGCCGTGCTGTGCGCCCAGAAGTCGCCGACCGCCGAGACGGTCGAGCACGTCGAGCGCTGGACGCTGCGCTGGATCGACCTCGTGGAGGCGATGATCTGGAACGCCCCCTCCGGGACCGCCACGGACGAGCTGCGCGATGCGCTGGTCCAGCTCCGGGCGTTGGCGCCTGCCGTGCAGGCGCGTGTCCGTCCCGATGCACCCGCGGCCGCTCCGGCCTGAGCGACCTCACCGGGTCTTCATCGCCGCGATGCTCTGCTCGATGCGCGCTCCGGCCTCCTTGAGGGGCCGGACGACCTGCTCCATGAGCTTGCTGCGCGGCACCGCCGAGCGGAAATAGGTGAGGCCGAAGGTCGCCAGCACGCGGCCGTCGGCCATGATCGGGATCGCCGCGGTCGACGACGAGGTCGGCTCGGTGGCGGGATCGCGCTCGGCGAAGCCGCGCGCCCGCACGGTGCGCACCAGGGTCCGCACCACCGCATGCAGGTCGGGCGGGTGGTCCTCCGGATCCGTCGAGGTCTCCAGCATCTGCACCAGCAGATCGCGCTCCTCGCGCGGGCAGTAGGCCAGGTAGGCCCGCCCGAGTCCGCGCGAGATCAGGCTCAGCCGCATGTTGATGGTGGCGTGGAAGGGCGACACCGGGCTGTCCGGGATGGTGCTGAAGCGCACCGCCACGGCGTCCTTCACCAGCAGGGCGACCGAGACGGGCCACTTCAGCCGACGGGTGAGATCGATCGCCCAGGGGCGCGCCGCCTCGATCACCATCGGGGCGCCGTGGAAGCCGCTCGCCAGCGTCGTCACCTGCGAGGTGACCTGATAGCCGCCGAGCCGCTTGTCGCTGGCGACGTAGCCGTCGGCGATCAGCGTCTCCAGCAGCCGCACGATGGTCGGCTTGGGCAGGCCGGTGCGGGCGTGCAGATCCGCGACGGTGGCGACGCGCTGCTTGTTCAGCTCGCTGAGCAGCACGAAGGCGCGCCGTACGGACTGCACCGGAGGGAAGGAGGGCATCGGGAGCCTTGTCGCGGGCCGGACGCGGCGTCCCGATCCGGACCCGCGCGGCTGGCGACCGGAATAGACTATCCCGGGCCCGCCGTGACAAGCGCCGGATCGACGATCAGCACCACCTTGCCGATCTGCTCGCCGGCTTCGAGCATGGCGTGCGCCGCCGCCACATCGGCGAGCGGCACGGTGGCGTGGATGCGGGTCCGGATGCTGCCCTCGGCGAGCCGCGGCCAGACGTCCTCGACGAGCGCACGCGCGATGCGGCCCTTGTAGACGGGCGGCCGCGGCCGCAGCGTCGAGCCGGTCAGCGTCAGCCGGCGGCGGACGATGTCGCGCACGTTCACCTCGGCCATGGCGCCCAGATGGCTGGCGATCAGCACGACACGGCCGTCCGGTGCGAGCAGGCCGAGCTCCTTGTCGGTGTAGGGTCCGGCCTGGCCGTCCAGCACCACGTCGACGCCACGTCCCTGCGTCAGCTCCCGCACCCGCACCGAAAAGTCCTCGGCCCGGTAGTCGATCGCGGCGTCGGCGCCGTACTCCAGGCACACCCGGCACTTCTCGGCCGAGCCGGCGGTGGCGAGCACGACGGAGCCGCGCAGCACCTTGGCGATCTGGATGGCCGCCAGGCCGACCCCGCTGGTGCCGCCCTGCACCAGCAGCGACTCGCCCTCGGCCAGCCGGCCCAGCATGATCACGTTGTTCCAGGCCGTGAAGAACACCTCGGGCAGCGAGGCCGCCTCGACGAAGCCGAAGCCTTTCGGGACCGGCATGCATTGCACGGCCGGCACGGCGCACAGCTCGGCATAGCCGCCGCCATTGGCGAGAGCGCAGACCGCCATGCCGACCGGCGGCCACAGCACGCCGACGGCGGTGCGCACGACGACCCCGGCGACATCGAGCCCGAGGATCGGCGAGGCCTCGGGCGGCGGCGGGTAGAGGCCCTTGCGCTGCTGGACGTCCGGCCGGTTGACGCCGGCCGCGGCGACCCGGATCAGGACCTCGCCGGGCCGCAGCTCCGGCTCGGGCGCCTCGGCCAGCACCATGGTGTCCGGCCCGCCGGTGCCCAGGACCTCGATCCGCTTCATCGCTTCAGCCTTCCGCCGGGACGGGATAGTCGGCGGCGTTGAGCACCATGCCGGGCTTCTTGGAGAAGTCCATCCGCGGCGGCGCGAACACGTCGAGCAGCCAGGAGCGCTTCGGCCCCACATTGTTGCTCGTATGGACCACCTTGGCCGGGATCACGGTAACGGAAGGAGCGCCGATGGTCACGTGCTCGTCGTCGCGCCACGTCGTCTGGTCGGGCGTCCACGGCCAGCGCAGATGGTGCACGTAGTCGCCCTCCAGCACCACCGAGCACTGCTCGAAGTCGTCGTGCGAGTGCGGGCTCAGCTTCGTCGGGTCGCGCGGCCCGTCGCGCCGCGTCATCACGTTGACCATCAGGTTGGTCGAGCGGAAGATCCGCATGTTGGTCTCGGGCTTCTCGTAGGCGAGCGGCACGTATTGGCGCAGCCGAAAGCCGTCCGGCGGCGTCGGCCACGGCACGATCGGCGCGCATTCGGGGGCGCCGTCGGCATAGACGCCGGCGTTGCAGGCGCGCGCGGCGAGATCCCCGGCACGCGGCGAGAAGACGCGGACGACGCGGGCGTCGCTGGCCGCCGTCACCCGGCTGGCGCCGGGCGGCACGATGGTCAGCGTCTCGGCGGCCGCGACGATGCTCTCGTCCCCGGCCTGGATGGTCGCGGCTCCGGCCGCCATGAACACCATGTACTCGTCCGGCTGCTCGTCACGCGCCAGCACGGTGCCTGCCGTCACGTCCGAGACGGCGATGACCAGATTGGCGCCGCGGGTGATCCAGGTTTTCGCTCCCGGTGCCTCAAGGTCGGGCGGAGTGGTGGAGTGGTCGGCGTAGCTCGCGGGTCTCGGCAGCATGTCTCGATGTCTCTTGGTGGGTGCGGGCGCGGCGCTCAGACGGCCGGTGTAGCGAGCCCGCCGATCTCGGCGAGCGCCTTGGCGGCGGCGTTGCGCAAGAATCCCTGGTCGGAGGAGACCACGAAGGCCGAGGCGCCGCGGTCCTTCAGCCAAGTCGCCTCCGGAAGTCCGCCGACGAACACGGCGACCGGCTTGCCGGCCTTTTGGGCCGCCGCCGCGATCCTGTCGACCGCGTCGCGCACCTCCGGCGCGTCGTTCTTGGCCGCGCCCATGGCGCAGGTGAGGTCGCCGCGGCCGATGAACAGCGCGTCGATACCCTCCACGGCCGCGATGGCGTCGATCTCGTCGAGCGCCTCCGGATCCTCGATCTGGGCGATCATCGTGACGGCGGCGTCGCAGGCGTCGATGGTCGCCCACATCTTGCCGGCGCCGTAGCCGGCCGAGCGCGGCGAGCCCGAATAGCCGCGCCTGCCGCCGCGATAGCGGCAGGCGGCCGCGGCGGCGCGCGCCATGTCGGCGCTCGCCACGTGCGGCACCAGCACGCCGGTGGCCCCGAGATCCAGCACCGAGAGCAGGTGCGACGGCTCGGCGCTGGCGACCCGCACCAGGCCCGCCGTGCCGCTCGCCCGGGCGGCGAACAGCGCCACGTCGATGGCGGCGCGGTCGAACGGCGCGTGCTCCTCGTCGACCACGACGAAGTCGAAGCCGAGCGCGCCGAGGATCTCGGTCGCGTGCAGCGTCGGCGTCTTCAGGAAAGTGCCGACCAGATGCTCGCGAGCGGCGAGGCGCTTCCGGAAGCTGCCGTCCGGGGCGGGAGGAATGGTCATCTGTTCGGATCCTGTTCCGCTCACGCCGCCTTGGCCGGGGCGTTGTCGCCGATGCCGGCGAGCCGCATCGCGTTGGACGAGACCATGCGGCGCACCTCGTCCGGCGTGTAGCCGAGCGACAGGCAGGTGCGGATGATCTGCTTCATGCCCTCGACCGGCGACGGGCAGTTGGCCTGGCCGAGATCGGAGCCGAAGAAGGTGTTGTCGACGCCGGCCGTGTCGATCCACTCCTTGAGCTGCTCGGGCGTGTAGACCTTGAAGCGGCAGTCGATGTAGAGGCAGGCCGAGTGCTCGATCATCACGCCGAGATCGAGCAGGCGCTTCACGTCCTTGGGCGCCGCACCGACCGTGTAGGGCGGGTGGTTGACCAGGAGCCGCTTGCAGCCGCGGCGCTTCGCCTCCTCGAACAGCACCCAGGCCTCGCTGATGTGGAGATGGCCGCAGGACAGCACCGCGTCGTGCTGGGCGATCAGATCCAGGATCGGCTTGATCTCCTCCTTCAGCTCGCCGTGCTCGTCGACGGCCGACAGCGCGGTGGGGCGCCGCATCTCGGACTTGGCCACCAGCAGCTTCTTGTTGTGGCCCTCGCGGATGTGGTTCGCCGCCGACACGGTCGGCATCCACACGATGCGGGTGCCGAGCTTGAGCGCATGCTCGACCGCGTAGACGTTGAAGCCGCCGAGCGCATTGTTGAGCACGATGCCGCCGAGCGGCTCGGCGCCGCCCTTGTGCTTGTTGCGCAGCATGTCGGCGATCGGCGCCGTCGGATAGTAGTGGTCCTTGAACAGCAGCGCCCGCATGCCGGCCGCCGAGGCCTGCTCCAGCGCGTCCATGTGGTCGACCAGCCGCGCCATCACGGACGGGCCGCTGTGGACGTGCAGGTCGACGGCGCCCTTCGTCAGGTCGTCGACGAGGGTGTCCGAGATCGGGGCGGTCGCGGCGGACATGGATCGTTCCTTTTCTTGATCGCGCTGCATGCTGGCCGGCTGCGGGGCCGGCGATGTCGCGCTGCACAGCGGTTCGTCACTGGACGGTGCCTCGCTGTCGAGCCGCAGCGAGAGGTCTGATCCCGACATTACGAAATGCGCCGGCCGGTCCGGAGACTAATCGCGCCGATTTCGCCTGGTGAAACGTGCCCAGAAAGCAGTCGCGGCGCCTGCGTTCTGCGCCTAGCGTCGCCTCGATCGCGGAACAGAATACGCGCACCGCGGCGCAGCCACCCCCCGGAGAGACGCATCATGGATCACCGAGTGTCGCGCCGTCTGGCCCTCGCGGCGGCTGCCGCTGCCCTCCTCGCGCCCGTACTCGGCGGATCCGGGACGGCGGTCGCACAGGGCTGGCCGAGCCGGCCCGTCACGCTGGTGGTGCCGTTCCCGGCCGGCGGCAACACCGACATCCTGGCGCGTGCCGTGGCGGCGGCGCTGAGCGACGGGCTGGGCAAGCAGTTCATCGTCGACAATCGCGCCGGTGCGGGCGGCAATATCGGCGGCACCGCGGTCGCCAAGGCGCAGCCCGACGGCTACACGCTGCTGTTCTCGACGCCCGGCCCGGTGGCGCAGAACCGGCTGATGTACAAGGCGATGCCCTACGATCCCGATCGCGATCTCCTGCCGATCGTGCTGATCGCCAACTCGCCCCTGATCGTCACCGCGAAGAAAGGCGCGCCCTACGGCTCGCTCGCCGAGCTGATCGCGGCCGCCAAGGCGGCGCCCGGCAAGGTCAATGCGGGCATTCCGGGGCAGGGCACGCTGGGCCACATCACCTCGGAGCTCCTCCAGTCGAGCGCCAAGGTGCAGTTCACCAACGTGCCCTATCGCGGCACCACGCCGATCATCACGGACCTGCTCGGCGGCCAGATCGACGTCGCCATGGACTTCATGTCGAGCTACGTGCCGCTGGTGAAGGAGGGCACCATCAAGGCGCTCGCCATCACGGGCGCCAAGCGCAGCGCCCTGCTGCCCGACGTGCCGACCGTGATCGAGACCGGCGTCGCGAATTTCGAGGCCTCCGCCTGGTACTCCCTGCTGGGGCCGGCCGGCACGCCCGCCGAGGTGGTCCAGAAGGCCAACGGCGTCGTCAACGCCTGGCTGAAGACCGACAAGGCCAAGGAGGTGCTCGCCTCCATGTCGATGGAGCCGAACGGCGGGACGCCCGAGGAGCTGAAGGCCTACATCGCCTCCGAGGTCGCCAAGTGGGGCCCGGTCATCAAGGGCGCCGGCATCCAGTTCTGAGGCCGGCAGGCCGCGACATTTCGGCCGGGCGGTTTCGAGCCGACCCCGCGCGGCCGGGATGCAGAGCACGCCTATCGCGACACTGTGGCCGGCGTGCTCGTTGCACGGACCTCTCGGTCGTCGTTGTCCGCGCAGGCGGACGACCCAGTATTCAGCGGACCGCGTTGCTTCAGTCGAGAGGCTGCGGCGTACTGGGTGCTCCGCCTCACGAGGGCTTTGCATCATTGGTCATCCCGGGGCGCGGACGAAGTCCGCGAGCCCGGGATCCATACGCCCGGCGCCGATGCTCACGACAGACAGGGGTTATGGGTCCCGGGCTCGGGGCTGGCGCGCCGCCCCAGGACGACGGAGAGGTTATGCAAGGCCCTCGCCTTCGCGGAGCACGATCGAGGATGGGGATCCGCCTCGCTGAAATCCTCGTCAGCGTCCGGCTTGGGCCCGCTCCGCGTTCAGCCTTGCGAGAATCTCCGGCAGCTTCGCCTTCGCATCGCGCGCCAGATCCTCGTAGAGGCTCCGCCCGTGCGCGTCGATGGCGACGGTGAGCGGGCCGAAGCCGGACAGCCGCACCCGGGTGAGCCGGAACTGCATGATCAGGTCGTCCCACGCGGTCTCGACGATCGCGGTGACGCCTTCGGAGAGCAGCGGCGAGGCGCCGCCCATCATCGAGAAGTAGACGCAGCCGACCTCCTGCATGGCGCGGGCGCACTCCATGTCGAGGCCGCCCTTGCCGGCCGTCGCGCTGAGGCCGAACCGCCGGATCAGGGTCGGCAGGTACGGATTGAAGCGCGTCGAGGTGGTCGGGTTGACGTAGAGCGGCTCGGCGCCGCCGGCCGGCGTCTCGCGGCTGCACACCGACAGATGGAAGAACGCCGCGCCGGTGAGATCGAAAGGCAGCGGCTTCTCCTCGGCGATCTGCGCCATGATGCGCTGATGCGTCGGCATGCCGATCGTCACGATCGCCTCGCCGTCGAGCCGCACCACGTCGCCGAGCGCCAGGTTCCGGGCATCGGCACGCGACAGGGGAACGGTCAGGCGGGGCAGGTCCAGGTCGGCGTCGCGTCCGGCTTCGCTCATGGTCGGGCTCATTTGGTCGTGCTCACTCACAACGCTCGATCACGCCGGAATTGTAGAGGCGGGCGCGGGTGCGGCGGTTGATCCAGCAGTTGAAGCAGACCGCGACCGGCGTGTAGCCGTGGCCGCTGGCATAATCGATGTGGACGCCCAGCGCCGTGGTGTCGCCGCCCGTGCCCATCGGCCCGAAGCCCGTGCTGTTGATGGCGACCAGCAGGCGGCGTTCCATCTCGGCCAGGATCGGCTCCGGATTGGGGGTCCCGAACGGCCGCAGCGTCGCCTTGGAGGCGAGCTTGGCGGCGATGTCGAAGGTGCCGCCGATGCCGATGCCGACCACCACGGGCGGGCAGGGCTGGGAGCCGGCCTTCAGCACGCAGTCCATCACGTGCCGCTCGATCGTCTCCAGCGAGGGCGACACGAAGGTCTCGATCGAGGCCCAGCGCCCGGTGCCGAGCGCCTTCGGCGAGCAGATCATCTCGACATAGTCGGCACCGCTGACCACGTCCCAGGTGACCAGCGGCATGTCCTTGCCGGCGAAGCTGCGCTGGTTGGTCAGCGGATTGGTGACGAATTTCAGGATCGGCGGCTCGGCCGTGGCGCAGAGCTGCGCGAAACCGTCGACGATGGCCTGCTTGATGTCGCCGTCGATGCGCGCGGCCGTGCCGATCCTCACGTCGTAGCTCGGCACGCCCGCGTCGGTGCAGAGATACTTGTCGTCGGTGCGGGCCCGCTCGGACGCGGTCAGCATGAAGCGCAGCACCTTGCGGGCGGACTCGACCGTCTCGGTGTCGAGCGACGCGCGCAGCGCCGCGACGGCATCGTCCGGCACGGTCCTGAGCGACCAGGCATAGAGATCGGCCGTCGCGGTCCGCACGGCGTCGTAGGTAATGGCCATTCCTCGTGGTCTCCACTGGCGTGGGCCGTTCTCCGCGGCCCGACGGATCCGATCATTGGCACGAATCGCGCCGCCCGGATGGAGCTTTCAGTCGGTGTTTCGTGTCGCGAAATGGCGGGCTGACGCGACCGGAACACCCCTCGCGGGTGCCGAGCGCCCGGCGCATGACTGCGGCGCGTCTTGCGCAAGTCTCGAAAAGGATGACGGAAATCTCAGCCGCGCGCCTCCGGCGAGTAAGGTTGATGTAAGTCGCTCGGGCTACAAAGAGGACACGAGAAGCCCTCCAAGGGGCCACAGCACGTGCCGGTGCGTCTGGTCGTCGTCGGTCTCCCGTCGTTCGTTCAGGCACCGTTCAGGCGTCGGCAACGACATGAGAGTGTCGCAGCGTCATCGATCACGACCGGCCGCAGCGCGGCGGCCGGGAGGCACGAGCGAAATAAAACAAGGCCGCCAGGCCGGCAGGGAGGACGAGGGTGAATTTGAACGGGTCTGGAGTGCGATCGATGAGTCGAGCGCTGGGCTGGCGGGCTCAGGCCGTCGCGGTTCTACTGATCCTGGGTGTCGGCGCCGGTGGCGCGACGACGTGGATCAGCAGCCAGCACGGCGGCAAGAAGCTGATCACGGAGCCGGCGCCGATCGCGGCGCATGACGGGCGCCACTATCGCCCGAAGGACTCCGAGTGGAACACCCTCTCGGTCCGCCCGGTGACGTCGCACGCCTTCACGCCCGAATACGTGACGGAAGGCAAGATTCAGGTGAACGAGGATCGGTCGACGCCGATCTTCTCGCCTTATGCGGGCCGGGTGACGCGCCTGTTCGCCAAGGCGGGCGACATGATCCAGCCGGGCCAGTCGCTGTTCGTCGTCGAGGCGACCGACATGGTGCAGTCGCAGAACGACTTCATCGGCGCCGTGACGGCGATGAACAAGGCGAAGTCCGCGCTCGAGCTCGCCCGCATCACCGACAAGCGCGCCCGCGACCTCTACGACGCCAAGGCGACGCCGCTGAAGGACGTGCAGCAGGCGCAGGCCGCGCTGATCGCGGCCCAGAACGACATGCGCTCGGCCGAGACGGCGCTGGAGGCGGCGCGCAACCGGCTGCGCATCCTCGGCCGCAGCGACGCCGACATCGAGCAGTTCGGCTCCACCGGCCGGATCAATCCCGACACCCCCGTCTTCGCCCCGATCGGCGGCACCGTGGTGCAGCGCAAGATCGGCCCCGGCCAGTATGTCGGTGCCGGCGCTGCCGATCCGGTCTTCGTGGTCGGCGACCTGACCGCCGTGTGGCTCACCGCCTATGTGCGCGAGAGCGACATCGGCAAGGTGCGGCTCGGCCAGCCGGTCAGCTTCACGGTGCTGGCCTATCCGGAGCGCGTGTTCACCGGCGCGGTCGACTATGTCGGCGCCGCGGTCGATCCGACCACCCGCCGCCTCACCGTGCGGGCCTCGATCGACAACGGCGAGGGCCTGCTGAAGCCCGAGATGTTCGCCAATGTGACGCTGCGCAGCACCGAGGACGTGATGGCGGCCGCGGTGCCGCGCGAGGCGCTGGTCTACGAGGGCAGCCGGGTGCGGGCCTGGGTGGCGCGCGACGACCGCAGCATCGAGCTGCGCGATCTGAAGGTCGGCGGCACCGACGGCCGCATGGTCGAGGTGGTCTCCGGGGTGTCCTCGGGCGAGCAGATCGTCACCCGTGGCAGCCTGTTCATCGATCGTCTCGCCAGCGGAAACTGATCCAGCCCCTCCCGACCCGCCGGCAGCCCCCCGCCATGTCCCACGTGCTCGCGCTCACGCTCCGCCATCGTGTCCTGATGGTGGTCCTGTTCGTGCTGACGCTGATCGGCGGCGTGTTCGCCTTCCGCCAGCTCAACATCGAGGCCTATCCGGATCCGACGCCGCCGATGGTGACGGTGATCACCCAGAGCGCCGGCCTCTCGGCCGAGGAGATCGAGCGCTACATCACCATCCCGATCGAGGCGCAGGTCGCCGGCATCAAGAACCTGCGCAACATCCGCACCGTCTCGCTCTACGGATTGTCGACCGTCAGCCTGCAGTTCACCTTCGATTACTCCTACGACGAGGCGCTGCAGCAGGTGCTGAACCGGCTCGGCTCCCTCGCCCCCTTGCCGAACAGCGCGCAGCCGCAGATCAGCCCGATCAGCCCGATCGGCGAGATCTTCCGCTACAAGCTGGCCGGCCCGCCCGGCTACAGCGTGCTCGACCTGAAGACGCTGCAGGACTGGGTGCTGCAGCGGCGCTTCCGCATGGTGCCGGGCGTCGTCGACGTCACCGGCTGGGGCGGCAAGACCAAGACGTTCGAGCTCGAGGTCGACCTCGGCAAGCTCCTGTCCTACGGCCTCACCCTGCCGCAGCTCATCCAGGCGCTCGGCAACAGCAACGTCAATGTCGGCGGCAACACGGTCGAGATCGGCACCCAGGCCGCGGTGGTGCGCGGCGTCGGCCTGATCCGCTCGATCGAGGACGTCGGCTCGACCATGATCGCCCAGAGCGGCGGCAGTCCGGTTCTGGTCCGCGACGTCGCCGCCGTGAAGGTCGGCCACCAGCCGCGGCTCGGCATCGCCGGCCAGGACGAGGAGGACGACATCGTCCAGGGCATCGTGCTGATGCGCCGGGGCGAGCAGAGCATGCCGACCATCCGCAAGGTCGAGGCCGAGGTGGAGTCGATCAATTCCTCGGGCATCCTGCCGCCCGGCGTGAAGATCGAGCGCATCTACGACCGCAAGGATCTGATCGAGGTCACCACCCACACGGTGCTGCACAACATGGTGGTGGGGATCGGCCTGATCTTCCTGCTGCAATGGGTGTTCATCGGCAATCTGCGCAGCGCCCTGATCGTCGGCGCGACGATCCCGTTCGCGCTGTTCTTCGCGGTCGGCATCCTGGTCATTCGAGGCGAGTCCGCGAACCTCCTGTCGGTCGGCGCCATCGACTTCGGCCTGATCGTCGACGCCACCGTGATCATGGTGGAGGCGGTGTTCCGCCGGCTCGGGCACGCGCCGGAGGGGCGCCGCCCGGTCATGTCCGGCCCGGGCGCCGGGCTCGCCGGCAAGCTCGGCGAGATCTATCTGGCCGGCACCGGCGTCGGCCGCTCGATCTTCTTCTCGGCCGGCATCATCATGGCGGCCTTCCTGCCGCTGTTCACGCTGTCCGGCGTCGAGGGCCACATCTTCGGCCCGATGGCCAAGACCTACGCCTATGCGCTCGCCGGCGGCCTGATCGCGACCTTCACGGTGGCGCCGGCGCTCTCCGCGCTGCTGCTGCCCGAGCAGGTGAACGAGACCGAGACGCGCCTCGTGCGCTTCCTCTCCGCCCTCTACATGCCGGTGCTGCGCTTCGCGCTGTCGCACCGCGCCATCGTGATGGCGGTCGCCGGCATGCTGCTGGTGTTCGCGCTGATCGCGGTCCGCATGCTCGGCCTCGAGTTCCTGCCGAAGCTCGAGGAGGGCAATCTCTGGATCCGTGCGACGCTGCCCTCGACGATCTCGCTCGAGGAGGGCAACACCTACGTCAACCGCATGCGGCGGCTGGTGCGCGGCTTCCCCGAGGTCGAGACGGTCGTCTCGCAGCAGGGCCGTCCCGACGACGGCACCGATCCGGCCGGCTTCTTCAACGCCGAGCTGTTCGCGCCGCTCAAGCCGGTCGACCAGTGGCGCAAGGGCGTCGACAAGGATTCGCTGACGGCCGAGATCCTCGCGAAGCTGACCGAGGAGTTCCCCGGCGTCGAGTTCAACTTCTCCCAGTATCTCCAGGACAACGTCGCCGAGGCGGTGTCGGGCGTGAAGGGCGAGAACTCGATCAAGGTGTTCGGCAACGATTTGCGCGTGCTCACCGACACGGCGAACCGCATCCGCGGCACGCTGGAGACGGTGCCGGGCGTCGCCGATCTCGCCGTGTTCACGTCGCTCGGCCAGCCGACCATCCAGATCGACGTCGACCGCGCCCGTGCGGCCCGCTACGGCCTCACGCCGGGCGACGTCAACGCCACCATCAAGGCGGCGATCGGCGGCGAGAGCGCCGGCAATCTCTACGAGCCGTCGAGCGACCGCTTCTTCCCGATCGTCGTGCGGCTGGCGCCGCGATATCGCCAGACCCCGGAGGCGATCCAGAACCTGCGCATCGGCGTGCAGGGGCCGGGCGGCACCAGCCAGATCCCGCTCTCCGAGGTGGCGACCGTGAAGCTCGTCTCGGGAGCGGCCTACATCTATCGCGAGAACCAGCAGCGCTATCTGCCGGTGAAGTTCTCGGTGCGCGAGCGCGACCTCGGCGGCGCCATCGGCGAGGCGCAGGCGAAGATCGGCGCACAGGTCGCGCTGCCGCCCGGCTCGCGGCTCGAATGGGTCGGTGAGTTCGGCAATCTCCAGGGCGCCATCGAGCGGCTGCAGATCGCCGTGCCGGCCGCCCTCGCGCTGATGGCGATGCTGCTGTTCCTGAACTTCGGCTCGATCGTCGACACGCTGCTGACCATGAGCGTGATCCCGCTCGCCGTGATCGGCGGCGTGCTGGCCCTGTTCGTCACCGGCACCCCGTTCAGCGTCTCGGCGGCGATCGGCTTCGTCGCGCTGTTCGGCATCGCCGTGATGGACGGGATCATCATCGTGTCGCAGTACAACACGCTGATCGACGCCGGCCTCGGCCGCCGCAAGGCGCTGTTGCGCACCGGCGCGCTGCAGATGCGGCCCGTGCTGATGACCTGCATCATCGCCGGGATCGGCCTGCTGCCGGCGGCGATCTCCACCGGCATCGGCTCTCAGGTGCAGCGTCCGCTCGCCGTCGTCGTGGTCGGCGGCATGGCGTTGGCGCCGGTCCTGATCCTGATCACGCTGCCGGTGCTGATCTCGCTGTTCTCGCGCCGCGTCCGCGCTCCCGCCATGGTCGCCGCGCCACAATCGCTCGCGGACGGTGTGCCGGCGGAGTAGCGGGCCGCGTCAGTCGTCGGACGCCGGCGGCCGTTTCGGCACGGCGCGGGACAGCACCTCGCGGCGCAACTCGGCCGGAACCACCTTCCCCATCGCGTTCCGCGGAATTGCATCCAGCCGGTGGATCGCCACCGGCTTGGCGAAACGCCGGACCTCGGTGCAGCTCCTGGCGATCTGGATGTCGTCGATCGGACCGGACGCGACGACGGCGACATGCAGCTCCGGCAGCCCGAGCGCGCCGTCGACGGCGATCACTCCGGCGTCCTGCACCCCGGGGCATCGCAGGATGCGCCGCACGAGAGAGTCGGCGGCGAGCTTGTCGCCGCCAAAATTGATGACGTCGTCGATGCGTCCGCTGACCACCAGCGTCCCGTCGTCGAGGACACGTCCGAAGTCGCCCGGGAAGAACGCGGCCGAGGGCGAGACGGTCGTCATGCCCCGCTCGAAGGGCGCCGCCATGCCGAGCGCGCGGACCCGCAAGGATCCCTCCTGGCCGGTCGGCAACGGATCGCCCGTGTCGTCGCAGGCGTCGACCCTGGCCCATGGGACGATGAAGCCGGCGGCACCCTCGATCTTCATGGTGGCGAGCGCCTCGGCCGTGGCGATGGCGGTCGTTCCGGCTTCCGTCGACGCGTATGAGTTGAGCACGGGAACCGGAAGCACGGTGCGAAGCCTGTGCAGAAGACTGTCGGACAGGAACGCGCCGCTGCACTGGATCTCCCGCAGGGTCGCCAGTCCGCCGCGGCTGCGCGTCTGCTCGTCGATCAGGTCGACGAGCTGGTTCGGTGAGAAGAGCGCAAGATCGGCGCCGCAGAAGCTCATCACGGCGACGGCGGTCGCCGCGCTCTCGGCGAAGCACAGCATCTTTCCGTAGGCGAGCGCCGTCGAGGCGATCACGAAGCCGAATTGCGAGCGCAGCGTCGGGCCGCAGAAGATGCGTTGCGATGCGGCGAGGCTTCCGCGCAACGAGTAGGCGGTGATGCGGTCCCACAGGATCTCGGGACTCATGGCGATCGGTTTCGGCGCCCCGGTCGTGCCCGATGACAGCACCACGCGGCAGACGTCGCGGGCGCCGAACGGCACGACCGGCGCCGCCGGCTGACCGGGCTGCGCCGCGAACCAGCCGGCATCGACCTGGATGGCGGCGCCGATGAAACCGCCCGGACGGTCCTTGTCGTACAGGATGGCGGCGAAGCCGAGCGGCAGGCCGCCCTCCGACGGCTCGATCGAGGTGCTGATCACGCCGAGCCGGTGCAGCGCACAGACCAGGCAGACGTGCCAGACCGGGTCCCTGACCGCCAGGCCGACCACGGTTCCGGCTTGCAGGCCCGCTTGCGCACACCGTGCGGCCGCCGCCAGGATCGCCTCCGCGAGCCGACCGTAGGTCAGGATGCCGCCCTCGGTCGCGATCGCGGGGCGATGGGAGTCCCATCGCGTCTGAAACAGGATCGCATCGACATGAGACGGGCACGTCACGCCCGGGCTGGTGGCCAAATCCGCACGCATCCCCGGCTCCGCAGTCGCTGGTCCTACAGGCGGCATCCCGGACTGCTCTTCATGAACGATCTCTCGCGCAGTGGTAGCACAGTCCTGGGATTTGGTGTCGCCGCGATCGCACCGGTTCGAAACGGCAAGGGCGAAGATTAGTCTGCGCCTAATAAGCAAAGCATAGATCGGCGCAACTTCGCCCGCGGCTCTGTATCAAGACCCTTCCCCTCGAAGAACTTGTCATGCATAGGCGATCTGGTTCGTCGCGACGGACGGTGGCTCTGAACCGGCTCGCCCTCCGCGACGACACAGAGTGTGATCACACGCATCGAGGCACCGGCATTCGCTGCGTGTCTCGGGCCTGGGACGCGGGGTCGGAATGACGCTGTCACGTCGTGACGTTCTGTCGTCCGGAACTTTGGCCGGGGCCGGCCTGCTGTGCGGGTCGCTGCCCGCTCCGGCACAGGCCTATCCGGATCGCCCGATCCGGATCGTCGTCGGCTTCGGCCAGGGTGGTCCCACCGACGTCGCGGCCCGTATGCTGGCCGACCAGCTCGGCAGCGTCCTGGGCACCACCGTGATCGTCGAGAACCGGCCGGGCGCGTCCGGCAACATCGCGACCCAGGCGGTCGCGCGCGCCCCGGCCGACGGCTACACGTTCCTGATCGGCGCGCTGCCGATCGCCGTCAACCAGTGGCTGTTTCCGGACTTCACCGTCAAGTTCGGCACCGACATCGTCGCGGTCGCACCGATCGGGGCGACCACCAATCTGCTGGTGGTCAGCCCGGGGCTGGGGGTGAAGACGCTCGACGCGTTCACGGCGCTGGCCCGGTCGAAGCCCGGCACCGTCACCTATGCGACGCTCGGCCGGGGGTCGTCGTCGCATCTCGCCGGCGTCGCGTTCGACCTGCAGGCCGGCACCGAGATGCTGGCGGTCGCCTATCACGGCAACAGCGAGGCCACCCAGGGGCTCGTCGGCGGGCACGTGATGGCGTGGTTCGCGCCGGCGCCGTCGGTCGCCGCGCTGGTGCGCAGCGGCCAGCTCGTCGCCATCGGGGCCACCGGGCCGTCGCGGATCGCCTCCCTGCCGGAGGTGCCGACGCTCGCCGACTCCGGCCTGCCCGGCTTCGACGTGCGGCTGTGGGTCGGGCTGTTCGCGGCCGCCGGCATTCCGGCCGAGCGCATGGCGGTGTTCGACCGCGCCCTCGACCAGGCGCTGCCTTCGGCCCAGATGAAAGGCGCGCTCGAGCGCCAGAGCATCGAGCCGCTGGCGGTGGGGCGGGCCGGCTTCCACGATTTCGTCGTGGCCGAGATCGCCCGCTGGAAGCCGGTGGTCGCCGCGCTGCGCTGAGGCTCGGCTCGGCTCGGCTCAGTGCATCACGCCGGACGGCGGCCCGGCCGACGGCGTCGCCAGAACCTCCCGGCGGAGCTGCTCGCGCATGATCTTGCCGGTGCTGTTGCGCGGGATCGCGCTGACGCGGTGGATCGCGCTCGGCTTGGCGAGCGACGAGAGCTCGGCGCAGCGCCGCGCCACGTCGGCCTCGTCGACGCTGCCGTCGGCGACGATCGCGACGACGATCTGGGGCAGGCCGGACGGACCCGGCACGGCCAGCACGGCCGCGTCGCGCACGCCCTTGCAGCGCATCACCTGCCGGTCGAGCCACTCGGCCGCCAGCTTGGTGCCGCCGATATTGATCACGTCGTTGGTGCGGCCGCTGACCACCAGCATGCCGTTGTCCAGCACGCGGCCGTAGTCGCCGGGCATGAACGCCGCCATCGGCTCGACCGTCTTGAGGCCGCTCCGGAAGGGCGCCGCCATGCCCAGCGCCCGCACCCGCAGATTGCCGTCCTGACCGCGCGGCAGCACGCGGCCGGCGTCGTCGCAGGCCTCCACCTCGGCCCACGGCACCAGGAAGCCGACCGAGCCTTCGCCGCGCAGGAGGCCGAGCTTCTCGACCGCGCCGAGCGCCGCCGTGCCGGCCTCGGTCGAGGCATAGGTGTTGAGGATCGGCACCGGCAGGAAGGCCCGCACCCGGTTGAGGAGCGCCTCCGAGATGGTCGAGCCGCCGGCCTGGATCTCGCGCAGCGAGCCGAGCCCGCCGAAGCTGCGCTCCTGCATGTCGGTGATGTCGCCGAGCTGCTGCACCGAGAGGACCGCGAGGTCGATGCCGTAGAAGCTCATCACCGGGGTCGCGGTGGCGGCGTTGTCGGCGAAGGCGACCATCTTGCCGTAGGAGAGCGCCGTGAAGGCGACCGCGAAGGCGAAATGCGAGCGCAGCGTCGGGCCGCAGAAGATGCGCTGCGCCGCCGCGAAGCCGCCCCGCATCGTGTAGGTGGTGAAGCGGTCCCACAGGATCTCGGGGCTCATGGCGATCGGCTTCGGCTCGCCCGTGGTGCCGGACGACAGGGCGACGCGGCAGACGTCGCGCGCCCCGAACGGCACGGCCGGCGCCGCGGTCTGGGTCGGCTGCGCCGCGAACCAGCCCGGATCGACCTGGATGGCGGCGCCGATGAAGCCGGCCGGGCGGACCTTGTCGTACAGGATGGCGGCGAAGCCGAGCGGCAGGCCGCCCTCCGCCGCCTCGATCGAAGCGCTGATCACGCCCAGCCGATGCAGCGCGCAGATCAGGCAGACGTGCCAGACCGGGTCCTTGACGACCAGGCCGACCACGGTCCCGGCCTGCAGGCCGGCCTGCGCACAGCGCGCTGCCGCCGCCAGGATCGCCTCCGCCAGCTGGCCGTAGGTCAGCACCCCCGCCTCGGTGCCGATCGCCGGCCGATGGGCGTCCCATTTCGCCTGGAACAGGATGCTGTCGACATAGGACGGGCACTTCACGCCCGCGCTGGTGGTCAAGTCCGCACGCATTCCTGGCTCCGCCGTCGTGGGTCGGCCGACATGGACCATGTCGGACCGTGTCCCTTCATGAACGATCTTTTCGGGAAGTGGTAGCAGGTCCCCGCATTGGGTCGCCGCCGGCGCGGGGCCGGTTCAGGGAGACGCCCGCAGCCCCGCGCGGAGGTCGTTTGGTTGACCGACGCAGGATTGAAGGTGCGACCCGGCGCGTGCGGCTGCGCCGAAAAAATGCTCCCGCGCCGGCAGGTCTCAACCAAACATAAGGGAAAGACGTTCATTTGTTCAGGATGCGATGAAGGTCGAAGACCTCGCGGCGCGCCCCAAGTCAGTCGAGAGCCTATGGAAGTCCCAGCGACGCGCGGATCGGACCTTCCAGGAGTGGGCACCGGTCGAGACTCGACGACGTCCCTGTCAGCGCTTCACTTCCAAACGTTCTGTCGAATCGCCCGCGCCGTGTTCGACGTTCCGGCGGCCGCCGTGTGCATCGGCAGCGACCCGTTCGGTTGCATCGACCTCGCCGCCTCCGAAGATCGGGAGGCATGGGCGTTCGCGACCTCCGCGGCCGGACACCTGGGCATCGCAGGGCCGATGCTGTGGGTCGAGGACACCCTGGATGATGCGGCGTGGGCCGGGCGTTCCTACGTGACGGGAGCACCGAAGCTGCGCTTCATCGCCAGCATGCCGTTCGGTCCGGCCGGGATCGGCCGGCTCTCCCTCTTCGATACGCGCGCTCGCGCCGCGTCGCTCGACGGTTTCCAGCGACTGGAAGACCTCGGGACGATCGCCGGGCAGCAGGTGAGCCTGGTGAAAGCCGCACGGGCGGCGGCGGACCGGGAGGCCGAGTTCCGCCTGCTCGCCGAAACCTCGACCGACACCATCGTCCGCGGTGATCTCGAGGGGGTCCGGCTCTACGTGTCGCCCTCGGTGAAGGCGCTCCTCGGTTACGACCCGGGGGACCTCGTCGGGCGCAAGGCGGTCGAGCTGACCCACCCGGACGACCTGCCGGCCTTCTGGTCTCTCATGAACGATGTTCGTGCCGGACGCCTGGACGTCGCCGTCAGCGAGCAGCGCCAGCGTCACCGGGACGGCTCGTGGGTGTGGATGGAGGCGTCGCTCCGGCTCACCTACGACACCGAGACCGGACAGCCGAACGGGTATGTCGCATCGGTCCGCGACATCGGCCGGCGCAAGGAGCTGGAAGCGCGGCTGGCGCGGCTCGCCACCTCCGACGAGCTCACCGGCCTGCCGAACCGGATGCTGTTCGCCCAGCGCCTGCTCGACGCGGTCGACCAGACACGGCGCACCGGCTGCTGCTTCGCCGTCCTCTACATGGACATCGACGGCTTCAAGCCGGTGAACGACAGCCTCGGACATCAGGCGGGCGACGCCGTCCTCCGCGAGATGGCGACGCGCGTCCGGTCGGTGCTGCGGACCGACGACACCGTCGCGCGCCTCGGCGGCGACGAGTTCGCCTTCATCCTGAGGGTGAACCGGGCCGGGGCGACCGATGTGGCGCAGCGCCTGATCGCCGTGGCGGAGAGGCCGTTCCGGTACGGCGACACGGACATTCTGGTCGGGCTCAGCATCGGCATCGCCTGTGCGCCGGACGATGGATTGCACCCGGACGATCTCCTGACCCGTGCCGATCGGGCTCTCTACCGCGCCAAGGCCGCCGGAAAGAACACGTTCTGCTGCTTCGACGAGCCGCCGCCGCGCGGGTGATGGATCCGCAAGGTAAGGTCGTGAACGGAGAAAGGGCAGGTCCGACGCGAGTGGATCGGCGCCCGAAACTGGCCCGGGCTGCGAGCATCCGGCCCGGCCCCGCGAAACCAGCGTTCTGGTGCCGCAAGAGGGATTCGAACCCCCGACCCCATCATTACGAATGATGTGCTCTACCAGCTGAGCTATTGCGGCGACGCGGCTCCCTGATACTGGGATGCGTGAGGCTTGGCAAGGGAGCGCTGTGGGTCGGCGGAGAGGGCGGCCGGACCCCGGGCGCCGGCCGCGGGGCTGCTGCGCCGAACGCCTACCGGACGGGTGCCGCGGCATCGGCGTCCGCCAGCGGGCTCCCGGCCGCCGGGCTCCCGGC
>NZ_NPEX01000408.1:2799-3977 GCF_003258865.1 Rhodoplanes roseus | reverse complement strand
GACGCCGGGCCGGCGACGGGTCGCCAGGCGGCGCCAGCGACAAAGCGCCACTTCCCCCCCGGTGCGACAGCGCCGATATAAGACAGCGTAACGCACCTGTCTTGTGCAGGCGCTTTGGAGGACGCTCATGTTCGGTTCGCGCACGCGCCCGATTTTTCTTTCCCTGGCCGTGGCTTCCGCCCTGATCCTGGTGGCCGGCGATGTTGCCTGGTCGCGCGCCGGTGGTGGTTCGAGCTTCGGCAGCCGCGGCGGCCGGACCTTCTCGGCTCCGGCCCAGACCCGCACCGCCCCGAGCGCCGCGCCGATGGAACGCTCGATGACCCAGCCCGCGCGGCCGAATGCCGCGGGCCCCGCCACCACCGGAATGGCCCGCCCCGGCGGCATGTTCGGCGGCTTCGGCGGCGGCCTCCTGGGCGGCCTCGCGGCGGGTTTCCTTGGCGCCGGCCTGATCGGCATGCTGTCCGGCCACGGCTTCATGGGCGGCCTCGGCGGCTTCGCCTCGATGCTCGGCCTGCTGCTGCAGATCGGCCTCGTCGCCTTTCTCGGCATGTTCCTGTGGCGCATGTGGCAGGGCCGGCGGGCCCAGCAGCCCGCGATGGCCAGCGGCCCGCAGTTCCGCGACGTCAACGACGGCGCGCCGCCGCGCAACGGCCTCGGCATGCCGCTCGGGCTCGGTGGCGGCCTCGGCCGGGGTGCCGGTGCCGCGCCGGCGGAGCCGTCGGACGACATCGGCATCGGTCCGGCGGATTACGACGCCTTCGAGCACCTGCTCGGCGACGTCCAGGGCGCCTATGCCAAGGAGGACCTCACGGCGCTGCGCACCCGCGTCACGCCCGAGATGCTGTCCTACTTCTCGGAGCAGTTCGCCGAGAACGCCGGCCGCGGCGTGATCAACGAGATCGCCGACGTGAAGCTGGAGCAGGGCGACCTGGCCGAGGCGTGGCGCGAGGGCGACAGCGACTACGCCACCGTGGCGATGCGCTACTCGCTGGTCGACCGGATGGTCGATCGCGGCACCGGTAAGGTGGTGTCGGGCGGCGAGGGTCGCGACACCGTGACGGAGCTGTGGACGTTCCGGCGCAGCCGCGGCGGCTCCTGGCTGCTCTCGGCGATCCAGCAGGCGGGCTGACGGCCCGACTCACACGATCCTGTCGAACGGCCGCGGGGCGACCCGCGGC
>NZ_NPEX01000408.1:0-2789 GCF_003258865.1 Rhodoplanes roseus | reverse complement strand
GGCCGTTTCGATTCGGCCGTTTCGATTCCGCCGTTTCGATTCTGCGGTGTGCTCCGGCGGTGAGCGCGGTCCCGTGCCGGCTCGCTCACTCGCTCGCTTGGTCGGCTCCGGATTGGCCGTTGCCGCAGCGACGCAGCATGAACCCCTCGCCGGTGTCGAGCAGGATCGCGATATGATCGGGATCGCGGATCTGCAGCGTCAGGCCGGCCTTGCCGCGGATCATCACGTTGAAGAACTCGTCGACGATCCGGTAGGTGGTCGCGTCCGTCTTCTCGGTCCGGACGTTGCGGTACTGCGAAACGCCGCCGCCGGTGTCGAACCGCTGCATGCCGGTGAATGTCATCACCCGCCCGCCGCAGGTCGGCGACGGACCGTCCGCCTTGGCGTCCTGGTAGGTCCAGCGCCCCGAGACCGGATACCCGGTGTCGGCCAGCGCCGCCGTGCCGGCGGCGAGCCCCAGCAGACTCGCGAAAAGCAGGGTTCCGACCCGCATGACGACCTCCATTGTCGGATCCGACTCGACCCAGGATACTCCCGCCGGTCGGTGCACAGCCGTCCCCAGGCCGGAAAACCCCCTCGCGTGCTTAACGAAGGCTGCAATCCGCCCCCGGCGGGCCGGCTCCGGGGCGCCCGATCTCGCCGATACGTGGAACGTATCATATACTACGACATGATCCGGAGCTTCGGCGACGCCGAGACCGAACGGCTGTTCGTGAGGACGTCTGTCCGGCCCGCTGGCAGGCGTTCAAATCCGTGGCCGTCCGCAAGCTCGACCATCTCGATGCCGCTGTTCGGCTCTCCGACCTGCGGGCTCCGCCGGGAAACCGGCTGGAGGCGCTGAAGGGCGCTCGGAAGGGCCAGTACAGCTTCCGGATCAACGACCAGTGGCGGATCTGCTTCCGCTGGTCGGCGGATGGGCCGTTCGACGTCGTCATCGTCGACTACCCATTGAGGAGGGCGCGATGCCTCGCGTGCGAACACATCCGGGCGAGGTGCTGAAGGAGGACTTCCTGGTGCCTCTCGGCCTGAGTGCGCGTGCGCTCGCGGCGGCGCTCGGTGTGCCCGCCAACCGGATCAGCGACATCGTTCGCGGGGAGCGCGACGTCACCGCCGACACGGCGCTGCGACTGGCGCGCTACTTCGGAACGGATCCGCGCTTCTGGATCAACCTGCAGACGGCCCACGACCTCTCGAAGGCCGAGGCCGCGCACGACTATTCGGAGATCACGCCCCGCCGGGTGGCGTGATCCCCGGGGTGAATTCCGCGCTTCGTCACATCACTTCACCGGGATGTCTCCGAAGTCTGTTCCGTCCGACCGGCATCGTCGTGCTGCCGACCGGCAAAAAAACGGGGCGCCGTGGCGCCCCGTCGGGATCGTCTCGCCGTCGCCTCGGCGTCAGGCCAGCTTGGCGATCTTGGCCAGCACGGCGCGGCGCTCGCGGACGATCATGTAGAGGGTCGCCAGCGCTCCGAGAAAGCTGGTGATGATGCCCAGATACCAGATGCCGACGAACTCGGTGTAGAAGGCGCCTCCGGCATACGAGAACTTCGCCGCCATGAAGCCCGACACCGACAGCGCGACGGCGCCGGCGAACTGGCCCACCATGTTGATGATGCCCATGGTGAAGCCGGCCGAGCGGACCGACCAGATCTCGGCGGCCGAGGCGTTGATCAGCGGGAAGATGTTGATCACCACGCCGGCGAAGAAGGCGAGCGCCGCCAGCGAGAAGGTGTTCGGGATGTGCCGGGTGAACAGGAAGAAGGTGAGGCCGATCAGCACCAGGCCGGCCCCGATCACGACGGCCCGCGGGATTCCGTGCTTGAGCAGCTTGTCGGAGATCCAGCCGACGCCGGGCGTGCCGACGACGCGGCCGATCACGTAGACCGACGCCATGCCGCCGCCCGCGATGATGGCCGCCTCCTTCGACATGCCGGCCTCCTGGATGTAGAAGTCGGTGGCGTAGAGCGGCAGCCAGCCGGGCACCAGCCGGGTGGCGACCATGTAGGCCGACCACACCAGCGACATGATCCACAGGGCCGGGTCCTTGGCGATGACGCCGAGGGTCTGTCGATAGGAGAGCTGCTGGTGCTCCTCCTTGTCCTCCTGCTTCTCGATCGAGGGCAGGCCCATCTCGGTGGGCGAGGCGCGCAGGAGCAGGAGCGCGATCATGGCGATCACGAAGACGACGATCGCCATCAGGATGGTGGAGGCCCGCCAGCCGGTGACGCCGAACAGTCCGCCATGCGCCAGCACGACGGCGAACACCGGGATCAGCAGGAAGGTCATCACCTCGCCGAGGCCGCCGCCCGGCCCGGAATACATCTCCATGGCGAAGCCGCGCTCCTTGATGGAGAACCATTTCGCCAGTGCCGACGTGATCGGCACGTAGCCGGCGGCGGCGACCACGCCCATCGCGGCCCGCCAGATCAGCGCTTCCGTGAACGTGCCGCTGAACGCGAAGCCGGCCAGGAAGAGGGCCAGAATGCCGATGCCGACCGGGATGACGCGGCGGCTGCCCCACACGTCGGCGGCCGTGCCCCACGGGATCTGGGCGATCGCATAGGCGTAGAAGAAGGCGGAGCCGAGGAGCCCGAGCTCGGGCTTGCCGATATTCAGATCCTCCATCAGGTACTTGGTGATGGAGGCGTAGTTCCAGCGCACGAGCTGCGACGTGCAGTAGACCAGCATGCACGCGATCAGGATGACCCAACGATAGTTCGACTTGTTCTTGTAGAACGACATGACAGGGGGATGCCCTGGGGGGTGTGTTCAGTTTCCTCTGCAGTG
>NZ_NPEX01000407.1 GCF_003258865.1 Rhodoplanes roseus | reverse complement strand
CTGGAGCTTTTCAGTGACTGCTTCCCCCCTGCGCCTCGGCGTCAATGTCGATCACGTCGCGACCCTGCGGAATGCCCGCGGCGGGCGGCATCCCGATCCGCTGCGGGCGGCCGAGATCGCCGTCGCGGCCGGGGCGAACGGGATCACGGCGCATCTGCGCGAGGACCGGCGCCACATCCGCGACGACGACATGGAGCGGCTGAAGCGCCACCTGACCGTGCCGCTCAACATGGAGATGGCGGCGACCTCGGAGATGGTCGAGATCGCGCTGCGCCTGAAGCCGCACGCGACCTGCCTGGTGCCGGAGCGGCGCGAGGAGCGCACCACCGAGGGCGGGCTCGACGCCGCCGGCCAGCGGGCCGAGCTGGAGCCCCGCGTGAAGGCGCTTTGCGCCGCCGGCATTAGGGTCTCGCTGTTCGTCGCGCCCGATCCGGTCCAGCTCGATGCCGCCGTCGCGGTCGGCGCCCCGGTGGTCGAGCTGCACACCGGCGCCTGGTGCGAGGCGATCGCGGCCGGCGAGGCGGCGGCGGCCCGGGCCGAACTCGACCGCATCGTGCAGGCCGCGCGCGGGGCGCGGGCGCGCGGCCTCGAGGTGCATGCCGGCCACGGCCTCGACCCGCTGACCGCCGAGACGATCGCGGCGCTGCCCGAGGTGGTGGAGCTGAACATCGGCCATTGGCTGGTCGCCGAATCGGTGTTCGACGGCCTGGAGGGGGCGATCCGGCGCATGCTGGCGGCGATGAAGCGCGGCCGCGGCGGCGCCCCGGCCCGCAACTAGAGGCACGCGCGTGATCATCGGCATCGGCACCGACCTCTGCGATATCCGACGCATCGAGAAGGCGCTCGGCCGGCACGGCGACCGCTTCGTCGCCCGCTGCTTCACCCCGGTCGAGCGGGCCTTGGCGGAGCGCCGCAAGAACCGCGCCGAGACCTACGCCAAGCGCTTCGCCGCCAAGGAGGCCTGCGCCAAGGCGCTCGGCACCGGCTTTCGCAAGGGCGTGTTCTTCCGCGACCTCGGGGTGATCAACCTGCCGTCCGGCAAGCCGACCCTCAAGCTCACCGGCGGGGCGGCGGTGCGGCTCGCCGCCATCACGCCGGCCGGCCACGACGTCCAGATCGACCTCGCCCTCACCGACGAATATCCGCTCGCCCAGGCCTTCGTGGTCATCTCGGCGGTACCACGATCCGGCGGGGGAGAGACCGGCGCGTGAATTGCGCCGGTCCCCTCTAGCCGCTAGAACCAGAACGCCACCGCGCCGGTTTCATCGTCGCTGACTTCGCGCCCAGGCTCGTGGACGGGTATCCCGCCGAACGTCGACCGTCCTGTCCCGGCCGCCGTGGCCCGCCGCTTCGGCAAGACGATGACTGCAGGCGAACAACGAGAGGCCATTGAGCGTGTACGACAGCCAAGAGAAGCGCCAAGAGAAGAAGAAGGAAGGCGGGATCCTCGAAACCGCCCGCGTCATCTTTCACGCGCTGATCATCGCCTTGGTCATCCGGACCTTCCTGTTCCAGCCGTTCAACATCCCGTCCGGCTCGATGATGGCGACGCTCCTCATCGGCGACTACCTGTTCGTCTCGAAATACTCCTACGGATACAGCCGCTATTCGTTCCCGCTGTCGCTGCCGCTGTTCAACGGCCGCATCATGGGCTCCGAGCCGACGCGGGGCGACGTGGTCGTCTTCCGGCTGCCGAAGGACGACTCGACCGACTACATCAAGCGGGTGATCGGCCTGCCGGGCGACCGCATCCAGATGGTCGGCGGCCTCCTGCACATCAACGGCCAGCCGGTGAAGCGCGAGCGCGCCTCCGACTATGTCGACGAGGAGGGCGGCCGCACCGTGCGGGTCCGGCGCTGGAAGGAGACCCTGCCGAACGGCGTCTCCTACGAGACGCTCGACCTGCAGGACAACGGCTTCCTCGACAACACCCCGGTGTACGAGGTGCCGGCCGGCAACTACTTCATGATGGGCGACAATCGCGACAACTCGACCGACAGCCGCGTGCTGAGCCAGGTCGGGTACGTGCCGTTCGACAACATCATCGGACGCGCCCAGGTCATCTTTTTCTCGGTGGGCGACGGCGTGCCGGCGTGGCACGTCTGGGCATGGCCCTGGGCAGTGCGATGGGGACGGTTGCTGACGCTGGTCAGATGAGCGCGCGGAGCAAGGGCAGGCAAGAGCTGGAAGCCCGGATCGGCTACGCCTTCGACGACAAGACGCTGCTGGAGACGGCGCTGACCCACATCTCCGCCCTGTCCGGCAAGAACCGGACGGTGAGCTATCAGCGCCTCGAGTTTCTGGGCGACCACGTGCTCGGCCTGGTCGTCTCGGACATGCTGTTCCGCGCCTTCCCGCGGGCCGAGGAGGGCGAGCTGTCGCGACGGCTCGCCGATCTGGTCCGTCGTGAGACCTGCGCCGACGTCGCCCGCGCCCTCGATCTCGGCCCCGCCATCAAGCTCGGCGTCTCCGAGGCGAACTCCGGCGGGCGCCGGCGCATCGCGATTCTCGCCGACGTCTGCGAGGCGCTGATCGGCGCCGTCTTCGTCGACGGCGGCTATCCGCCCGCCGCCGCCATGATCGAGGCGCTGTGGGGCGAGCGCATGCGCAAGCCGAAGCGGCCGCTGCGCGATTCGAAGACGATCCTGCAGGAATGGGCGCAGGGCCGGGGGCTGCCGACCCCGAACTATCGCGAGGTCGAACGCACCGGCCCGCACCACGACCCCGAGTTCCGCGTGGTCGTCGAACTGCCCGACCTGCCGTCGGCCGAAGGCGTCGGCCGCTCCAAGCGGGCGGCCGAGCAGGCGGCCGCCGCAGCCTTCCTGGGCCGCGAGGGCGTCCAGACGGCGGCCCCCGCCGAGGCCTGATCCGACTCTTCCACGCGAGATCCGATGACCGATTCCGAGACGCCCCCCGCCGCCGACGAGGCCGACCGACCGACGCGCTGCGGCTTCGTCGCCGTGATCGGCGCGCCCAATGTCGGCAAGTCGACCCTGGTCAACGCCCTGGTCGGCAGCAAGGTCACGATCGTCAGCCCCAAGGTGCAGACCACCCGCACGCTGGTGCGCGGCATCGCCGTGTTCGGCGCCTCACAGCTGATCTTCGTCGACACGCCCGGCATCTTCCTGCCGCGCCGCCGGCTGGAGCGCGCCATGGTGACGACCGCCTGGTCGGGCACCAAGGACGCGGACCTCGCCGTGCTGGTGATCGACGCCAAGCGCGGCCTCGACGAGGAGACCTCCGCCATCCTCGACAAGCTCAAGGAGGTGCGGCAGCCCAAGACGCTGGTGATCAACAAGGTCGACCTCGTCGCCAAGCCGGCGCTGCTCGCCCTGGCGCAGGCCGCCAACGACCGCGTGCCCTTCACCGACACCTTCATGATCTCGGCGATGAGCGGCAGCGGCGTGCCGGATCTCGCCGAGACGCTGGCCACCAAGGTGCCGCTGGGGCCGTGGCTCTATCCCGAGGACCAGATGTCGGACGCGCCGATGCGCAGCCTGGCGGCCGAGATCACCCGGGAGAAGCTGTTTCTCAAGCTGCACCAGGAGCTGCCCTACCGCTCGACCGTCGAGACCGACTCGTGGACCGAGCAGCAGGACGGCTCGGTGCGCATCGAGCAGACCATCTTCGTCGAGCGCGAGAGCCAGCGGAAGATCGTGCTCGGCAAGGGCGGCCACACCATCAAGTCGATCGGCACGGATTCGCGCGAGGAGCTGGCCAAGCTCATCGACCAGAAGGTCCACCTCTTCCTGTTCGTGAAGGTGCGCGAGAACTGGTCCGACGACCCCGAGCGCTACCGCGAGATGGGCCTCGAGTTCCCGAAGGGGTAGGCAGCCCGGACAACGTCGTAGCCCGCAGGAGCGCAGCGCAATGCGGGGCGGCTGTATTCGTCATGGATGAGGCAGTTCTCCAGACTCTCGGCCGCGTGCCCCGGACAAGGCGCGTCAGGCCGCAGGCCTGATGCGCCGCAGAGCCGGG
>NZ_NPEX01000406.1 GCF_003258865.1 Rhodoplanes roseus | reverse complement strand
GATCATGCCGCACCGCCGCGGCCACGTCCTTCGAGACGCCCGCTGCGCGGGCTCCTCAGGACGAGGTCGCAGGCTGTGCCCGCGGCCACCCCCTCACATGTGAATCGCCCGCTTCTCCACCGCGAGGGCGGCTTCCTTGACGGCTTCGGGGAGGGTCGGGTGGGCGTGGCAGGTGCGGGCGATGTCTTCGGAGGAGGCGCCGAACTCCATCGCCACCGCGGCTTCGGCGATCATGTTGCCGGCGTCGGCGCCGAGGATGTGGACGCCGAGCACCCGGTCCGTCTTGGCGTCGGCCAGGATCTTCACGAAGCCGTCGGTCTGGCGGTTCACCTTGGCGCGGCCGTTCGCCGTGAACGGGAATTTCCCGACGTTGTAGGCGATGCCGGCGGCCTTCAGCTCCTCCTCGGTCTTGCCGACCGAGGCGAGCTCCGGCGCCGTGTAGACGACGCCCGGAATCACGTCGTAGTTCACGTGGCCGGCCTTGCCGGCCAGAATCTCGGCGACCGCGACGCCCTCGTCCTCGGCCTTGTGGGCCAGCATCGGGCCGGCGATCACGTCGCCGATGGCGTAGATGCCCGGCACGTTGGTGGCGAAATGCGCGTCCGTGATCACGCGGCCGCGCGGGTCGAGCGCGACCCCGGCCGTGTCGAGCCCGAGGCCCTGGGTGTAGGGCACGCGGCCGATGGCGATCAGCGCGACGTCGCACTCGATCGTCGCCGCCTCGCCGCCGGCGGCCGGCTCGACGGTGGCCTTCAGGCGGGCGCCCGACGTGTCGATGCCCGTCACCTTGGTCGCGAGGCGGAACGAGAAGCCCTGCTTCTGGAGGATGCGCTGGAACTGCTTCGCCACCTCGAGGTCGATGCCCGGGACGATGCGGTCCAAAAACTCGACGACCTCGACCTCGGCGCCGAGGCGGCGCCACACCGAGCCGAGCTCCAGGCCGATGACGCCGGCGCCGACGACCAGCAGCTTCTTGGGCACCTTGGGCAGCGACAGCGCGCCCGTGGACGAGACGATCCGCTGCTCGTCGATCTCGACGCCCTTGAGCGGCGCGACCTCGGAGCCGGTGGCGATGACGATCGACTTGGTCTCCAGCATCGTGGTGCCGGCCTCGCCCGTCACCTCGATCTTGCCGGGCGCCGTGATGCGGCCGGTGCCGACATGAACGTCGATCTTGTTCTTCTTCATCAGATAATCGACGCCCTTGACGTTGCCGTCGACGCCCTCGTCCTTGAACGCCATCATGGCGGCGAGATCGAGCTTCGGCTTGCCGACCTTGATGCCCATGCCCTCGAAGGCGTGGCCCGCCTCGTCGAACAGCTCGGAGGCGTGCAGCAGCGCCTTCGACGGAATGCAGCCGATGTTCAGGCAGGTGCCGCCCAGCGTCTTGCGCTTCTCGACGACGGCGGTCTTCAGTCCGAGCTGAGCCGCCCGGATGGCGCAGACATAGCCGCCGGGGCCGGTGCCGATGACGACGAGATCATAGGAGGACATCGCAAGTTTCCGTTCGGGCAAGGGACCAGAGGATCAATCAGAGGACGAGAGCGGCGAGCATCAGGCCGAGGCCGATCAGCGCGACGAGCCAGACGGCCGAGCGCACCTTCGGCACGCCGACCAGATAGAGCGGCAGATAGACCAGGCGGGCCCAGAACCACAGATGCGCGCCGATGAGGCCGAGCCCGCCGGTGCGGCCCGTGACGGCGAGCGCCAGCGCCAGGCCGACGAAGGCCGGGAAGGTCTCGAGATAGTTCTTCAGCGCCCGCTCGGCGCGGCCCGCGACCGCGCCGGTGGGCTTCCTGCCGTCGTCGCGCGGGCCGGCGTTCCAGTCGCCGCCGAGCTCCTTGGTCATGGTGCCGGACTGGATGAAGATCTGCACCACCAGCAGAACGACGCTGGCGGCCAGCAGCAGCATCTCGGCCGGAACGTTCGACGCCATGCTCAATGACTCCGTTGCAGCGCGACGCGCAGGCCGAGCCCGATCAGCACCAGACCGGTGGCGCGATTGAACCAGCGACCCGCCCGCGCGAAGGCCGCGCGCGCCGCGCCGGTGGTGAGGCAGACGGCCACGATGGTGAACCACGCCGCCAGCACCAGCGCCATCGCCACGCCGTAGCCGAACTGCAGGGCGAGCGGCGTCGTCGGCGACACGATGGTGGAGAACAGCGACACGAAGAACAGCGTCGCCTTGGGATTGAGCAGATTGGTCAGCGCGCCGATCGTGAGCGAGCGATGCAGCGGACGTGCCGCCGGATCATGCGTCCCGGGCTCCGGCAGCGACGGCGCGGGTGCGCGAAAGCTCTTGATGCCGAGCCAGATCAGATAGGCGGCGCCGGCCCATTTCACGATCGTGAAGGCGACGACCGAATGCGCGACGATCAGCCCGATGCCCAGCACCGTGTAGCCGGCATGAACCAGAATGGCCGAGCCGACGCCGATCGCGGCCAGAATGCCGGCGCGGCGGCCGTGCACGACGCTCTCGCGCATCACGCAGGCGAAGTCGGCGCCCGGCGTCACCGCCGCCACCAGGAACACCGCCATGAGGGAGAGGAACTCGGCCGTGTGGGACATTGCATGCTCTCGGGCGTCGAAACCTGGCGCCCAGCCGTGACGCCCGATGCCGGCGATTCGGTGGCTGCCCCGGCGGCGGCCGGCTCAGCTCTGCGGTCGGCCCTTGATGGCTTCCAGCAGCATCTGCGTGTTGGTGGCGAGCGTCTGGAACACCTGGTCGAAGCGGGCATCGACAGCGCGGAAGCCGTTGTCGACCTTGGTCTCGAGGTGATCCACCCGGACGTCGAGGCGGTCGAGGCGAAGGCCGTGGTAATCCGCCTTGCCGTCGAGCGCTTCGACCTTGGCGCCGACCACGTCCAACTTGGTTTCGACTCGCGCCAGCCGGTCCTGCATCAGGACCTGCTCGCTCTCGACTCGGAGCTGGTCCGAGCGCACCTGACGCAGATCAGACTGCATCTGCCGAATCTGCTCGCCGAGAAAACGCAAATCCACGTTGTCGGTCATGCCCACCTCCGTGGCCCCGGGTGCCGCAGCGATCTCATACCACGAACCCGCGGCAGGCACGACCGCTGCGTGCATCGAGGTGTCGTGCCTCACAGGTCGAGCACGAGCCGTGCCGGGTCCTCCAGGCACTCCTTGACGCGGACCAGGAACGTCACGGCCTCCTTGCCGTCGACGACGCGGTGGTCGTAGCTGAGCGCCAGATACATCATCGGGCGAATCTCGACCTTGCCGCCGATCGCGACGGGCCGCTCCTGGGTCTTGTGCATCCCGAGGATGCCGGACTGCGGCGCGTTGAGGATCGGGGTCGACATCAGCGAGCCGTAGACGCCGCCGTTGGAGATCGTGAAGGTGCCGCCCTGCATCTCCTCGATCTTGAGCTGGCCGTCGCGGGCGCGGCGGCCGAAATCGGCGATCGTCTTCTCGATCTCGGCGAGCGTCTTGCTCTGGGCGTCGCGCACCACCGGCACGACGAGACCGCGCTCGGTGCCGACGGCGACGCCGATGTGATAGAAGTTCTTGTAGATCAGGTCGGAGCCGTCGATCTCGGCGTTGACGGCCGGGACCTCGCGCAGCGCCTGCACGCAGGCGCGCGTGAAGAAGCCCATGAAGCCGAGCTTCACGCGGTGCTTCTTCTCGAACAGATCCTTGTACTGGTTGCGCATCGCGATCACGGCCGTCATGTCGACCTCGTTGAAGGTCGTCAGCATGGCGGCGGTGTTCTGCGCGTCCTTCAGGCGGCGCGCGATGGTCTGGCGCAGCTTGGTCATGCGCACGCGCTCTTCACGCGCGGCGTCGTCGGCGGGCGACGGGGCCCGCACCTGCACGGCGGAGGCGGGCTGCGGCACCGGGGTCGGCGCCGCGGCGGCGCGCTCGATCGCGGCCAGCATGTCGCCCTTGGTCACCCGGCCGTCCTTGCCGCTGCCGTCGACGCCGGCCGCCTGAACGCCGCTCTCGGCCTCGAGGCGCCGCACCGACGGGGCGAGCGTCGCGTCCTGCTTG
>NZ_NPEX01000405.1 GCF_003258865.1 Rhodoplanes roseus | reverse complement strand
TTAAGGAAGCGAATGCGAGCAAATCGCCCGATGCTTCCACCGACGGCAACGATGGTCAGTTCGTGCGCGTTGTCCGCGCCGCCACCGCCGCCGCGCGATCCGCTCGCGGCGGGCGCAGACGCGCGCGATCCGGCGCGTCACCGCCGACAGACGGTCGAGCGCGTGGTCGACCCGCACGGCCTCCAGCCGATAGCGTCCGCCCATCCGGTCCAGCAGATCGTGCGGCGTCAGGGCGGGCGGTGCGCCGGCCGCGCCCGGGATCTCGCAGCGGCCGATCAGCGCGCCGGTCTCGCCGTCCCACGCGGCGACCAGATAGGTGCGGCCCGCGAGCGGTCCAGCGGCCCTCACCGAATAGGCATAGCCCGGATCGGACCGATCCGGCAGCGACGACACGGACGCTCGGCTCACGATGCTGCCCCTCACGCACGACCTGGTGGGGCGATCCTGCGGGTCGGATCCTCTCCGGCCGGGTAAGAATCCGCGCTGCCGGCCGGCGTATTCGTCGGCATGCCGAAGGCGCCGTCGCCCCGTTCGCTAAAATTGTCCGCATCGGTCGGCATTGGTCCCCGGCGGCGGACCAAGCGCGGCGAATGGTCCGGCCGCGCCCGTATCGGCGTGCCGCCGGCCCCGCTAAGATGCCGCGACTGTTGTCGGGGATTCGTCGTGCGTATCGATTTTCTCGGACTGGAGGCGTTTCTCAGCATCGCCGAGCGTGGCAGCTTCCATCGCGCTGCCGCGAACCTCAATCTGTCGCAGACGGCGCTGAGCCACCGGATGCGCAAGCTCGAGGACGACCTCGGCGTCAAGCTCCTGGTGCGGACGACCCGCCACGTGGCGCTGACGCCGGCTGGCCTCGACCTGCTGCCGAAGGCGCGCCGGATCCTCGACGAGGCGGTTCGCTCGTTCGAGGATCTGCGGCGGCAGGGCCGCGCCCAGCAGGAGCGCCTCGCGATCGGCTGCCTGCCGACCATCTCGACCCGCTACATCCCGCGCGTCCTCGCCGAGTTCATGCTGCTCTATCCCGGGCTCGACGTTCAGGTGTTCGACAACTCGGCGAGCGAGATCGCCGATCACGTGCAGTCGGGCCGCGCCGAGTTCGGCATCACCATCGTGTCGGTGAACCGCTGGGACCTGGAGATCACCGAGTTGCTGAAGGAGCCTTTCGTGCTGGTCTGCCCGGCGGAGCACACCTTCGCGGCGCGCAAGGCCATCACCTGGGCGGATCTCGAGGGCCAGCCGCTGGTGCGCGTCAGCCCGCAGACCGGCAACCGCGTCCTCATCGACGACGCGCTGGGACCGCGGCGAGAATCGCTGACGTGGCGCTTCGAGGTGCAGCATCTCTCCACGGCGGTGAGCCTGGTGAGCGCCGGCGTCGGCCTCGCCGTGGTCCCCCGCTTGGCCGTCGAGGCGAGCGGCAAGACCGGCGTCGCCACGGTGGCGCTGCGCAACCCCAGCGTCACCCGCGCTCTCGGCGTCGTGGTGAAGCGGGGTCTGCCGTTGTCGCCCGCGGCCGAGGATCTGCTGCGCCTGATCAGTCGTACATTACGGAGCCGGAGCTGAGGGGGGGGGTGGGGAGATCCCCTCGCGCGTGCTCCGGGACTGCACGGCGACCCGGCCGGCGCTGCCCACCGCTGATGCACAAGATTCATGAATGCCCGCAATAATGTCATTTGATTGCGCACTGCTCCGGCGCGAATGTCCGGCTGCGGGACGGGCCGTTCACACCTGATCGGCCTCCCGTCCGTGTTCCCCTGCGCCGGACCTCCCCGTCCCTCCGGTCCTGCCGCAGGCACGAGAGGCCATCATGAACGCCATTCCGACGATCCCGCCGCCCCATCCCGATCCGCACGCGCCGGCCTTCAAGCTGCCGCCGCTCGCCTGCGATACCCATTGCCACGTGTTCGGACCCGACGCGAAATACCCCTACGTCGCCGACCGTCCCTACACGCCGCCGGACGCGCCGCTCTCCAAGCTGCAGTGGCTGCAGGCGCGCATGGGCATCGAACGTGCCGTGCTGGTGAACGCCACGCCGCACGGTCGTGACAATCTGGTGGTGACCGACGCGATCGCGGCGAGCGGCGGTCGCTACAAGGGCATCGCCAATGTCGATGCGAGCTTCTCGGACGCCGAGATCGGCCGGCTCGCTGCCGCCGGCGTCGTCGGCTGCCGCTTCACCTTCCTGGCCCGGCTCGGCGGCCGGCCGGACATGAGCACCTTCGAGACCGTCGTGAAGCGCATCGCGCCGCACGGCTGGCACGTCGATCTCTACCTGCCGGCCAAGGATCTCGACAACTTCGCGCCCGTGCTCGATGCGCTGCCGATCACCTATGTGATCGATCACATCGGCGTCGTCGACGCCAAGCTGGGGCCCGAGCAGGCCGCCTTCCGGGCTCTGGTCGCACGTTACGAGCGCGACCCGAAGTGCTGGATCAAGTTGACCGGCGCCGAGCGCGTCTCCTCGTCCGGCGCGCCCTATCACGACGTCGTTCCCCTCGCCAAGCGCCTGATCGAGGTCGATCCGGACCGCCTGCTGTGGGGCACCGACTGGCCGCATCCCAACGTGCCGGCCATGCCCGACGACGGCGATCTCGTCGATCTCGTCCCTCTCTATGCCCCCGATCCAGCCGTGCGGCAGAAGCTGCTGGTCGACAATCCGGCCCGCCTGTTCGGCTTCGCCGCCTGACCGTCACACGACGGAAAGGACCTTCCATGACCCATGACCTCACCCGCGCCCCGAGCCGTCGCACGCTGCTGCGTGGTGCCGCGGGGTGCCTCGTCGGCGGACTGTCGGCGCCGTTCGTCGTCTCCGCCTCGGCCTGGGCGCAGGCCAAGTACCCGAACCGTCCGATCAAGGTGGTGGTGCCGTTCGGCGCCGGCGGCGTCGCCGACATCACGGTGCGCATCGTCACCGAGCGGCTCGGCGACAAGATCGGCGCCCGCTTCGTGATCGAGAACGCCCCCGGTGCCGGCGGCTCGCTCGCCGCCACCCGGGTCGCCTCCTCGGCCCCGGACGGCTACACGCTCGCGCTGTTCTCCAACGGCACCGCCGTCAGTGTCGGGCTGTTCAAGCAGCTCCCCTTCGATCCGGTCAACGGCTTCGTACCGATCTCGACCCTCGGCCTGTTCGACTTCATCCTCGCGACCAACAAGCAGAGCGGCTACACCAAGCTCGCCGATCTGGTGGCCGACGCCAAGGCGCGGCCCGGCGTGCTCAACATCGCGACCGTGATCGCCGGCTCGACCCAGAACCTGTCGGGCGTCCTGTTCAACTCCGTCGCCGACATCAAGACCGAGATCGTGGTGTATCGCACCACGCCGGACGCATTGGTCTCGGTGCTGCGCAACGACGCCCAGTTGATCATCGACTCCTACGCGTCGCTGAAGGGCTCGGTGGAGGACAAGAACCTCGTCGCGCTGGCCACCTCGGGCGCCCAGCAGTCGCCGGTGCTGCCCGACGTGCCGCCGGCCGCCGCGACCGTGCCGGGTTTCGACGCGACCTCGTGGAACGCGCTGTTCGCCAAGACCGGCACGCCAGAGGAGTATGTCCGTATCCTCAATGCCGGCCTGCAGGAGGTGCTGGTCGAGCCGGAGGTGAAGCGGAAGCTGCTCGAGCTCGGCATCGTCGCCTCGGCCTCGACGCAGGGCGAGCTGTCCGAACGACTGACGGGCGACATCAAGCGCTGGTCCGCCGTCATCGAGAAGGCGGGCATTCCGAAGCAGTAGAGTTTCTGGGACCCCCGGTGTTGCTGCCCTCTCCTCACGTGGGGTTGCGGCTGTTGTCGTAACAAGAGGGTGCCCGAGCGAAGCTCGGGCGGGTGGGGGGCGTGCGGCAGTGTCGGAGCTCGCGGCCCGCCCCCACATCCGGCTCGCTCGCTTCGGCGACCGTGCGGGTCGACAGGTCAAATCAGAGAGAGGTTTCCATGAGCAAGACAGGTCTGGTCGTCACCGCCCATCCGGGCGATTTCGTGTGGCGCGCCGGCGGCGCCATCGCGCTGCACGCCAAGAAGGGCTACCG
>NZ_NPEX01000404.1 GCF_003258865.1 Rhodoplanes roseus | reverse complement strand
ACGCGCTACGCGCGTCGACCCTCCCCCTCCCGGGAGGGTGAAAGACGGGCAGGATCGACATGACCACCCTTTCCCTGGACACCCTGAACAGCGCCACGCCGGAAGAATTCGTCGCGGCGCTGGGGGACATTTTCGAGCATTCGCCGTGGGCCGCGGAGGCGGTGTATCCGGCGCGGCCGTTCGGCTCGCTGGCGGCGCTGCTCGAGGCGATGGTCGCGGCGGTCCGTGCGGCGGACCCGGACCACCGACGCAAGCTGCTGGCGGTGCACCCGGATCTCGCCGGCAAGGCGGCCCGGGCCAAGACCCTGACGGCGGCCTCGACGGCCGAGCAGGCGAGCGCCGGGCTCGACCGGCTGACCGAAGGCGAGTACGCCGACTTCCACCGGCTCAACGATGCGTACCGGCAGAAGCACGGGATTCCGTTCATCGTCTGCGTGCGCCGGCACACCAAGGCGTCGATCCTCCGGCAGTTCGAGCGGCGGCTCGCCAACGATCCCGCGACGGAGCAGAAGACCGCGCTGGACGAGGTGTTTCGGATCGCGGCCCTGCGGCTGGACCAGCGCGTGGCAGCGGCCGACCGGTTGCCGCTGTCGGGCCGGCTCTCCACCCATGTGCTCGACACCCATGGCGGCACCCCGGCGCAAGGGATTCCGCTGACCCTGGTCGAGCTCGGCCCCGGCGAGGCGCGCCGTGTCGTCGCCACGGCGGTGACCAACCGGGACGGCCGCACCGACCAGCCGCTGATCGCCGGACGACCCGTCCCCATCGGCACGTACGAGCTCGTGTTCGAGGTCGCGGCGCATTTTTCCGCCCGCGGCGTGCCGCTTCCCGACCCGCCGTTCCTGGACGCCGTGCCGATCCGCTTCTCGGTCGCCGAGGCCGAGGGCCACTATCACGTGCCGCTGCTGGTCACGCCGTGGAGCTTTTCGACTTATCGCGGAAGCTGACCGGCCCCCTCGCCACCTCCCTCGCCACCCCCTCGCCGGCTCCTCGCCGGTCCCTCGCCACCCCCCGCCCTCTCGCCGGGCGCGACACCCCGTCCCGGGCGGGTGGGCGGAATTGCGATTTCGGGATTTCGCCCCCGGCGGTATCGTGAGCAGGCGCAGGTCGCCCGCCCATTTTTTGGGCACGCAGTTTACGCCGTCGGCCGCGGACTTGCGGCCCGGCGTGGCGAATCGGGTGGCACGCGGCTTGCTGATCCCGGGCAGACGCCCGGCATGGCCAAGGGGAGTTTTGCAATGACCAAATTACTCGCGATCGGTGCGCTGGCAGCGGGTCTCGCGTTCGCCTCGCCGGCGTTCGCCGACACGGACGTGAAGTTCGCGCTCGACTGGAAGTTCGAGGGTCCGTCGGCGCCGTATTTCGTCGCCCTCGACAAGGGCTACTACAAGGCCGAAGGCCTCAACGTGACGATCGACACCGGGCCCGGCTCGGTCGCCGGCATCAGCCGCGTCGCCGCCGGCACCTATCCGCTCGGCTTCTTCGACATCAACTCGCTGGTCAAGTTCCGCGACCAGAATCCCGACAAGGCCGTCAAGGCCGTGATGATGGTCTACGACACGCCGCCCTTCGCCATCGCCACCACGACAAAGACCGGCATCGCCAAGCCGAAGGATCTCGAAGGCAGGGTGCTCGGCGCCCCCGCCGCCGACGGCGCCTTCGCGCAGTGGAAGGCGTTCGTGAAGGAGAACGCCATCGACGACTCCAAGGTGAAGGTCGAGAACATCGGCTTCCCGGTGCGCGAGCCGATGCTGGCCGACGGCAAGGTCGACGCCATCACGGGCTTCTCGTTCTCGATGTACTTCAACCTGCTGCAGCGGAATCTGAAGCCCGAGGACATCAAGGTGATGCTGATGTCCGACCACGGGCTGGTGCTCTACGGCAACGCCATCATGGTCAATCCCGACTTCGCCAAGGCCAACCCGAAGATCGTCGCCGGCTTCGTGCGCGCCACCATCAAGGGCGTGCAGGACACCATCAAGGACCCCGAGGCGGCCATCAAGTCGGTGATGAAGCGCAACGAGACGGCCGACGAGAAGACCGAGCTCGAGCGCCTGAAGATGTCGCTGCGCGACAACTTCGTCACGCCGTGGGTCAAGGCCAACGGCCTCGGCGACGTCGACATGGCGCGCCTGTCGAAGTCGATCGACCAGATCGGCATCACCTACGAGTTCAAGGCCAAGCCCAAGGCCGAGGACGTCTTCACGGCCGAGTTCCTGCCCCCCGCGGCCGACCGAAAACTGTGACATCGACGCCCGTCATTCCGGGACGACGCGAAAGCGTCGGACCCGGAATCCAGCCCCAGGCTCCGAGTCCCCGTCTGGATTCCGGGTTCGCGGGCTCCACCCGCGCCTCGGAATGACTCCAGAGATCGAGTCCACCATGCGTTTCTCTTCTTCCCGCCGCGCCCGCGGCCCGATGCCGACGGACGCCGTGACATGACGGCGTTCGTCGACATCGACGATGTCACTCTCGTCTACAAGGGGGCGTCGGGCGGCGTGCATGCGCTCGACCGCTTCAGCGTCAGCCTGCAGAAGGGCGAGTTCGCAGCCGTGGTCGGCCCGTCGGGCTGCGGCAAGTCCTCGCTGATGAAGCTGGTGACCGGGCTGGTGCCGCCCGACTTCGGCAAGATCCAGATCGCCGGCGACACGGTGCGCGGCCCGGTCAAGATGGCCGGCATGGCGTTCCAGAACCCCAACCTGCTGCCGTGGCGCAAGGTGATCGACAACGTGCTGCTGCCGCTGGAGATCGTGCAGCCGCACCGCTCGCGCTTCCGGCGCGAGAAGGAGCGCTACCGCGAGGAGGCCAAGGCGCTGCTGGCGACCGTCGGCCTCGACGGCTTCGCCGAGCGCTTCCCGTGGGAGCTGTCCGGCGGCATGCAGCAGCGCGTCTCGCTGTGCCGCGCGCTGATCCACTCGCCGGCGCTGCTGATGCTCGACGAGCCTTTCGCGGCCCTCGACGCCTTCACGCGCGAGGAGCTGTGGTGCGTGTTGCGCGACCTCTGGCAGAAGATCGGCTTCACCGTGATCCTGGTGACGCACGACCTGCGCGAGGCGACCTTCCTGGCCGACCGGATCCACATGATGAGCGCCCGGCCGGGACGACTGGTGCTGACCAAGGAGGTGCCCTTCCCCCGACCGCGACCGATCGAGGTCTGCTACGAGGCGGCCTTCACGGACATCGTGCACGAGCTGCGCGCCAAGATCGGGGAGGTGCGGAAGGGATGAGTACCAACGCCATGGAACGGCTGTCGCCGTGGCTCTTCACGCTGGGCATGTTCCTCATCTGGGAAATCATCTGCCGGGCGTTCAAGGTCGACCCCTTCATCCTGCCGGCGCCGTCGCAGATTTTCGTCGCCATGGCGACCTACTGGTGGCCGCTGGCGAAGAACTCCTTCGTCACGCTGTGGACGACGCTGGCGGGCTTCGCGCTCGCCGTGGTGTTCGGGATCGTGCTCGGCATCGTGGTCGGCTGGTCGCGGGCGATCTATCGCGGCCTCTATCCGGTGATGATCGGCTTCAACTCCGTCCCCAAGGTCGCCGTGGTGCCGATCCTGGTGATCTGGTTCGGCATCGGCGAGATCCCGGCGATCCTGACCGCCTTCCTGATCTCGTTCTTCCCGATCGTCGTCAATGTCGCGACCGGCCTGTCGACCATCGAGCCGGAGCTGGAGGATGTGCTTCGCGCGCTGGGCGCCAAGAAGCTCGACATCATGCTGAAGATCGGGATTCCGCGCACCCAGCCCTACCTGTTCGGCTCGCTGAAGGTGGCCATCACGCTCGCCTTCGTCGGCACCGTGGTGTCGGAGACGATCGCGGCCAATGCCGGGCTCGGCTTCCTGATGGTGCAGGCGGGCTCCAACTTCCAAATGCCGCTGGTGTTCGCCGGACTGCTGCTGCTCGCCGCCGAAGGCATCGTCATGTACGCGATCTTCGCCTATATCGAGACCTACTTCGTCGGCTGGGCGTTCCGCTCCTCGATGAGCGCCGGCGGCTGACGCCGGCCCGCGGACGCCTCTCCTCCGTCGTCGTCCGCCTTCGCGGACGGCG
>NZ_NPEX01000403.1:2553-4062 GCF_003258865.1 Rhodoplanes roseus | reverse complement strand
GAGGCCTTTGCTCGACTCGTCATTCCGGGGCGCGGACCGCAGGTCCGCGAGCCCGGACTCCATAGCCCCGGCGCGGGTGCACGATAGACAGGGCGTAGGGGCCCGGGCTCGACGCGGGGGCGCCGCCCCGGGACGACTGTGTCGTTTCGCAAAGGCCCTTGGCCTTGACGACGACGACGATCGAGGGGCTGTGCCTCCGAACTCGTCTCGGCATCCACCGGGGCATCGACCGCGCTCGGTCCCAGCGGCGGACCACGGGATGCTCGACCGCTGTCGCGCTGTCGCGGTGCACGACGGGGCAGGGGCCTTGCGCGCTCCACGATCTGATCACGACGTCGTGCAGGCAACGAGGCGGCGCCATCGGCGTCGGACAGCGCGCAGGCTTCGAACACCACACCGGCGTCGGGCAGGGCGGCCGGCATCAAACAGCAAAAAGCGCTCGCTGCTTTTCGCAGGAGCGCTCGGGCACCGAGACAGGTCGTTATAACAAGCCGAGCGTGCGGATCGGATCAGGTCGATCGACGACGGACGGTGATAAAGGCGGAAGCGGTCGAGGTTGGGCCTTGCCTCACTGATGCGGCCCGATGAGACCGCTTCCGACCTTATCCGTTGTGGGGGAAGCCGCTACACCAAGTTCCCAACGAAGATCCCGGTGATTGTCGCGGCTTTGCGAGCCCGGTGGCATCGGACCTCCCGCTTGTACGCCAGCGCTGGACGGTCTGGGAAACAGCTCGTCAGCATCCTGGCTCATCATCGGCTTCAGCCGGTTCCTCGGATCAGTGGATCGACCAGAACCACACCGAAGCTGACGACCAGATGGTCGCGCCGATGCCCGGTTTTGTCAAGCCGTCACGAATCGCTCGGTGAATTTCTTCTTGCGATGTCCTGCGCGGTTTCTGAACCGGCTCGCCGCAATGCAGCACGGTCGGGGCCGGCGTCCGGCCCGGCGACGCGCCCGAATACTTTGTATGAAGAGTCTCACGTCACCAGCATGGTGGTGACGGCGGCGGCGATGCGGCTGTCGGTCGGCTCGACGGCGGACGGGAACGCCGCCGCGATGCGGCCGTCGCGGCCGATCAGATACTTGTGGAAATTCCAACGCGGCGTGTCGAGCGGGCGCTCGATCGCGGCCCAGCGATAGAACGGATGCGCATCGGCGCCGCGCACGATCGTCTTGGTGCTGATCGGAAACGTCACGCCGTAGCGATGCGCCGTATGGTCGATGCTGGCCTGGTCGCCGGGCTCCTGATGACCGAAGTCGTCGGACGGGACGCCGATCACCAGAAGGCCGCGTGGCCCGTGCTGCTTCCACAGCTGCTCGAGCCCGGCATATTGAGGCGTGTATCCGCACAGCGACGCGGTGTTGACGATCAGGATCGGCTTGCCGGCATGCGCGATCAGTCTGATCTCCTCGCCGTCGGCGCGCGCGAAGGAATGCGCCCACGCATTCGCGCGGCTGCGATCCTGAGCGTGTGCGACGAACGGCGTCGCCGCGAGCGATGACGCTGA
>NZ_NPEX01000403.1:0-2543 GCF_003258865.1 Rhodoplanes roseus | reverse complement strand
CCGGCGAGCAGACGGCGACGGTCGATCGGCACGAGACGACTCCTGGCGAAGCTTCCGATGCGAGATCGTCGCCCGCGCGGCGACGCGGCGCAAGCGACTGCGCCGCCGCGGGCCGGCCGTCAGTCGGTCGAGCTGAGTTGGCCGATGGCGTCGCGATGCAGCTCGCCGATCTTCGAGGCGACCGCGTCGCGCGACATCGGAACGCCGGCGCGGTTCAGGTCGTACCAGAGCTTCTGCACGATGGCGTCGCTGCCGGTCATCGAGCCGGAGGCGTGCACCTCGGCGGCATAGATCGTGAGCGTGTCGTCCGGCATCCGCATCAGGCGGCCGGCCCACAGGCCGGCGAGCGCGTTGCGGCGGGCCACGATGCTGTCGCGGGTGTCGGCTTCCGGGCACCAGTCGCGGGCGGTGGCGCGGCGGGCGAAGGCTTCGACCTGTGTCGTCATTCTCGTGTCTCCCTCTGGGTCCTCTCGGTCCGGACGTTGAGCGTCCGTGTGCCGGCCGGGTTCGATGTCCCGGGTTCGATGTCGCCCGGACATCCGGGTCCTGAAACCGGGTTGTCCTGCCGGATTGGTACAAGTACCTATAGACGAATGTCGCATCTGTCCAGGGGCGGGTGGTCGCGGCCGCGTGCAATGTCCGGGTGTGGGCAGGAGCCCGCCCGGCCGCCGTCGAACCGCGCGTCGCCGTGCCCGCACCAACGTCGATCGGTTCGCCGGGCGCCCGCGCGTGGAGACGTGGGCCGGCCGCTTGCGGATCATCATGGAGGCACCCGATGGCGACACGGACGCGGCTGGTGGCGGTGGCACTGGTGCTCGGGACGATCGGCGCGGCGACGGCCGCGAGCGCCCAGGGCGAGTATCGCGGCACGGCGGCCCAGCAGCGGGCGTGCCGGCCGGACGTGTTCCGGCTCTGCGCCGGCGAGATCCCCAATGTCCGCGCCATCACGGCGTGCCTCGCCGCCCGCATGAGCCGCCTGAGCCCCGACTGCCGGGCCGTCTTCGAGGCGGCCGGTTACAAATAAGCGACGGGGCGCCGCGATCCTGATCCGATGGTCGGCTTGTCCGATCACCCCGTCCCGCTGTATCTCGGGGTGGGGGAGCGGACCGGATGCAAGGGGCGAGTCTCGACACCATCGACGACCGGATGATGCGCCGGGCGATCGCGCTCGGTGCCGGCGGCGGCCGTCGCGAGCTGCCCTTCGCCTGCGTGATCTGCCGCGACGACGAGGTGGTGGCCGAGGCGACCAACGCGGTGCGCCGCGAGCAGGACGTCACCCGTCACGCCGAGATCGTCGCGATGGCGCAGGCACGCCGCGCCCTCGGCCGGCGCAGCCTGTCGGGCTGCACGCTCTACACGACGGTCGAGCCCTGCGCGATGTGCTCCTTCGCGATCCGCGAGTCGCGCATCGGCCGCGTCGTCTACGGGCTGCGGTCGCCCAAGATGGGCGGCCACTCGAAGTGGAACATCCTCGACGATGCCGAGCTCTCGCGCGCCATGCCGGAGGTGTTCGGCGCGCCGCCCGACGTGCGGCCCGACGTGCTCGCGGCCGACGCCGAGCGCGGCTGGTTCGCCTGGAACCCGCTGATCTGGACGATCATCCGCATGCGCGGATGCTTTCACGTCCATCACGACGCGGCGGCGCCGGCCGTGCGGCCGCGCCGCCGGATGCTGCGGTCCTTGTTTCCGGGGCTCTGACGCCGCGCGTTCAGCGCAGGGCGGTGGCTGCCGGCGGCGGCCCGGTCTCGTGCGGCCCGATGCCGTGCGCGCCGCGCATCGGCAGCATCAGGCCGAGCAACAGCCCGATCACGAACAGAACAGCGAGCCCGATGGCCAACGTGCGGCCGGGTCCGGACGGGAGCGGGGGAAGCGAACGGACGGTCATGCGAGCCTCCTCGATCCGAGGATCGGAAATCGCCGAACCAGACGGCAGCGTGGGCCGTTTCGCAGCGGCCGCCATGCGCCACGTCAACAACCGCGGTCCTCGGTCGCCGGCAATCCGCCGCTGACCATCGGTCCGGCCCCGCGGTCGGCTGTTCGAACGCTTTGCCGGTTCGCAGCAACCTTTCATCGCGCCGAGCCGGTCGACCCGGTTCACCCGACACAAACGCTTTGTCCGTAAGCTCCGTCCCGGCGCGCGTTCGCACCCGGGGCCGGGGCCCGGTGGGCGCGCAGGAGAAGCCGACATGGAGATGCTGGCGCTGCTGGCCGCCGTTGCGGCGATCATCCTCGCCTGGGGCGAGCGCCGGCGCATCGCCGAGCTGCGCACCCGCCTGATCGGGCTGGAGCAGCAGGTCGCCGCCCTGCGGGAGGCTCCGCGAGCCAGCCCGCCCGCGGCCGATATGCGGCGCGACGCGTGGCGACCCGAAGCCGACGGGCCCGTGCCGCCGCCGCAGGCGCCGCCCGTCTCCGAGGAGATCCCGCCCGCCGTGGTCGCGGAGGAGAGCCCGGTCGCCGCCCCCGTAGGCGAGACGCCTGCGGCTGCCGCGTCGCCGCCCTCGGTGCCGCCGGTGCGGCCGGTGCCGCCGGTGCGGCCGGTGCGG
>NZ_NPEX01000402.1 GCF_003258865.1 Rhodoplanes roseus | reverse complement strand
GGCGGGCGCCTGCGCCGGCTGGGCGGTGGGGGCCGGCGGAGCGGCCGGCGCCTGGCCGGGCCGCGAGCGCCACTGCGGCGCCGGAACCGTGGTGGTCGCCGTCGTGGTCTCGGTGTCGTCCTCGGTGTCGCCCTTGCCGAGCTTGCCGAGATCGCCGATCGACAGGCCCTTGAGGTCCTTCCAGCCGATCCCGGGCAGGTCGATGCGCTGGCCCTCGCGGGCGCCGCGCTCGCGCCAGGTCACGGTGCCGCACAGCTTGTCGCGACAGCGCTCGTCGAAGTCGACCCGAACCGTGCCGCCGTTGACCGGGACCGAGAAGGAGCCGGCATGGGCGGCGCTGCTCAGGATGACGATGGCGGCGGCTGCGAGACCGAACGTCCTCATGGGATCCTCCCGTCGAAAGGGCCAGCGGCCCGGTGTCGAGAGGGAGGATGCGCCGCCGACGCCGCCACAACCGTGAGGTGGCTCACACAGGCGAAGACGCGGGCGCGGCACGGACGGCCGCGGCACGGACGGGAGCGGCGCCCGCCCCGCTCGCGCTGCGCGCGACGCGGTGGCTCAGAGGCCGCCGACCGGGAGGGCCGGCGCGGTCCGCACGGTGGGACGTTGGAACTCCTCGATCGTGACGCCCGCCTTCGAGACGAGGCTCGCCCAGGACTGCATGTCGAGCTCGATGAACGCCGCGAAGGAGTCGAGCGAGGCCCGCACCGGCTCGGCGCCGGTCGAGGTCAGGTTCTCCTTGAACAGCTTCGAGTCGACGGCCCGGCTCACCGCATTGGCGAGCTCGCGCTGAATCTCGGTCGGGGTTCCGCGCGGGGCCATCAGGCCGAACCAGAGATTGACGTCGATGCCGGCGAGACCGGCCTCGCCCAGGGTCGGCAGGTTCGGCGCCACCGGGCTGCGCCGGGCGCCCGTGGTGGCGAGCGAGACGATGCGCCGGTCGGTGGCGATGCCCGAGATGGTCGGAAGCGGCGCGAACAGCACCGGAAGCCGGCCGGCGACGACGTCGGCCGCCGCCTCGTGGGTCCCGGCATAGGGCACGTGGTCCATGGCGACGCCGCTCGCCGCCTTGAACAGCTCGGCCGCGAGCTGCGGACCGGTGCCGAGGCCGGACGAGCCGTAGCGCAGCACGCCGGGCCGCGCCTTGGCGTAGGCGATCAGCTCCTGCACCGAGGAGACGCCGAGGCCGCGATTGACCACCAGCACGGTCGGCACCCGCGCCAGCATGGCGATCGGCGCGAAGGCGTGCGGGAACGCGAAGGGCTGCTCCGGGATGATCGCCGCATTGGCCGACTGGGCGTTGCTGGCGAGGAACAGGGTGTAGCCGTCCGGCTCGGCCCGCGCCGCCGCGGCGGCCGCATCGTTGCTCGCGTGACCCGGAATGTTGTCGACCACGAAGCGCTGGTTGAAATACTCGGTCAGCTTGTCGGCGTAGATGCGGGCCAGAATGTCGGTGGTCGAGCCGGCCGGGAAGCCGACCACGATGTGGACCGGACGGGTGGGATAGATCTGGGCCTCGGACACGCTCGCGGCGGCTCCGGTGAGGAGCGCGACGACGACCCAAGCGAGCATTCGGCGTAACACGGCGGTCTCCCGTCGCGGGCCCCGGCGGGGCGCCGCATCGAGGTGCACGCGGGCGCCTCACGCATGTCGGGGAGATCCGGCGGGTGGGAGGGACAGGTCTCCGCCGACACGCGCGGAGCGGCGCAATGCACCGTCCTGTCCAATATTTAGGCTGACATGCGTCGACTTGAATTGGTCGGATCACGTAGACGTGCATGCGTATCAGCGCGGACTGACAGGCGCGGCGCGCCGGTCTGCGTGAACTGGATATTTACGAATCATGAACCATAAGCGCCGGCGTGGCCGGCGCGGGGCGTCGCCTACTCGCGAAACGCCTCCTCGCGGCTCTTGCGGATCGCCGGCAGCGCCACCGCGACGAGCAACGCGACGGCCGCGAGAAGGAAGCCGAGGCTGAGCGGCCGGGTGACGAAGATGCTCCAGTCGCCCCCCGACAGCACCATGGCGCGCCGAAAGTTCTCCTCCAACATCGGCCCGAGCACCAGGCCGAGCAGCAGCGGCGCCGGCTCGCAGTCGAGCTTGCGGAACACGTAGCCGACGACGCCGAAGGCGGTCATGATCAGCACCTCGGCCGGGCTCGAGTTGAGCGTGTAGGTGCCGATGCAGCAGAACACCAGGATGGTCGGGAACAGGTAGCCGTAGGGCATCTGCAGGAGCTTCACCCACACGCCGATCAGCGGCAGGTTGAGCACCACCAGCATGGCGTTGCCGATCCACATGCTGGCGATCAGCCCCCAGAACAGCACCGGCTGCTTGGTGATGATGTCCGGCCCCGGCGTGATGCCGTGCACCATCATGGCGCCGATCATCAGCGCCATCAGCGCGTTGGGCGGCACGCCGAGGCTCAGCATCGGGATGAAGCAGGCCTGGGCGGCGGCGTTGTTGGCGGTCTCGGGTGCAGCGACGCCCTCGATCGCGCCCTTGCCGAACCGCTCGGGCGTGCGCGAGACCTTCTTCTCCAGGCTGTAGGCCGAGAAGGCCGCGATGGTCGGCCCGCCGCCCGGCAGGATGCCGAAGACCGTGCCCACGATGGTGCCGCGGATCATCGACGGCAGGCAGCGCCAGAGATCGGCGCGCGACGGCAGCACGTCGCGGATGCGGGTCGCGACCGGCCGCGCCGGCTCCTTGCCTTCGAGATTGGTCATGATCTCGGCGAGCCCGAACAAGCCCATCGACAGCGGCACGAAGCCGATGCCGTCGAACAGCACGTCGAGCCCGCCGGTGAGGCGATAGTCGCCGGTCGAGACGTCGGTGCCGACCAGCCCGAACAGTACGCCGAGCACGATCATGCCGACCGCCTTGAGCACCGAGCCGTGCGCCAGCACGACGGCCGAGACGAGGCCGAGCAGCATCACCGAGACGTAGTCGGCCGACTGGAACATCAGCGCGACCGAGGCGAGCGGTGGCCCGGCCACGGCGATCAGCAGCGTCACCACGGTGCCGGCGAACAGCGAGCCGAGCGCCGCGATGGCGAGCGCCGGCCCGGCGCGGCCCTGCTGGGCCATGGCGTGGCCGTCCAAGATGGTGACGACCGAGGAGGTCTCGCCCGGGATCTTCACCAGGATTGCGGTGGTCGAGCCGCCGTACTGCGCCCCGTAGAACACGCCGGCCAGCATGATCAGGGCGCCGACCGGCTGCAGCCAGAACGTCACCGGCAGGATCAGCGCCATGGTGGTGAGCGGCCCGATGCCGGGCAGCACGCCGATCGCCGTGCCGACCACGCAGCCGAACAAGCACAGCCCGAGATTCTGCCAGGTCGCCGCGACCCCGAACCCCATGGCGATGTTGGCGAGGAGATCGGGCATCTCGGCCTCAGACCAGATCCTGGCCGGACATCCGGTGGTCGTTCCGGGGCGCACCGAAGGTGCGAACCCGGAATCCAGCGACGATGTCCGAGCATGTGGCTGGATTCCGGGTCCGCGCGCTGTCGCGCGCGTCCCGGAACGACGGAGACCGTCCCCTCGCGCCCATTGTCACGACCAGGCCGGCCACAGCGGGATCGGCATGCCGAGCGCGAGCACGAAGATGCCGACATTGACGGCGATCAGCACCACCACGAGCCCGGCGAGCCGGAGCGGCGGCAGCATCGGCCCGGCGAGCGCGCCGAGCAGGATGGTGATCGCCAGCGTCGCGACCAGCCCGAGCGGCCGCAGCAGCAGCGCGAAGGCGAGCGCGGCCGCCGTGACGCACAGGAGCGGCCGCCAGTGCCACGCTTCCGGCCGCCCGTCGGGCCACACCAGCGACAGCACGGCGAGCAGGCCGCCGCAGCCGATCGCCAGCATGCAGACGAGCCGCGGAAAGTAGCCGGAGCCCATCGCGTCCGCCGTGCCGATCTCCAGCCCGCGCCCGAGCCACAGCCCGCCGAGCCCGAAGCCGACGAACAGCAGGCCGGCGAGAAGATTCTTGGTCGGTCGCACCAATGCCGTCCCTAACGCGTCACGAGACGCCTTGCCGGGTGGCTCCCCCCACCCCCGACCCCTCCCCGCCACGCCCTGCAGGCGCGGGAGGGAGGGGAGCCGAGCC
>NZ_NPEX01000401.1 GCF_003258865.1 Rhodoplanes roseus | reverse complement strand
GAGCCCGCCGCGCGCCGGCATGACGGCGGCGCCCGGCCCGATGGGGGCCGCCCCGATGGGCGCCGGCCCGATGACGCCGGTGCCGCCCCAAGCCGGCGGGCCCGGCGGATCGCCGCCCTGCATGGACGAGTTCACCAAGCTGCAGGCCGAGACCGACAAGCGCGGCAAGGCCGCCAAGGCCGGCGTCGAGAAGAAGGTTCCGCGCGAGGAGCTCTGCAAGCTGTTCACCAGCTTCGCCGGCGCGATCGGCAGCTGGGCCAAGTTCGCCCACGACAAGGCGCCGACCTGCGGCATCCCGCCCAAGATCGTCGAGCAGCTCAAGATCGGCAGCGTCAACATCGGCAAGACCGCCAAGCAGGCCTGCGCGGCCGGCCCGATGGGGCCCGGACCCGCCGCCGCCGGCCCGCCGAGCCTCAGCGAGGCGCTCGGCACCACCCGCTCGCCGGTCGGCAGCGCAGCGTCCGGCGGCAAGCCGAGCACCGGCACGTTCAACACCCTGACGGGAACCTCGATCGCGCGATGAACACGCTCCAGGGACGGATCGCGGATTCGGTCGGCAACTGGGTCGACCGCAACGCCCCGTCCGCCGTCAAGCCGTATCTCCGCCTCTCCCGGTTCGACCGCCCGATCGGCGCCTGGCTGCTGCTGCTCCCGTGCTGGTGGTCGGCGGGGCTCGCCGCCGTGGCAGCCGGCCAGCCGCTGCCGAACGTCTGGCACCTGGTGCTGTTCTTCATCGGCGCCTTCGTGATGCGCGGCGCCGGCTGCACCTGGAACGACATCGCCGACCACGACATCGACAAGAAGGTGGAGCGCACCCGGCTGCGGCCGATCGCGTCGGGCGCCGTGACGCTGTCGCAGGCGCTCGCCTACGCGATCCTGCAGTCGCTGGTCGGCTTCCTGGTGCTGGTCCAGTTCAACGGCTTCGCCGTCGCGACCGGCATCGCCTCGCTCGGCATCGTCGCGCTCTATCCGTTCATGAAGCGCGTCACCTACTGGCCGCAGATCGTGCTCGGCCTCGCCTTCTCGTGGGGCGCCCTGATGGGCTGGGCGGCGACCTTCGGACGGCTCGACGTGGCCCCGGTGCTGCTCTATCTCGGCTCGATCGCCTGGGTGATCGGCTACGACACGATCTACGCCCACCAGGATCGCGCCGACGATCTGTTCGCCGGCATCAAGTCGACCGCGCTGCTGTTCGGCGAGCGCACCAAGACGATGCTGATGCTGTTCTACGGCGCCGCCATCGTGCTGATCGGCGCGGCCGGGATCCTGGCCGGCGGCGGCGTGGCGTTCGGGCTCGGCCTCGCGGCCTTCGCGGCGCATCTCGCGTGGCAGATCGTGCGGCTCGATATTTCCGACACGGCGCTGTGCCTGACACTGTTCCGCTCCAACCGCGACGCCGGCCTGCTGCTGTTCGCCGGCCTGGTGCTGGACGCGATGCTGTAGCGTGGCGCGCTTCCCCGTGAGGGACGCGCTTTTCTTTCGCCCGGATTTCGATATTCCTGTGACGGAGCCGCCGCGGCGACGGGATCGCGCGCCGGCGGGCGCTGGTGTGCGGGGACCATGTCGACGAGCGAGGCCGACGAGAACCGATCCGACGCCGACGCGAAGAGGTCCGACTATGTCGGCGCGCTGGCGCGCGGCCTCGCGGTGATCGAGGCGTTCGGCCGCACCACGCCGGAGCTGACGCTGTCCGAGGTGGCCCAGCTCACCGGCATGTCGCCGGCGACGGCGCGCCGCAATCTCCACACGCTGGAGGAGCTCGGTTTCGTCAAGCGTCACAACAAGCGCTTCCTGCTGGCGCCGCGCGTCCTCACGCTCGGCTCGGCGTTTCTCCAGGCCGCCAATGTCGACGAGGCCGTGATGCCGGAGCTGCGCCGCATCGTCACGCTGTTCGGCGACGCCGCGTCGATGGCGACGCTCGAAGGCACCGACATCCTCTACATCGCTCATTTCTCGGAGCTGCGCGCGGCGCGGCGCACCGCGAGCGTCGGCGTCACCTATCCGGCCTATGCGACCTCGATGGGACGCATCCTGCTGGCCGGCCTGCCGCCCGCCGAGCTCGCCGCCTACTGGCACGAGCTGCGGCCCACCAAGCTGACCGACGTCACCGTGACGGACCGCGACGCGCTCGCCGCGATCGTCGAGGAGGCGCGCCGCGCCGGCTATACGGTAGCGGTCGACCAGCTCGACTACGGCATCACGTCGCTCTCCGTGCCGGTGAAGAACGAGGCCGGGCGAGTGGTCGCCGCCATCAACACGTCGGGCTATTCGCCGCGGCTCGATGCGCAGAAGCTGGTCGAGGAGCGGCTCGCCGAGCTGCAGGTCTCGGCCGGCCGCATCGCCCACCTGCTGGCCCGCTACCCGGGCCTCGCGCATTCGCTGCTGCGCTGACGCGGAGGCCGGCGACGGCGCCGGCTTTCGGGCGGGTGCGCGAGCGGCATCGGACGCGGTTTGGCCGCGCAGCGCGCACGCGTCCGCGCCTTGACAAGCCGGCGGCCCGCTCGCTAACCTAGCGAATAAATTTTCGTCTAGCGAAATAAGCAAGAACATCTGCGACGCCTCACGTCGCAGGGAGGACGCACACGGCCGGCGCCCGCGCCGGCCTTTCCCGGACCGACACAAGCAACGGGCCTTTCGCCCGGGGCGCCGAGCCGACGACAAGGGGGAGAAGAGGACATGGCGACGCTCGCAGCCGTTCTGGCCTCGACGCATCATCCGTTCTACCTGAAGGCCACCACGGCCCCGCCCGAGCAGCAGATGCCGCAGGCGCCCGAGTGGAAGCGCAAGGTCGAGGCGTTCCGCGAGACGCTGACGCGCGCCAAGCCCAACATCCTGGTGATGGTCGGCGCCGACCACTTCCACCAGTTCTTCCTCGACAACTATCCGACCTTCCTGATCGGCAAGGCGCCGCGCTACGACGCCACCTTCTACAACGAGGAGCGCGAGTTCGGCCTGCCCAAATACGTGCTGGAGGGCGACGAGGACCTCTCCGGCTACATGCTGCAGGGGCTCCTGGATCGCGAGTTCGACTTCGCCTTCTCCAACGAGCTGAAGATCGACCACTCGATCATCTGCCCGATCATCACGGTGCGGCCGCAGGCCGACCTGCCCGTGGTGCCGATCTACACCAACATCTTCGCGCCGCCGCTGCCCTCGCCCAAGCGGTTCTACAAGCTCGGCCGGGCGATCCGTGAGATCATCGACGCCTATCCGTCGGACAAGCGCATCGCGGCGATCGGCACCGGGCACCTGTCGCTCGAGCTCGGCGGCCCGCGCCAGTTCGGCGAGCACGGGCCGGATCCGGAGTTCGACCGCCAGGCGATCGAGTGGCTCGCCGCCGGCGACATCGACGCGATCCTCGCCAATGTCACGCACGAGAGCCTGGCCAAGGCCGGCAACGCCACGGCCGGCTTTATGGATCTGATCCTGATGCTCGGCATCGCCGGCCCGCAGCAGAAGGCCGCCCACGTCGACAATCTCGACCTCTTCCACACGATGGAAGCCTATTTCACGTGGTACCCGGAAGGAGCGGCCGCATGAGCAAGTACTATGTGAACAAGTTCCTCTACACGGTCGACCGCGATCCCGAGCTGCTGCGTCGCTACAAGGAGGATCCGCGCGCCCTGGTGACGACCTGGGAGCAGTCGATCGGACCCAAGCTCAACGACTACGAGCGCTCCACCGTGCACGCCCTCACCGACGCCGAGCGCGAGGCGCTGATCAAGCACGACTATGTCGCGCTGTTCGAGATGGGCGCGCACTTCTTCCTGTCGCTGACCATCTTCATCGCGCTCTACGACGAGGAGTACATGGCCAAGCACGGCCCGCTCTCCTTCCAGCGCGAGTTCGCGGCCAAGCTCGGCCACTGGACCGGCAAGGAGTATCCCTCCGTCGCGACGTGAGGGGGGCTGCGGTCTCTGACGAAGCTTTTCGGGCGATCAGTTCGGGTCAAATAATCGACGTCTGAGCAAGAACCACCCCCCACCCCCGACCCCTCCCCGCCACTCGCTTCGCTCGCGGGGGGAGGGGAGAAGAAGGCGCCTGGGCCATCTCACTTTCGGCACCGCGCCTCGGCTCCCCTCCCCCCATTCGCCCTTGCGAATG
>NZ_NPEX01000400.1 GCF_003258865.1 Rhodoplanes roseus | reverse complement strand
CCGGATCGCCCGCCTGCGCGGGCGATGACGAGCGATCGTGTCGCCGACCAATGTTTCTCGAAGCCTGTGGAGCGCGGGCCGGCGCGCGACCTCTCACGGGTGGACCGTCCGCCGGCTGATCCGTCGCACGGGCACGACGGAGGGTTTGTGCGGGGTGGACAGCGGCGGCGGGGCGCGACTAAGTTGCAGCGTCGACCAGCCGGGCTCGATTTCTGCGAAAGGTCATCGCGGCCGCATGTCTGATCAAACTCCGCGCGACCTCGAGACCGAGCCTGCCGCATGACCAAGTCTCCGACACGGGCGAGATCGTCCGCCCCGGTTCCCGCTGGCGCGGAAAAGCCGGTGGCCGTGAAGCCGGCGCGAAAACCCCGCGGCACGCCGGGCGCGAACGCGCCCGACCGGACCGCAACGCCCGAGGAGCCGACCCGCCGCGCCAAGATTCTGCGGGCCGCCGAGAAGCTGTTCGCCATGGAGGGCTTTCACGGCGCCTCGATGCGCGACATCGCGGAGGCGGCCGGCGTCGGCCTGTCGATCGTGGTCTATCACTTCGAGACCAAGCAGAACCTCTACCGCGCCGTGTTCGCCGAGCATCAGACGCTGTTCGAGGAACGCCTCGCCGAGCTGCACGCCATCACGGACGTCGCGACGCCGGACACGGTGGAGAAGATCGTCGCCGCCTTCGTGATGCCGGTGATGCGACAGCAGGCGCGGCCGGACGGCAAGTACTATTCGATGCTGACGGTGCGCGAGGCGTCCGATCCGCACGAGCGCTCGCGCGGCATCCTGCGCGACTATTACGACCCGATGGCGCGCGAGTTCATCGCCGCGCTGCAGCGGGCGCTGCCCGACAAGTCGCCCGAATATCTGCACTGGGCCTATCTGTTCGCGGTCGGCGCGCTGGTGATGAACTTCTTCGACGAGCGCATGTCGCGGCTCTCCAAGCACCGCTACAAGCCGGGCGACCTGCCGACCAAGGGCCGCTTCCTGGTGCAGTTCATCGCGGCCGGCATCCGGGCCGGGCCCGACGTCGCATCGGCGGACTGATCATTCGGCGATGCTTTCGCGCAGGCGCACGAGCTGCGGCCGCAGCGCCTCGCAGGTCAGCTCGCGCTCCAGCCGGGCAATGGCGTCGCGGCTCGGATCGGCCCGCAGTCGCACCAGCCGCTCCTGCTCGCGCCGGCACGCGTCGGCGGGCGCCTGCCTGGACGCGGCCTGAGGTTGCGCCGGCGCGGCCGGGACCGCCACGGGCGTTGCCGGCAACGCGGCCGGACGAGCGGCCTCGGAGGCGAGCGCCGGCGCCGCGGCGGCACCGCCCCCGCTTTCGCGCAGCCGCACCACCTGGGCCCGCAGCGGCTCGCAGCCGAGCTCGCGCTCCAGCCGCAGCACCTCGTCGGCGACCGGATCGGCGCGCAGCCGCGACAGCCGCTCGCGGTCGCGCCGGCAGGCGAGATCGGACGCCGCCGCGCCCGGGACGAGGCGGGGCGGTTGCATGACGGCGGCCGGAACAGTCGCCACCACGGGTGCAGCCACGACGGGCGCGGCCGGAACCGCCGGTGCGGTCGGAACCACCGGCGCGGCCGGCCCGCCCTTGGCGGCGCGCTCGGAGAGCTTGGCGATCTGGGCGCGGGCGAGCTCGGCGTAGAAGCCGGTGCCGTTCCGGGCCAGGAAGGTCTCGAAGGCCGCCACCGTTCCGACCCGCTCGGCCAGCTCGTAATCGCGCTGCAGGTCGCGCGGGCCGACCACCGGCGGCGCCTGGGGCGCCGGCACGAGCGACACCGTGGTGCCGCCGAGCGAGCCGTAGACGAACGGCTCCTGGGCGCTGCCGGTCGCCTGCAGCACCTCGTCGCGCACCCGGCCGAACGCGATCCTCACGTCGAGCCCCGGCTCGGTGAGATGATTGAGCAGCGCCGCCGTGAACGGGCTGTGCCGGCCGACGCCGTCGGCCGCGACCGAGCCGGCCTTCGCCGCATAGGCGACGAGCGTGTTGCCGGTCGACGGCTCGACCGAGCCGAGCCCGTTGGCCACGGCGCGCATCGAGACGGTGCGCTGCATCTTGCCGATGAACGGATTGTCACGGCACGCGTCGAGAATCACGAGCCGCAGCGTGCGCGCCTGCTCGATCGACCAGAGGATGCGGTCGAGCGGGACCGCCTCGTCCTCGACGTCGTAGTCACGCGCCAGCTTGGCGTCGGTCGGGATCAGATAGTTGGTGCCCTTCACCTCGACACCGTGGCCCGCGTAATAGACCACCGCGATGTCGGCGCCGGTCACCACGCTCATGAAGTCGCGCAGCGCCCGCTTGAAGTCGAGCACGCCGAGATCGCTGCGCGCCTGCACCACCTCGAAGCCGGCATTGGTGAACAGCGTCGCCATGGCGCGCGCGTCGTTCGCCGTGTTGGGCAGCGACGGCACGGTGCGATAGCCGGAGTTGCCGATAACCAGAGCGACGCGCCGGTCGGCCCGCGCCGCGTCGGCCGTCACGGCCGCGACGACCAGCAGGCCGAGCACGGCGAGCGCGAGGCGCCACACCACGCCGACCGGCACGATCGCCGCGCGCGGCGTCACCGGTATCTCCAGCGCGACGCCGACCGGGGCCGGCGGCCGGACTTGGTCACCGTCACGGTGATGGGCTTGGACAGCACGGGCGGATCGTGCGGCACGTGATCCTCGTCCGCCAGCAGGAGCTGCAGCGTGTGGCGGCCGAGCGGCAGCGTCACCTTCGCCTCGGTCTGGCCGGAGCCGAAATGCAGGTGCTGGAAGTCGTTGGGGATCGGCTGGTCGAGCGGCGGCAGCTCGGAATCCACGATCAGATGATGATGCCCGGTGTTCGCCTTGGCGACGCCGGCCGGCGCGACGCCCATGTTGATCAGGCCGAAGCGGATCACCGGCGTGCGCGACACATAGGCGCCGTCGGTCGGATAGACGAAGTAGACCTTGGCGTCCGGCGGCGAGGGATTTCGCTTCTTCGGGCCGGACGGCGCGGCCGCCGCCGGCGGCGCCGCCGCGACTGCGCCGGCTGTTTCGGAGACCGTCACGCGGATGCGCTGCGACATCACGGGCGGCGAGTGCGGAATGTGGTCCTTGTCGCCGAGCAGGAGCTGGAGCGTGTGCTGGCCGGGCGGCAGCGTCACCTCGGCCTCGGTCTGGCCGGCGCCGAAATGCAGATGCTGGAAGTCGTTGGGGATCGGCTGGTCGAGCGGCGGCAGCTCGGTGTCGATCAGCAGATGATGATGACCGGAGTTCTCACGATCGGATCCGGCCGGCGCCACGCCCATGGCGGTGAGGCCGAAATTCACCACGAATTTGGGCGGCACCACCGCACCGTCACGCAGCGCGACGAAATAGACCGCAGCCCCGGGCGGCGACGCCACCGGCCCGCCGCGCTGGCCCGCTGGCGCGCTCGTGTGCCCGGCATGATCGCTCTGGGCGAACGCCGGAGCGCTGCCGAGCGAAAGCGCCAGCAGGGCGAGCAAACTCGCCGACCGTGTGGTCACGACGCCAGCCTTGCCAGCCCACATGCCGTGTCTCCCCGTTGCGTCAGCCGAGACTTCGATCCGGATTGGTGGGACGGGCGCGCGGTTCGGTTCGAACGCGCCGCCGTTTCCGCAGGCCGCAGGGTACCGCCGAATCCCCTCGGGAGATGCAGCGAACGGCCGCACGCGCGAACGCACCGATCATCAGTGACACCACAACGGCACGAGGTCGGTATCTGGATGATCCATTGACGTCCGCGTTGCTTCTGCGACTATTTTTCACGATGCTGCGAAGTCTGCGCCATCGTCTCGAAGCGGGAAAGTCGATTATGGAGCGACGGCTGGCGTTTCTCCTGTTTGTGATCGCGGTCGCGGCCGCTGTCGCGGTCCTCGGCGTGCCGATCGGGCCGCCGCTCGCGGCTCAGGAGGCGCCGGGGCAGCGGCGTTTCGATCTTCAGACCCGGCCGCCCGGCCCGTCCGTGCCGGCCGCGCAGCAGACGCCGGCACGGGTTCCGGGCGAGACGTTTCGCGACTGCGCCGACTGCCCCGAGCTCGTCGTGATTCCGGACGGCGAGTTCGACATGGGCTCCACCGACAGCGAGTACGAGAAGCCGGTGCATCGCGTCGCCATCGCGCGG
>NZ_NPEX01000399.1 GCF_003258865.1 Rhodoplanes roseus | reverse complement strand
GCGACGCCGGACGACCTTCCGGCACCCCCGCCGCCCGCCGCCATCGTGGTCACGGGCGAGATCGATCAACCGAGTCCGTAAGGCAGAAGGCGAGCAAAGAGGTCCCATGGTGGGCAAGGCATCCCGGAACGTGAAGAAGAAGACGGGCGCGAAGGGCGCCAGGCAGGCGAAGGGCGCGGCGGTGGCCGATCCCAAGACGCCGAAGACGGCCGCGACGAAGGCGGCTGCGGCCGGGAGCCGTGCCGCCAAGGCCAGCAAGCCGGCCGCGCGCACCGCCAAGCGCGCGGCGCCCAAGGCGGCGCCCAAGGCGGCGTCCAAGGCAACGTCCAAGCCGGCGGCGAAGTCGGTCTCGAAGCCGTCCAGGGCGACGTCCAAAGCGGCCGCCAAGCCGGCCAAGTCGTCGGCGAAGCCGGTGAGCAAGTCTCCGGCGAAGCCGGCGAGCAGGTCGTCCGCGAAGCCGGTGAGCAAGTCATCCGCGAAGAGCAAGCCGGCCGCCAAGGCGAAGACGTCCGCCGGCAAGTCGGCCACCAAGTCGGTCGGCAAGTCGACGGCGAAGCCGGCGTCCAAGCCGGTGTCGAAATCGACGGCGAGGTCGGCGAAGACACCGGCCGTCCGCACCAAGGCCTCCGCCCCGTCGGCACGTCGGCCCGGCAAGCCGGCGCCGACCGCGACAACGGCCCGCCGGAGCGCGGCGTCGTCCGCCAAGACCCCCAAGGGCCGGGCCGGCACGACCGCGGCGAGGCCGGCTGCTCCGGTCAAGCCGGCGCCCGCCAAGCCGGCGCCCGCTAAGGCTTCGCCCGCCAAGGCCGCGCCGTCCAAGGGGGCGGCCGGCAAGGCGGCATCCAAGGCGCCCACCAAGGCGCCGCGCAAGCCCGCCGAGACGCCCGCGGGGCTCAGCACGCTCGATCTGGCGCGCGAGCGCACCGCCGGCCGGATCAAGCGGGCGGTCCGTCGCGTCGTCTCGACGGTCGCCGATGCCGCGGCGTCGGCGCTGAAGCCGGCGCCGCGTCCGGCCTCGGCGCTGCGTCCGTCCGAGAAGAAGCCGCGGGCCGAGCGGCCGCGGGCACGCGCCGGCGCCGTTCCGGGTGTGGTGATCAAGGGTCGCATGGGCCCGCGCTATCCGGAGATCCTGTCGCCCGGGGCGCTCGCCTTCCTGGCCGAGCTGCATCGCCGCTTCGACGGCCGTCGCCGCGAGCTTCTGGCGGCCCGTGCCGAGCGGCAGGCCCGCTTCGATGCCGGCGAGCTGCCCGACTTCCTGGCCGAGACGGCCGAGATCCGCTCGGGCGACTGGACGGTCGCGCCGATCCCGGCGGATCTGCAGAACCGCCGCGTCGAGATCACCGGCCCGGTCGATCGCAAGATGATCGTCAACGCCCTCAACTCGGGCGCGACGCATTTCATGGCCGACTTCGAGGACGCCAACTCGCCGACCTGGTCCAACAACATCGAGGGCCAGCTCAACCTGCGCGACCGCTGGGACGGCAAGATCGACTTCACCGACGAGACCTCGGGCAAGCACTACGCCATCGGCGACAATCCGGCCGTGCTGATCATCCGGCCGCGCGGCTGGCACCTGATGGAGGAGCACCTGACCGTCGACGGGGAGCCGATCTCCGGCTCGCTGTTCGACTTCGGCCTGTACTTCTTCCACAACGCCAAGGCGCTGCTCGCCAAGGGCTCGGGCCCGTACTTCTACATTCCCAAGCTCGAGTCGCATCTCGAGGCGCGGCTGTGGAACGACGTGTTCGTCTTCGCCCAGGAGAAGCTCGGCGTTCCGCACGGGAGCATCAAGGCGACCGTGCTGATCGAGACGCTGCCGGCCGGCTTCGAGATGGACGAGATCCTCTACGAGCTGCGCGACCACGCCGCCGGCCTCAATGCCGGCCGCTGGGACTATATCTTCTCCTTCATCAAGAAGCTGGCGAAGCGCCCCGACTACGTGCTGCCGGACCGCGGCCAGGTGGTGATGGGGAAGGCGTTCCTGGGCGCCTATGCGCTCCTCCTGATCAAGACCTGCCACCGCCGCCGCGCCTTCGCCATGGGCGGCATGGCGGCGCAGATCCCGATCAAGGGCAACCCGGAGGCCAACGAGGCGGCCTTCGCCAAGGTGCGGGCCGACAAGGAGCGCGAGGTCCGCGACGGCCACGACGGCACCTGGGTCGCCCATCCGGACCTGGTGCCGGTCGCCAAGGAGGTGTTCGACCGGCTGATGCCGGAGCAAAACCAGGTCGACCGCCAGCGCGACGACGTCGAGGTCGCGCAGGCCGATCTCCTGCGCCTCCACGAGGGCAGCAAGACCGAGGAGGGCTTCCGCCTCAACATCCGGGTCGGCGTGCAGTACGTCGAGGCGTGGCTGCGCGGGCGCGGCGCGGTGCCGATCTACAACCTGATGGAGGACGCGGCGACGGCCGAGATCTCCCGGGCGCAGATCTGGCAGTGGCTGCAGTACGGCGCCGAGCTCGAGAACGGCGTGAAGGTGACGCCGGAGTTCTTCGAGCAGGCGCTGGGCGAGGAGATGGAGCGGGTCAAGGGTGAGCTCGGGGCCGAGGCCTACGACGCCGGCCGCTTCCCCGAGGCCATCGACCTGTTCCGGCGGCTCTCGCTGGCGGACGCGTTCGAGGACTTCCTCACCGTGCCGGCCTACAAGCTGATCGCCTGACGGCGACTCGTTCAATACCGTCCTGAAAGGCCGTCCCTCGCGGGGCGGCCTTTTTCGATTCGGCGTTGCGGGACTCGATTCGCCCGGCCGTGGCAGGGCGTGTGGCCTGCAGAAAGAGCCTGATGATAGGCCATAACTCGCGGATACGTCGGCGCGAGCTAAGAACTCTCACGTATCCGGCCGACCGGGGGTCGCCACATTGTGACCAAAATGCAACGCCGGTCACGAACCTATTTCAGTTGCCTAATTGTGCGGCAACTGACGAGCGATTCACCTTGCGATGCGTGTATCCCGTGTGAGTTTATAAACCACGATATGTACCCGTCTGGGGAACGACGGGCAGATCGAGTGGGGATCAGGCGAGCGCAGCAGCCCGGTGTGCTCGCAAGGGGAAATAGGGGGCTCGACATGAAGAAGATCGTTCTGGCTACGGTCGCCGTCACGTGCCTGGCCGGCTCGGCCTACGCCGCCGACATGGCCGTCAAGGCTCCGCCGCTCGCCGCGCCCGTCGCCACCAACCCGTGGGACGTCGCGTTCGGTGCAGGCATCTACTCGGACTACAATTTCCGCGGCATCTCGCAGTCGAACCGCGGGCCGTCGGTGAACGCCTATTTCGAGCCGCGCTACAACGTCAACGACAGCCTGCAGCTGTATGTCGGCGCCGGTGGCTGGAGCATCGACTTCTCGAACAAGGCCAGCGCCGAGATCGACATCTACGGCGGCATCCGGCCGACCTTCGGCAAGCTCGCCCTCGATTTCGGTGTCTGGTACTACTACTATCCGGGTGGCCAGTGCTACAACGCGGCCGTGCCGGGCGACTGCGCCTACAACGGCAACATCCTTCCGAACGCGCCGCTCGGCGGCAACGTGATCAAGAAGGATCTGAGCTTCCTCGAGTACTTCGCCAAGGCGACCTACACGTTCAACGACAACATCGCGGTCGGCGGCGCCTTCTACTACGACGACAACTGGCTGAACTTCGGCTTCGACGCCAAGTATCTCTCCGGCAACGTCAAGCTGACGGCGCCGAGCAACTGGCTCCCGACCGGCTACGGCCTCTACGTCTCGGGTGAGGTCGGCCACTACTGGCTCGGCACCACCGACGCCTTCTACGGCAGCATCCGGCTCCCCGACTACACCACCTGGAACGTCGGCCTCGGCATGACCTACAAGGTGTTCACGGTCGATCTGCGCTACTACGACACGGACCTCTCCGAGGCCTCGTGCAACGCGATCACCAGCGACTTCAACGCCTCGTTCAGCCCGACCAACATCACGGCGATCAACACCAACGGCCTCGGCTCCAAGTGGTGCGGGCAGGCCTACGTGATCTCGCTGAAGGCCGACCTGACCTACGGCAGCAGCCTCAAGTAAGAACCTTCCTCCATCGACCTTGCCTTCGGGGCGGTGCCATGGGCGCCGCCCCTTTTTTATGGTCGTGCCATGTTCACTTCGC
>NZ_NPEX01000003.1:55158-70158 GCF_003258865.1 Rhodoplanes roseus | reverse complement strand
GCCAGTAATCACAGCTCAGCTCCCGATCCTCACGGATCGGGGCGCTGGGTTGCGGCTACTGGCATCAAAAGAAGGTATGAGCCCCTGAATAAAATAGGGGGTTTCAAGCTAACCCGGGGAACTGAAACATCTCAGTACCCGGAGGAAAGGACATCAACCGAGACTCCGCTAGTAGTGGCGAGCGAACGCGGACCAGGCCAGTGGCGAATGCGAGACAACCGGAACCTGTCAGGAAAGCAGGGCCCCAGAGGGTGACAGCCCCGTACGGGTAATGCGAGCATTCGTCCTCGAGTAAGGCGGGACACGTGAAATCCTGTCTGAACATGGGGGGACCACCCTCCAAGCCTAAGTACTCCTCAGCGACCGATAGCGAACCAGTACCGTGAGGGAAAGGTGAAAAGCACCCCGACGAGGGGAGTGAAATAGACCTGAAACCGAACGCCTACAAACAGTCGAAGCCCGCAAGGGTGACGGCGTACCTTTTGTATAATGGGCCAGCGACTTAGTCTGACGAGCGAGCTTAAACCGATAGGTGTAGGCGCAGCGAAAGCGAGTCTGAACAGGGCGTTCAGTTCGTCGGATTAGACCCGAAACCTAGTGATCTAGCCATGGTCAGGCTGAAGGTGGGGTAACACCCACTGGAGGGCCGAACCGGTGTCTGTTGAAAAAGCCTCGGATGAACTGTGGCTAGGGGTGAAAGGCCAATCAAACTGGGAAATAGCTGGTTCTCCGCGAAAGCTATTTAGGTAGCGCCTCGGACGAATACCTCGGGGGGTAGAGCACTGGATGGGCTAGGGGGACTTACCGTCTTACCAAACCCAACCAAACTCCGAATACCCGAGAGTACTATCCGGGAGACACACGGCGGGTGCTAACGTCCGTCGTGGAGAGGGAAAAAACCCTGACCAACAGCTAAGGCCCCCAATTCGTGGCTAAGTGTGAAAGGATGTGGAAATCCCAAAACAACCAGGAGGTTGGCTTAGAAGCAGCCATCCTTTAAAGAAAGCGTAACAGCTCACTGGTCTAAATAAGGGTTTCTGCGCCGAAAATGTAGCGGGGCTCAAGCCACGAGCCGAAGCTTTGGGTGTGCACTTTCGAGTGCACGCGGTAGCGGAGCGTTCCCTAAGCCTGCGAAGGTGGACCCGTGAGGGCCGCTGGAGGCATGGGAAGTGCGAATGCTGGCACGAGTAACGACAAACAGTGTGAAAGACACTGTCGCCGAAAGTCCAAGGGTTCCTGCGTAAAGTTAATCTGCGCAGGGTTAGCCGGTCCCTAAGACGAGGCCGAAAGGCGTAGCCGATGGGAACCACGTTAATATTCGTGGGCCAGTGGGTGGTGACGAATTCCAAAAGTTGTCTGCGGTTACTGGATTCCGTGGGCAGCGAAGGGGTTCCAGGAAATAGCCCCCACATAGACCGTACCCGAAACCGACACAGGTGGACTGGTAGAGCATACCAAGGCGCTTGAGCGAACTATGCTGAAGGAACTCGGCAATCTGCCTCCGTAACTTCGGGATAAGGAGGCCTCCACGTTGGGCAACCAGCGCGGAGGGGCACAGACCAGGGGGTGGCGACTGTTTAGCAAAAACACAGGGCTCTGCGAACTCGCAAGAGGACGTATAGGGCCTGACGCCTGCCCGGTGCCGGAAGGTTAAGAGGAGGGGTGCAAGCCTCGAATCGAAGCCCCGGTAAACGGCGGCCGTAACTATAACGGTCCTAAGGTAGCGAAATTCCTTGTCGGGTAAGTTCCGACCTGCACGAATGGCGTAACGACTTCCCCGCTGTCTCCAGCATAGGCTCAGTGAAACTGAATTCCCCGTGAAGATGCGGGGTCCCTGCGGTCAGACGGAAAGACCCCATGAACCTTTACTGTAGCTTTGCACTGGCATTCGTGACTGCATGTGTAGGATAGGTGGTAGACTTTGAAGCTCGGGCGCCAGCTCGGGTGGAGTCTCCCTTGAAATACCACCCTTGTGGTTATGGATGTCTAACCGCGTCCCGTCATCCGGGGCCGGGACAGTGCATGGTGGGCAGTTTGACTGGGGCGGTCGCCTCCCAAAGAGTAACGGAGGCGCGCGATGGTGGGCTCAGAGCGGTCGGAAATCGCTCGTCGAGTGCAATGGCATAAGCCTGCCTGACTGCGAGACCTACAAGTCGAGCAGAGACGAAAGTCGGTCATAGTGATCCGGTGGTCCCGTGTGGATGGGCCATCGCTCAACGGATAAAAGGTACTCTGGGGATAACAGGCTGATGACGCCCAAGAGTCCATATCGACGGCGTCGTTTGGCACCTCGATGTCGGCTCATCACATCCTGGGGCTGGAGCAGGTCCCAAGGGTTCGGCTGTTCGCCGATTAAAGTGGTACGTGAGCTGGGTTCAGAACGTCGTGAGACAGTTCGGTCCCTATCTGCCGTGGGTGTCGGAGATTTGAGAGGATTTGTCCCTAGTACGAGAGGACCGGGATGAACGTACCTCTGGTGGAGCTGTTGTGGCGCCAGCCGCAGTGCAGCGTAGCTACGTACGGACGGGATAACCGCTGAAAGCATCTAAGCGGGAAACCCACCTCAAAACGAGATCTCCCTCGAGAGCCGTGGTAGACCACCACGTCGATAGGCCGGATGTGTAAGTGCAGCGATGCATTGAGCTTACCGGTACTAATCGCTCGATTGGCTTGATCGCTCTCATTACTCAATGCCCGTCCGGCTCGCCCACAGGCGAGCCCCGGCGCGATCGGAAAGACCAGCGACACGAACAGTCCCTCGACACGCTCAGCCGTGCCGAACGAGGTCCCCATCGAGGGGACTGCGCTGCTCGCGCCGCTCACGGCTTGCTTCAGTGTGTTCTTGGCCGGCCTGGTGGTTCCAGCGGGGAGCCTGTACCCGATCCCATCCCGAACTCGGCCGTAAAACTCCCCAGCGCCGATGGTACTGAGTCTCAAGGCTCGGAAGAGTAGGTCGCTGCCAGGCCTGCCAAGAACACAAAATCCTCTCCACGATACAGCCCAAACAAAAACGCCCGCCGCAGGGAAACCCGCAGCGGGCGTTCTTGCGTTCAGGTGTCATCCTGGTCGATGGCGCAGCGTCAGCTCTCGGCCGTCGTCCGCGGGCTCGATCCGCGATCCGGATGATCGTACCCCGCGGACGCCGCCCTCGAAGGCTCGCCGCGCCCGCGGAGCGCCGTCATGGAAGACGCCTCCACGGTTGCGGACCGCGGACATGGCGGCGAACGCGATCGACGCGGCAATGTCGCGGCCTTCGGGCCTGGTCAGCCGGCACGACCAATTCGGCGGGGGCGCCGGCGGCAGCTCATCTGTGGAATGTGGCGGGGGCCTCGGCCGCCGCCCTTCGAGGCTCGCTGCGCTCGCACCTCAGCGTGACGGAAAAACGCTTTCCCCCCGGGTGCGGATGACGCTGCCTTCGGCGTCGGTCGCGGACATATCGTGCGCGGCAACGCGCGCGGGCCGTCACGGCTTTCGGGGCGGTAGGGCTGGAACGAAGCTCAGCGATAGCCCCAGCGGCAACGCATTTGGGGGACGATCACGGTGCCGCTCGGGCGGTTCTCCACCGCGAGCCAGTCCTCGCAGAGGCGGACGAGCTGGCGGTCTGGCGTCACCTGGATCTGGGTCGGCCGGCGCGCGGACCGGCGCGGCGGCGGGGCGCCCTCGGCCGTCGGGCCACCGTAGCCGGGGCCGGATTGCGCCGATGCCGGGCCGACAACGTCCAGCGCGATCCCCATGATCGCCATTGCTGCCGCGACGATGCTGATCCCGCGCATGATCGGCCCTCCTGCCCCTCGCGCAAACTCGCGCATCGTCGCGCATCGTGTCAATCTGCCGGGGCATGATGCGCGCGCGGTGTGCCTTCCGGGCCGCACTCGCGGCCTTCCTCGGCAGCGCTCCTGCCCAACCGTCCGGATTGCCTCCCATGGCCGACACGCCCTTCCCGGATCCGCTCGCCTGGCGGCACGCCAAGGCGCCCTCGCTGGTCGAGCTCGAGGTGATCGCCACCACGGTGTTCGGCCGGCTGCCCGTACGGTTCCGCAGCATGTGCGAGGGCCTGGTGATCCAGATCGACGACTTTCCGACCGAGGAGGTGCTCGATCACATGGGCCTCGAGAGCGAGTTCGATCTCCTCGGCCTGTTTCAGGGGATCGGCCTCCCGTTCCGCTCCGACAGCGCGCCGGTGCAGATGCCCAACATGATCTGGCTCTACCGCCGCCCCATCCTGGACTACTGGGCCGAGCACGACGAGACGCTCGGGGCCATCATCAAGCACGTGCTGGTGCACGAGATCGGCCACCATTTCGGCCTGTCCGACGACGACATGGCAGCGATCGAGAAGGCCGTCGGCTGACCGGCCGACCGCGCCCGCTTTGCGGGCCGCGACGTCGCACCTCTTCCGGGCCGGGCCGGCCGGCCCCATGTGCAGGGTCAATGTGCATGTAATCATGCGCAAGGATCACGGGCGCCGCGGCGCCTCTCGACGGAGACCGATATGCCCCCGATCGTCCGCTCCCGCCTGCTCGCCGTGCTGCTGCTCCTCGCCGGCCTCGCGCTGTTCCCCCCGATCGCCACGGCCCATCACGGCTGGGGCTCCTACGACGCCGACAAGCCGATGACCGTGCAGACGACCATCGACGAGGTGACGATCGGCAACCCGCACGGCTCCATGGTGGTGACCCATGGCGGCAAGCGGTGGGACGTCATCCTGGCCCCGCCCTCACGAATGAACGCGCGCGGCGCCACGGCGGCCGTCGTCGCCAAGGGCCGTCCCGTGACGGTGTACGGTTATCCGCGCCGCGACGGCGCCGCCGAACTCCGGGCCGAATGGATCGAGATCGACGGCAAGCGCTTCGAGCTGCGGTGACGGCGTGAGCGGATTTCTGGCCGCGCTGGAGGCCTCGGGTCTCGCCGCGCAGGTGCGCGGATCGAGCGTGCTCTACCCGGCCGCGAACGTCATCCATGTCGTCGCCGTGCTGGTGTTCTTCGCCGCGGTCGCCGCCATGGATTTGCGCATCCTGCGGGTGCTGCGCGGGCCGCCGCCGGCCAGGGTGGTGGCCCGGCTGCGTCCGGTCGCGATCGCCATGCTGGTGCTGATCGCGGCGAGCGGCGCGCTGTTGTTCCTGCCCGAGGCGACCCGCATGGGGCCCAATCCCGCCTTCCTGGCCAAGCTCGCCGTGATCGGCCTCGCCATGGCCAACCTGGCGGCCAACGACTGGGCCTTGCGGCACGGCGCCGAGCGCTCGGCCTTGGCGCGGACGACGGCGGCCGCCTCGCTCGCCTTGTGGCTCGGCGTCGCCGCGCTCGGGCGGCTGATCGCCTATGTGTGACGGGCGGGCCGGCCGGCCAGCGGCTTGACCGCGGCGCCGTCAGCGTTCATCACACCCTGTACTTTCGGCAAGCGCCCGACTTTTAGGACGGACCCGCATGGACAAGTTCACCACCCTCGAAGGTATCGCCGCGCCGCTGCGGACCATCAATGTCGACACGGACGCGATCATCCCGAAGCAGTACCTGAAGACCATCAAGCGCACCGGCCTTGGCACCGGCCTGTTCGCCGAGAAGCGCTTCCGCGACGACGGGACCGAGAATCCGGACTTCGTCCTCAACAAGCCGGCGTATCGCCAGGCGACCATCCTGGTCGCCGGCGATAATTTCGGCTGCGGCTCGTCGCGCGAGCACGCCCCCTGGGCGCTGCTCGACTACGGCATCCGGGCCGTGATCTCGACCTCGTTCGGGGACATCTTCTACAACAACTGCTTCAAGAACGGCGTGCTGCCGATCCGCGTGTCGCCCGAGGATCTGGAGAAGCTGTTCGACGACGCCGAGCGCGGCGCCAATGCGCGCCTGACCATCGATCTTGAGAAGCAGGAGATCCGCGGGCCGGACGGCGGCACGATCACGTTCGAGGTCGACCCGCACCGCAAGCACTGCATGCTCAACGGCCTCGACGACATCGGCCAGACCCTGCAGAAGGCGAGCAAGATCGGCGGCTTCGAGAGCAAGATGAAGGAGACGCGCCCCTGGGCGTGAGCGTCTCCGCGTGCCGGTACGGCGCCAATGAGCGTGAGTGAATTGCGCCGGTCACGATCGGCGCAATTCGCTTACGCTCGCTGATCTCGGATCCGTCGGCGCAATTCGCCGTGCTCGTTGGCGTCCTCCGGGCTGCCTACGGCTTCTCTCCCTTCACGAACGCCGCGAAGGCGTCGGCGTAGTCCGGGTGCCAGCGCGACAGGGCCGGGCGGTTCTCGACGATGTCGCCGGCCGCCCAGAGAATCCGCCGCTCGTCGAGGGCGCGGGAGACCTCGTTGTCCGGGCACAGGATGTAGAAGTCGCCCTGCGCCAGGCGCTCCATCATCGAGGCGATGGTCTGCTCCGGCGTCCAGGCGCCGGCCGGCTTCTCGGTGCGGCCGCGCGCCGTCAGCTGCGTGAACACGAAGCCCGGGATCAGCAGATGCGCCGTCACGGCGCAGTTCTCGGTGGTGCGCAGCTCGTAGGCGAGGAGCTCGGTGAAGGTCTTCACGCCGGCCTTCGAGACGTTGTAGGCCGGGTCGCCGGGCGGCGTGGTGATGCCCTGCTTCGAGCCGGTGTTGATGACGAGGCCGGGGCGTCCGCGCGAAATCATGTTCGGCACGAAGACGTGGCAGCCGTGGATCACGCCCCACAGATTGACGCCGAGCACCCGCTCCCAGTTCGCTTCGGGACCGAACATGTGGCTGCCCGGCTGCACGCCGGCATTGTTCATCAGCACGTCGGTGCCGCCGAAGGTCTCGCGAACCATCGTCTCCAGCGCTTCGAGATCCTCGCGCCGGCTGACGTCGGTCACCCGCACCGCGACCGAGGCGCCGGGCGTCTCGGCCTTCACGGCCGCCGCCGCCCCGGCGAGCTGGACCCCGTCGGCGTCGGCGATCACCACGGTGAGGCCGCGCCGTGCGAACTCCTTGGCGGCCGCAAGCCCGATTCCCGAGGCGCCGCCCGTGACGACGGCGACGGCTCCGGGCGTGAAGGCGGGGTGCGGCATGGGGATTCTCCTCGACGTCGGGAGTCGAACGGACGACACGACGGGGCGCCGACGAATCCGGTTCTACCGAAATCGCCGATGCCGCGCTGTGCGGGTTTCGCATTGGAGCATAACACCGGGCGCACGACTTGGATCCGCGCCGCCCTGTCCGGATCAGGTCCGGCCGTGGCCGCCGAGGTGACGCCTGAAATATGACGGCGCGTCTCGCGCCGTCACACCGTGACGCGGGTGCCGCCGCGGCCCTCGATCGCTTCGGCCATGTGGGCCGGATCCGTGATCACGGCCTCGCGGCCGCCGCCTTCCAGGAACGCCACCACGGCCTCGATCTTGGGCAGCATGCTGCCGGGCTTGAAGTGGCCCTCGGCCATGTACTGGCGCGCCTGGGCGAGCGTCATGGTGTCGAGCGTGCGCTGGGTCGGCTTGCCGAAGTCGAGGCACACCTTCTCCACGCCCGTGGTGATCACCAGCGTCTCGGCGCCGAGCTGGCGAGCCAGCAGGCTGGAGGCGAGATCCTTGTCGACCACGGCCGAGGCGCCGGAGAGCGAGCCGTCCGGCTCCTCCACCACGGCGATGCCGCCGCCGCCCGCCGCCACCACGACGAAGCCGGCGTCGAGCAGCCGCTTCACCGCGTCGAGATCCAGGATCGCCTTGGGCTGCGGCGAGGCGACGACGCGGCGCCAGCCGCGGCCCGCATCCTCCACCACGTCCCAGCCGTCCTTGTCCCGGTGCTGCTCGGCGCGCTCCTTGGTGAGGAACGAGCCGATCGGCTTGGTCGGGTTCTTGAAGGCGGGGTCGTCGCGATCGACCAGCACCAGAGTCACCAGCGCGGCGGGCGAACGGTCGATCTCGTGGCGGCGAAGCTCGTTGCGCAGCGCCAACTCGAGCTGATAGCCGAGCGCGCCCTGCGTGTCGGCGACGCAGGAATCGAGCGGCACCTGGTGCAGGGCCGGGGCCGCCAGCTCCGAGCGGCGCAGGATGAAGCCCACCTGCGGCCCGTTGCCGTGCGTCACCACCAGCCGCAGCGCGGGATCGCGCAGCAGCCGCACGATCTCGCTGCACGCCTTTTCCGCGGCCCGGTACTGGTCCGGCACGGACTGATGCGTCTCGTCGGCAATGAACGAGTTGCCGCCGAGCGCGACGACGACGGTCTTGCTCTTCGACATGGAAGCCCCCTCCCGGTGGAGACTCTCGGCCGGCGGATTCGAGAAAGCCGGCTCATGAATTGAGGGTCATTCCGGGGCGCACCGCAGGTGCGAACCCGGAATCCAGCGGTCCACTCCGAAGTCTCGGCTGGATTCCGGGTCCGGCGCGACGCGCCGGCCCGGAATGACCGAGACGCTTCGACGTGCCCCGCCTCAGATGCTCAGCGGCTTGGCGCGGCGGACGATCTGCTCCAGCTTGGCGGCCGGGTCGGAGAGGCGCGTGAGGAACATCAGCGCGCTGATCACGAACGGCTTGTAGCTGGCCTCGTTGTAGGTCGGGATGCGGTACTGCTCGAACACCTCGGCGCTCACCTCGCCGGCCTTGCAGCTCACGTCGGTGATGTCGGCCGGCAGACAGTGCATGTAGAGCGCCGACTTGTCGCGCGTGAGATTCATCTTGGCGCGGTCGCATTCCCAGTTCTGGAACTTGGCGTTGTTGGCCAGGCACTCCTTTTCGAGCGCCTTGAGGCCGTCCTTGTCGGAGACCTTGAGGAGCTCGGTGCGGCGCTGCATGACCTGATAGGGCGCCCACGACTTCGGATAGACGATGTCGGCGTTCTCGAACGCCGCTTCCATGCTGTTGACCACCTCGAAGGAGCCGCCGGTCTCGGCCGCCTGCTTGCGCGCGACGTCGATCACGTCCGGGATCAGGCCGTAGCCTTCCGGATGGGCGAGGCTCACATTCATGCCGAAGCGGCTCATCAGGCCGATGACGCCCTGCGGCACCGACAGCGGCTTGCCGTAGCTCGGGCTGTAGGCCCAGGTCATCGCGATCTTCTTGCCGCGCAGGTTGTCGAGGCCGCCGAAATGCTTCTTCAGCCAGGCGAGATCGGCGAGCGCCTGGGTCGGATGGTCGACGTCGCACTGCAGGTTGATGACGCTCGGACGCCGGTGCAGCACGCCCTTCTGGGTGCCCTCGGTCAGCGCATCGCCGACCTCGCGCATGTACTTGTTGCCCTCGCCCAGGAACATGTCGTCGCGGATGCCGATCGCCTCCGCCATGAACGAGATCATGTTGGCGGTCTCGCGCACGGTCTCGCCGTGGGCGATCTGGCTCTTCTCCTCGTCGAGCTCGGAGAGCGTGAAGCCGAGCGCGCTCGCCGCCGCCGCGAACGAGAAGCGGGTGCGGGTCGAGTTGTCGCGGAAGATCGAGATGGCGAGGCCGGACTCGAAGGCCCGGTAGGAGAGACCCTCCTGGTGGATCTGCTTGAGCGCCTCGGCGAGCGTCAGGATCGCCTTGATCTCGTCGAGCTTGTGCTCCCACGTGATCAGGAAGTCCTTGTGGAACAGGTCGGTCTTCAGGGCCTTGAAGGCGGCGAGCTCTTTCTCGAGGGCGGCGCTGGGCATGGGCGTGGTCCTTGGATTTTTTGGGAAGGGAGCGGGGTGCTGCTCGAAAGGCGGGAGGCCGGACCGCCCAGTGGACGGTCCGGCCGAGTCCTGGTCAGGCGTTGCCGGCGAACACGCTGGGGAAGCGGGCCAGGAAGGCGATGCAGTGGCGCACCTCGCGCACGTCGACGCATTCGGCGATCTTGTGGGTGTTCTGCTCGATGCCGGGCGCGAAGCCGAACATCGCCGGGTGCTTGTAGGCGCCCGACACGACCCACTTCTTGCTCTCGCCGACCGGGATCGAGGTGTCGTCCTTCGGCACCGGATAGCCGACGCCGTCGGTCGAGAAGATCCAGCGGTCGACGCGCGGCTTCTTCGGGATGAAGCCGCCGGTGCCGCTGACGCCGTCGACGATCGGGCTGATGACGCCCTCGTAGGCCGTCACGGCCGCCGCGATGGCGGGATGCTCCTGCGGCGTCACCCAGCCGAGATAGATCTGGTCGTTGTTGAGCACGTAGCCCTTCCAGCTCGCGTCCGGATAGACCGGGACGCCCACCGTGACCTCGAGGCCGGCGGCGCGAGCCGCCGCAACCGACGACAGCGCCTCGACGTCCTTCACCGACTGCTCGGGCGTCTCGCCGATGGTGAGGCGGCGGTCGAAGCGGAAGACGAAGCGCGCCGGCACGGCGCAGTCGCTCGGCGTGTCGAGCGTCGACCACGAGGCCGTGCGGGTGCCGTGGCCCAGGAAGGCGTTGTCCAGGAAGCCCTCGCGCTTCTCGTACTTCTCGGCGGCTTCCTTGAGGATCGCGGCGCCGTATTCGAGCGGGTTGAGGCCCATCCACGGCATCGAGCCGTGCGACGAGCGGCCCGTCACCGTGACCTCGATCTGCATGCGGCCGCGCTGGCCGCGATAGATGCCGAGCGCGCCCTTCTGGGCGTCGCCGGTCGAGTCGGTGAGGATGACGACGTCCGGGATCAGCTCCGGCGCGGCGCCCGGCAGCACGTTGCGCATCACGTACATCGGGCCGGCGCCGTCGTTGTCCTCCTCGCACACGGTGGCGTAGGAGCGCACGATCACGCCCTTGAGGGCGCCCTCGGGGGCGAGCTCGAGCAGAATCTTGGAGGCGACGATCTGCGAGATGACGCCGCCGAGCTGGTCGGCCGAGCCGCGGCCGAACAGGAGGTGATCCCACTCGGACTCCGGCGGCACCCAGCCGAGCTCCTTCTCGAGCATCGCCTTGGTGATCTTCGAGCGGTCGAGCAGGCCGTCGTAGACGTCGACGCCGCCATTGGTCTTCTGCAGCCAGACGTCGCGAAGCGGCTTCACCGTGTCGGTGTGGCCGTCCAGATAGATGACCTTCTTCTCGTTCGCCGGGATGCCGTCGCTCGGGTCGGTGACGACCCAGACGAGGTTGCCGAAGGCGTCGAAGTCGACGTCGGCGGCGCTGCGCACGGCGCCGATCTCGATGATCCTCTTGCGCAGATAGTCGAGCCGCGGGAACTCGTGATTCGAGGTGCCGCAGCGCGGGTCGCCGCCCTGCTCGACCGGACGGTCGACATAGTCGGCCGGGATCCGGATGGCCTCCTTCAGGATCTCGATCGCGAGCGGATGGTACTTGGCGGCCAGCTCCGCCACGCGCCCATCGAGGTTCGACATCTTCGTCTCCAATCGTAGCGGAATGCGCATGCATTCCGGGCCGTGCCGCCCCCCTCGGGCGGCAGGCCGACATCGCCCGCACGGCCGTCGCCACTGATCCGCATGACTTCGTACGTGGCGAAAACCTCGTGACGGTCCGGATGCCGTGGCGGGCAAGCGCGGCGTATATCCGGCCGGTTGGCGCGCATGAAACACGAATTTCGTACTTGCGTCTAGATGAAATTTCTGTTTCTTTCTCCCGCATGGTGCTGCCGTTGGAACAAGCGATCCGCGCCCACTACGAGCGCCTGCCCGCCGGCGAGCGGAAGATCGCCGACGTGCTGCTCGATCTGGGCGACGAGCTGCCGGCCTATTCGGCCACCGAGCTGGCTGAACGCGCCGGCGTGTCCAAGGCGACCGCCACCCGCCTGGTCCGCCGCCTCGGCTATTCCGACTACCAGGAGTTGCGCCAGCAGGCCCGCGCCGGCACGGCCGCCGGCTCGCCGCTCGCCGAGCTGCGCGAGACCGCGGTGCCCGGCACGCTCGGCCGCCATCTCGATCACGACGTTTCCTGCCTCACCCTGACGCTGAAGGGCACGCCGCCCGAGGACGCCGCCCGCGCCGTCGCGGTGCTGGCCAGGGCGCCCCGTATCTGGGTGATCGGCTTCCGCAACAGCCACGCGCTGGCGCTCTATGCCCGCGAGCTCCTGGTGCAGGTGAAGCCCGACGTGCGGCTGCTGCCGCTGCCCGGCCAGACCCTCGCCGAGGACCTGTCGGCGCTCGGCGCCGGCGACACGGTGCTGATGCTCGGCTTCCGCCGTCGCCCGCCCGTGCTGGCCAAGATTCTCCGCGTCGCCCGCACCGCCGGGGCCGACGTCGTCCTGCTCACCGATCCGTCGCTCGGCGATGTCGCCGACGAGGCGACGGTCACGTTCCGTTGCCTCAGCCGCGGCGCCAGCCTGTTCGATTCCTACGTGGCCCCGCTGAGCCTGCTCAACTACCTGTGCGCGGAGGTCGCGCTCGCCCTCGGCGAGACCGCACAGGCGAAGCTTCGGCGCAGCGAGCAGCTGCACGACGTCTTCGGCGATTTCGGATTCTGAGGAGGGGCGCCATCATGACAAGAACAGTTCGCTTCCGCCTGAACGGAACGCCCGTCGAGATCGACACGCTGCCCGACGAGCCGCTGCTCGACGTGCTGCGCGAGCACTTCAAGATCAAGTCGATCAAGCCCGGCTGCGCCCCCCAGAAGGAGTGCGGCTGCTGCCTGGTGCTGATCGAGGGCCAGCCCAAGGTCACCTGCTCGATCAAGATCTCGCAGATCGAGGGGCGCTCGATCCTCACCCTCGAAGGCGTCTCCGACAACGAGCGCCGGATCTACGCCGACGCGTTCCAGGCGACCGCCGGCCTGCAGTGCGGATACTGCACGCCCGGCCTGGTGCTGCGCATCAAATACCTCACCGACCAGGACCGCGACCTCTCCCGCGACGAGATCGCCAAGGCGCTGGACGGGCATCTGTGCCGCTGCACCGGCTACGTGAAGATCATCGACGCGGTCGAGCTGATCATCAAGGCGAAACGCGGTGGCGGCCTGCCGGCACCGGTCGAGAACGGTGGCGTCGGCGAGCCGCTGCAGCGCTGGCAGGGCGCGGATCTGGCGCTCGGCCGCAGGCCCTTCGTCGCCGACATCGACGCGCCCGGCCTGCTGCACGGCGTCGTCGTGCTGTCGCCGCATGCCCGTGCGCGCGTCAAGCGAATCGACACCACGAAAGCGCTGGCGCTGCCCGGCGTGCATGCGGTCGCGACCGCCAAGGACGTGCCCGGCAGCCGCTGGGTCGGCCTGATCTATCCGGACTGGCCGTGCTTCGTCGCCGAAGGCGAGGAGGTGCGCTACGTCGGCGACGTGGTCGCCGCGATCGCGGCCGACACGGCCCGCATCGCCCGCGCGGCGGCCAAGCTGGTCGAGGTCGACTACGAGCCGCTGCCGCCGGTGCTCGATCCGTTCGAATCGGTGAAGCCCGGCGCGCCGCAGGTCAATCCGGTCCACGCCAACATCCTGCAGGTGACGAAGATCGTGAAGGGCGACGCGGCGGCGGCGCTCGCCGGTTCGGTCCACACCGTCACGGGCACATGGCGGACGCAACGTATCGAGCATCTGTTCCTGGAGACCGAGGCGACGCTGGCCGTGCCGCTGCCGGACGGCCGCCTGCATCTCTACAGCCAGGGCCAGGGCATCTTCGACGACCGCCGCCAGGTCGCGACCGTGCTGGGCGAGCCCGAGGAGAATCTCTTCGTCGAGCTGATGCCGAACGGCGGCGCCTTCGGCGGCCGCGAGGACATGACCATCCAGGCGCAGACCGCGCTGCTCGCCCGCCTGACCGGGCGGCCCGTGCGGGTGACTCTGACCCGCGACGAGTCGGTGCGCATGCACCCCAAGCGCCATCCGCTCACCATGACCTACACGGTCGGCTGCGACGCCGAGGGGCGCCTCACCGGCGCCAAGGTCTCGATCATGGGCGACTCGGGCGCCTACGCCTCGGTCGGCGGCAAGGTGCTGGAGCGTGCCGCCGGCCACGCCTGCGGGCCCTACAAGGTGCCGGCCATCGATATCGAATCGACCGCGGCCTACACCAACAACCCGCCCTGCGGCGCGATGCGCGGCTTCGGCGTCAACCAGACCAGCTTCGCCATCGAGGGATGCCTGGATCTGCTCGCCGCGAAGGTCGGGCTCGACGGCTTCGAGATGCGCTGGCGCAACGTGCTGCGCACCGGCGACGCCTACACGACCGGCCAGATTCTCGACAAGCCGGTGGGTGTCGAGACGACGCTCGCCGCCGTCAAGGAGTCCTATTACGCGGCGAAGCGGGCTGGGCGCGCGGTCGGCATCGCCTGCGCGCTGAAGAACTCCGGCCTCGGCAACGGCGCGGTCGAGCGCGGCCATGCGCGCTTGGTCGTGCAGCCGGACGGCACCGTCGATCTGCACACCGGCTTCACCGAGATGGGGCAGGGGCTGCTGACCATCCTGACCCAGTGTGCCGTCGAGGTGACGCATCTGCCGGCCGAGATTTTCCGGCCGCAGGTCAACACCCGCTTCGAGCTCGGCGCCGGCCAGACCACCGGCTCGCGCGCCACGCTGCTGGCCGGCCGCGCCGTGATCGACGCCGCCGAGAAGCTCAAGGCCGACCTGCAGAAGGCCGGCTCGCTCGACGAGCTCGCCGGCCGCGTCTATGTCGGCGAGACCGTGATCGACGACACCACGGCGCCGGGCGAGACCAAGAACGGCAAGATCAAGACCCACACGACGTTCGGCTGGGCCACCCAGGTGGTGGTGCTGGACGACAAGGGCGCGGTCGAGACGGTGATCGCGGCGCACGACGTCGGGCGTGCCCTCAATCCGCAGCAGTGCTCGGCCCAGATCGAGGGCGCCGTCCACATGGGCCTCGGCTACGCGCTCACCGAGGAGCTTCCGTGCAAGGACGGGATGCCGGTGACGGCGAAGCTGCGCGAGATCGGCGTGCTGCGGGCCCAGCACATGCCGAAGGTCGAGGTGACGCTGGTCGAGGTGCCGGAGCCCGAGGGCCCGTTCGGCGCCAAGGGCGTCGGCGAGATCGGCCTGGTGCCGACCGCCGGCGCGGTCGCCGGCGCGCTGGCGATGTTCGACGGCACCCGCCACATGCGCCTGCCGATGAAGGAGTCGCCGGCCGCCAAGGCCATCAATGTCGGCCGCATCCCCGGCGACCGCAGCGAGTGGCATTGAGGATGAGCGGATGGCTGCCGCGCTTAAGTCTCCCGTCATTCCGGGGCGCGCCGAAGGCGCGGAC
>NZ_NPEX01000003.1:36268-55148 GCF_003258865.1 Rhodoplanes roseus | reverse complement strand
GGTTCGGCGCTGCGCGCCGCCCCGGAATGACCGGAGTGTGAACCGATGCCGTCTTCTTCGCTCCTCGTCGGCCCCGACAAGAACGGCCGCAGCGTCGCCATCGTCGACGGGGTCGTGGTGCGTGACGCGCCGGCGGATGCGCCGGTGCTGTCCTGTGCGGACGGCGAGATCGTTCCCGGCAATGTCTGCGCCCACACCCATGTCTACAGTGCGCTGGCGCCCTACGGCATGCCGGCGCCCACGCCAGCGCCAGAGAACTTCATCCAGATTCTCGAGCGGGTTTGGTGGCGGCTCGACCGTGCCATCGACGCCGAGACGCTTCGCGCCGGCGCTCGCGACTACGTCGCCAAGGCGCTGCTCGCCGGCACCACGACGCTGGTCGACCACCACGAATCGCCGAACCTGATCGAAGGCTCGCTGGCCGTCCTGGGCGACGTCTGCGCCGAGCTCGGCATTCGCGCCGTGCTGTGCTTCGGCGCGACCGAGCGCAATTTCGGCCGCGACGAGGCTGTTCGTGGGCTCGCCGAGAACCGCACCATCGAACCGTCGCCGATCCTGCGCGGCATGGTCGGCCTGCATGCGAGCTTCACGGCCTCGGACGAGACCATCGCCGCGGCCGGCGACCTCGCCCGCGCGCTCGGCACCGCCGTGCACGTCCATGTCGCCGAGGACGTGTCGGATGTGGAGGACGCGAAGCGGCGCGGCTTCGACGGGCCGCTGGAGCGGCTGATCGCGCTGGGCGCGCTGGTGCCGGGCTCGATCCTCGCTCACGGCGTGCATCTCGACGCCGCGCAGGTGCGGCTCGCCGCCCGCAACGGTGCCTGGTTCGTGCAGAACCCACGCTCCAACGAAGGCAACAGGGTGGGCTATGCCGGCCACCTGTCGCAGGTCTCGACCGTGGCGCTCGGCGTCGACGGCTGGGCCCCGGACATGGCCGAGGAGCAGGCCGCGCTGGCGCGTCTCGCGGAGCAGTACGGCGATGCGCCCGTCGCTGGCCCGCAGGCTGCGAAAAGGCTGGCAGCCGGCCACGCCTTGATGGCGGAGCGTTTCGGTCTGCATCCCGAGCCGCTGGCGGTCGGTGCCGCCGGCGATCTGGTGGTACGGCGCGAGGGCGCGGTCGAGCACGTCGTCGTCGCAGGACGCCCGGTTGTGCTCGACCGTCATCTCGTCGGCGGCGACCCGGACACCTTCACGGCAACGGCCCGCGCCGAGGCGGCGCGCCTGTGGGATCGGATGGCCAATGTATGATAAGGACGGGCCGGCAATGGCTCATTCGGCCCCGCGGTGACCTCGGGGCATCCCCCGCTCTCCTGAACCCGCATCGCCGGCATCTCGGACCGAGGGCCGATCACAGCGGGTCGCACACGACCAACTCATCTGACGGAAGGACATCATGGCGCGGCTTGGACTCGAGCGTACGGTGGTCGACACCGAGGTCTATGCGCGGACGAACGCCCGCTTCGGCGAAGCGAACGTGGTGCTGCCGACGATCGCCGAGCTGGCGAACCCGACCACCATCGATGCGGCGACCCGCGGCAAGCTGAAGGACGTCGATCCCGACTCGCCGCACCCGCTGAACCTGTTCCGGGTGCACTGGTGGAACGACGCGACGCGCCGCGATCTCGTCGACGTGCCCGGCTATGTCGAGCTGCCGAGCGAGCTGACCGGCGTGAAGGCCCGCATCGTGCTGGCGACCGGCGACCGCTTCCCGATGATCGCCGCCCACAAGGTGCTGGCCGCCTATGGCTGCCTGGTGCCGCGCGTCGTCACCGGCCAGTTCGATCCGACGCATCACCGCGCCATTTGGCCGTCGACCGGCAACTACTGCCGCGGCGGTGTCGCCATCTCGCGCATCCTCGGCTGCCGCGGCGTCGCGGTGCTGCCCGAGAACATGAGCAAGGAGCGGTTCGACTGGCTCGACCGCTGGGTCACGGATCCGTCCGACATCGTGCGGACGCCGGGCTCGGAGAGCAACGTCAAGGAAATCTACGACACCTGCGCGGCGCTCGATCGCGATCCCGACAACATCATCTTCAATCAGTTCTGCGAGTTCGGGAACTACGTCGTCCACCGCACCTGCACGGGGGCCGCGCTGGCGAAGGTCTACGAGACCCTCGCGAAGGGGAAGAAGGGCGCCAGGCTCGCGGCCTATGTCTCGGCGACTGGCTCGGCCGGCACGCTAGCGGCCGGCGATCATCTGAAGGCCACGTACGGCACCAAGATCGTCGCGGTCGAGGCGGAGGAGTGCCCGACGCTGCTCTACAACGGCTTCGGCGAGCACAACATCCAAGGCATCGGCGACAAGCACGTCCCGTTCATCCACAATGTGATGAACACCGACATGGTGGTCGGCGTCAGCGATCATTCGACCGACACGCTGTTCGTGCTGTTCAACACCGACGAGGGCCGCAAGTATCTGGTCGAGCGCCGCGGCCTCGATCCGGCCCTGGTGGCGCAGCTTCCGCATCTCGGCCTGTCGGGCCTGTGCAACATGCTGGCCGCCGTCAAGGCGGCGAAGTACTGGGATCTCGGCCCCGACGACGTGATCGTGACGGTGGCGACCGACGGCTCGGCCATGTACGGCAGCGAAATCGTCAAGGCGATGCCGAAGTATTTCGGCAACCGCTTCGATCAGGTCGCGGCCGGCGAGACGTTCGGCCGCGCGCTCGCCGGCATCGGCACCGATCACGTGATCGAGCTCACCCATGTCGACCGCAAGCGCATTTTCAATCTCGGCTACTTCACCTGGGTGGAGCAGCAGGGCGTGACGCTCGACGAGTTCACGGTGCGGGCCAAGCAGTCGTTCTGGGACGGCCTCCTGGAGATGGTCCCGGCCTGGGACGAGATGATCCGCGCCTTCAACGCCAAGAGCGGCGCGGGGAAGTAGTACACCTGGTCATTCCGGGACGGCGCGCGTAGCGCCGGACCCGGAATCCAGCCACGTACTCGGAAATAGTCACTGGATTCCGGGTTCGCACCTTCGGTGCGCCCCGGAATGACGTGGCATCCTCGACTGCTTCATCATGAGTCACGACGTGAACGTTCCCCACTTCGTCTGTCACGGCTGCGGCGCGCGCGTCGCGATCGACGTGACGCTGCCGTTCGGCTGCCCGAACGCGGTCGACGGCGACGACGTCGATCATCTGCTCCTTCCCGACGATGGCGACGCCGTCTTCGCGATCGGCGGCGAGGACGATCCGTTTCTCCGGTATCGCGCGATGCTGTCGCCGTACCGGCTGGCGCGGGCGGCGGGCCTCTCCGACGGGGCGTGGGCCGACATCGTCGGCGCGCTGGACGAAAAGCTGATCGCGGTCGACGGTCGCGGGTTTCGTGTCACGCCGATGGGCGCCCAGCCCGCGCTGGCGCGAGCGATCGGCCTGGCGGGCCCGCTCTACGCGAAGGACGAGACCAACAACGTCTCGGGCTCGCACAAGGCGCGCCATCTGATGGGCGTGATGCTGTATCTGCGCGTGCTCGAAGCGGCGCGGCTTCCCCTCGCCGACGGGCTGCGCGGGCGAAAGCTCGCCATCGCGTCCTGCGGCAACGCGGCGCTCGCCGCCGCCGTGGTGGCGCGCGCCGCCGCGTGGCCGCTCGACGTGTTCATTCCGCCCGATGCCAGCCCGGCCGTGGTCGCGCGCCTGAAAAATCTCGGGGCGAGCATCACGGTGTGCGACCGAAAGCCCGGCGAGACCGGCGACCCCTGCGTCACGGCGTTCCGGGCCGCGGTGCGGGCCGGCGCGCTGCCGTTCGGCGTGCAGGGGCCGGACAACGGCCTCGCCATCGAGGGGGGCCGCACGCTCGGCTTCGAGATCGCCGAGGCGCTGGCGGCAGCCGGCAGCGATCCCGGCACGCTCTACGTCCAGGTCGGCGGCGGCGCGCTCGCCAGCGCGCTGGCGCAGGGACTGGCGCTCGCCGTGGCGGCCGGGCGGCTCACGAGAATGCCGCGCCTCGTCGCGGTGCAGACCGAGGGCTGCGCGCCGCTCGCCCGCGCCTACGGCAAGGCGGCGGAGGCCGATCTCGCGGCGGCCGTCCGGCATCGCGGCGCCTACATGTGGGCGTGGGAGACGGTGCCGCACAGCCTCGCCCACGGCATCCTCGACGACGAGACCTACGACTGGCTGGAGATTCTCAAGGGCGTGCGCGCCAGCGGCGGCAGCGTCGTGGTCGCCGACGAGCCGGCGGTGGCGCGCGCCTACGAGGCCGCGGCGACGCACACGACCGTGAAAGCCTCGGCGACCGGCACGGCCGGCCTCGCCGGTCTGCTGGCCGGGCCGCTCCCGGCCGGGCCCGTCACGGTGCTGCTGTCCGGGATCGATCGCTGACCCCGGATCGGAAATCCTCGACGCCCGGGCGAAATCCCCGCGCGGAAAATTCGAAGTCGCGGGCTGCTGCGGCGGTGTCGAACACCAGGTCGCGGGTCATCCGCTCGGCCATGCCGACCGACCAGTCGGCGCGGCCGGGCAGCAGGCGCACCAGCGCGACGCCGGCCCGGAACACCGGCAGCGGCACCGCGACGATCCGCGGTTTTCTGCCGAGCGCCGCGAACACCCGCGCGACCATCTCGCGATAAGCTAAAACCTCGCCGCCCGCGATGGCGTAGGTGCGGCCGGCCGCGGCGGGCGCCGCGAGGGCGCGAACGCACGCGTCGGCGACGTCGTCGGCATGGATGGGCTGGCGGCGGCCGGCCGCCTCGCCGAGCACCGGAAAGACGCCGAAGCGCCGCACCATCGCGGCGATGCGGCTCACATTGCCGTCGCGGCCGTAGCCCCAGATCAGCGTCGGCCGCAGGATCGTCCAGGCGATGCCGTGCTGCTCCGCCCAGGCGATCAGGCGCTCCTCGCCGGTGGCGAGCCGCGCCGCTACGGCCTGCTCGCGCGCGTCCTCGGCCGTCGCCTTGGTCAGCACGCTGGTCGAGGAGAGCGCGACGATGCGGCGCGCGCCGTGCGCCTCGAGGCTCGGAAACAGGTCCGGCAGGCCCCAGATCGGCGCCAGGCTGATCCAGTCCGGCACCGCGACGGGCGTCCCGGCGGCGGGCGGATCGCGGCGCGACACCTTGATCACGGGGCGGTCGGCGCGCAGACGCGGAAGCAGGCCGTGGGCCACCAGGCTCGCCGCTCCGACGATGCCGACCGGCGCGCCCATGGTGGCGACCATGTCAGCGCCCGCGCGTCACGGCCCGCACCGCCGCGACCACGGCGAACCGCAGCCAGATGCCGGCCAGCACCAGCGCCATCAGCGGCGCCGGATAGGTCTCGCGGAAGAACTTTCGATAGAACAGCACCATGCCGCGATGCTTGTGCCACTCGGTGGCGATCGGCCGGGACCGGCTGCTGACGCCCTTCTGATGCACGACCCGGGCCTCCGGCGTGAACAGGATGGGAAAGCCGCCGCGCCGGAACCGCATGCACCAGTCGAGATCCTCGCAGTGCAGGAAGTAGCGTTCGTCCATCAGGCCGACGCGGCGCAGCGCATCGCGCCGCACCATCATGCAGGCGCCCGAGATCGCCTCGACCGCGATCGGCTGTGCGGGCAGCGGCTCGCGGTGCAGGCCGTAATCCGTGAAGGCCGGGACGACACGGGAGAACCGTGCCAGCCCGAGCGTGCGCACCAGCGAGCGCCACGGCGTCGGCACGGCGCGGCGTCCGCCGGCCTGCTCCGAGCCGTCCGGGTTGAGCAGCAGCGGCCCGCTCATGCCGGCATCGGGGTGCTCGATCAGCACCGCGATCAGCCGCTCGATGGCGCCGGGCATCGGGCGGCAGTCCGGATTGAGCAGCAGGACGAAGTCGGCCGAGGCGTGCCCGAGCCCGACATTGCAGGCCGTGGCGAAACCGAGATTCACGGCGTTGCGGATCACGTCGAGGCGCGAGCCCGGGCCGCTGCGCGGCAGGCCCGCGAGGCTGTCGTCCGTCGAGCCGTTGTCGACCACCACGACGCGGGCCACGGCACAGGAGGCCAGCACGGCGTCGATGGTATCCCTCAGAAATCCGCCGGCATTGTAGTTGACGACGATGACGTCGCAGGACGGCACGATGGCCTCTTCGGTCGCGTGGCCCGCGGGGGTGACGTCGGCTCCATAGGGTCCGGCCCGATCGATGTCAACCGAGCGACACCGATGTATCCGAAATCCTGAATTTTACGAAAGTCGCCTGGAATCGCGCACCGCGCGGGCGGTGAGCGCCAGCCGGCGCACGCGCTGCGGCGCGAACAGCAGATGCAGCGCGACCATGGCCGCGGTGCGCCGCATGTCGGCGATACGCCACGCCCAGCCGACTCCGGGCCGCCGCCACAGTGCGACGCTGTTGCGGACGAGATGATAGGTCCGCTCCGGCGGATAGTGCGCGATGCGTGGCGCCAGCGTGCCGAACGGGCCCGGGAACGGGCCGCAACCGAGCGCGTGGGCGAGCCGCGCATCGGCGACGCCGCGCAGCGTCCAGCCCGCGGCGCGGGCCCGCAGGCACCATTCGGTGTCGACGTGATCGATGAACAGCCTCTCGTCGAAGTCGCCGATCCGCGCGGCGGCGGCGAGCCCGACCAGGGTTCCGGACGACAGCAGGAAGTCGACCGGCACGACGCTGCCCGGCGGTGGCCGGCAGCGGCGCACGCCGATGCGGCCGAGCTGGACGAAGTGCCCGTCGCGGCCGCTCGTCCGGTCGCGCCACAGCGGCCCTGCTGCCGCGACCTTCTCGCCAGGAGTCCCGTCGAAGGCGGCGCGGAGAAACGCCACCATGCCGGGCGCCGGCACGCTGTCCTGGTCGAGCAGCAGGAGATGGGTCGCGTCGTGCTCCGCGGCCCAGCGCAGCGCGAGATTGTAGGCGGCGCCGAGGCCGAGATTGCGCGGCGGCACCACCACCTCGGCACCGGCCGGGAGCGGGCCCGGCGGCGCGTGGCCGTCGTTGGCGACGACCAGCACGCGGGCGACCTGCGGCGCGACCGCGTCGAGCACGGACTGCAGCAGAGCGGGATCGGGATGGTGGCAGACCACGACGGCGCGGCAGCCTTGCGCAGGCGGGGCGTCGGCCCGGGGCTCGGCGTCCGCCGATCGCCGGCCGACCGACCGCGGGTCGTCCGATCGTTCGCCGTTCGATCGTTCGCCGTCTCGCATCGCCCTCACCGGACCCGCGAGACCGGCGACGAGTCGTCAGTCGCCGAGCGCGGCGCGCGGGAATGCGTATTCGATGAGCCGCTGCTGGATCGTCGTCAAGTGCGCCCGCATGGCGTCCTCGGCGAGCGCCGCGTTGCGGGCCGAGATCGCGCTGGCGATGCGGCGATGCGCGGCGGCGTAGACGGCCTGGTTGTTGATGCAGTGCGCGGTCTCGCGGCCGTGCCGCCAGCTTCCGTCGGCGGCCGTCTCCATCACGGCCTCGAAGATCGCGATCAGCAGCGGATTGCGGGTCGCGGCGGCGACGCGCCGGTGAAACGCTGCGTCGGCCTTCTCGTAGGAGGTCGGGTCGGCGGCGACGCGACTCGCCTCCGCCGCCTCGAACAGCTTGTCGATGTCGCCCGGCGTGGCGCGCAGCGCGGCGAGCCGCGCCTGCATCGGCTCGATGGCGAGCCGCGCCTCCAGCGTGTCGACCGGATTGGTGAGCTTGGAGAGCTCGCGCACCAGCTCCGATGCGCTCGGCCGCGCCTCCGCGACGAAGGTGCCGCGGCCCTGCTGGCGGATGATGCGGCCTTCCGCCTCCAGCGTTCCCAGCGCCTGGCGGACGGCTCGACGGCTGACGCCGAGCTCGTCGGCGAGATTGCGCTCGGGCGGCAGGCGTCCGTCGACGCCGAACCGCTCGGACCCGATCAGATCACGAAGACGCTGCAGTGCGACATGGGCGGAGTCGAGACTGTCGTCGTCGGTCGCGATCAGGCCCGGGCTCAACGCGAGCGCGTTGTGGCCGGCGCCGCGTCGCGTTCTCACCTCGCCGAGGCTGCTCATATTGTTTGCTCCTTGCCCGGGGCCGGTGCACCGGCTGCTGCCCGCGACGGCGCCGTCTGCGACGTCCGTCGTTCCGTCGCGCCGAATTCGACCGAGAATTCAGGTGCCGACGACATCGTGTGCAATGCATATCACGTCGAGCCGGACCAATAAAGCAGATTGGTGCCAAACGGACCCGTTGACGAGGGAACCTTTGCTGCTAGCCTTCGGATCATTGGTCCGCCGACCCATCCCCGATGGAGGACATCCATGTCGACGAACGTGCACCGTCTCCCCAACCGCGATACGGCCCTGAAGGCGCTCTACGACGAGATCGGCGCCAAGAACATGTTTCCGTTCTGGGCGACGTCGGCCGACGTCCAGAACGACGAGATCAAGCAGCTGATGGCGACCTCGCGGGCGGTGCCATTCCTGTGGCGATGCGCCGAGGACATCGAACCAATCCTCAACAAGGCCGTCGAATTGGTCACGATGGACGACTCCGAGCGCCGCTCGCTCGTGCTGGTCAATCCGGGTCTGGCGCCGAAGCGCGCCACCGTCAGCACCATGTACACGGCCTATCGGCTCAACGACGCCGACGAGATCATGCCGCCCCACAAGCACTCGCCGAGCGCGGTGCGGTTCGGCCTCAAGGGCAAGGGCAACTTCACCGGCGTCGACGGCGAGAACATCGTGTTCGGCCCGGGCGACCTGGTGCTGACGCCGAACGACACCTGGCACAATCACGGCACGGTCGGCGGCGAGCAGGCCCTGAACCTGTCGGTGCTCGACTTCCCGCTGGTCGAGACGCTCAACGCGGTGCACTTCGATCATCACTACGCCGAGGAGGTGGACGGCGTGATGGTGCCGATGAAGCAGCAGTCGGAGCGCTTCCCGGCCGACTACTCGCAGCGCATCTACGGCTACGGCGGCTTGATGCCGCGCTTCGCCAGCAAGCAGAGCCGCGGCGCCGGCTTCTCCTCGCCGATGTTCGTCTATCGCTGGGACATGATGCGCGAGCTGCTCGAGCGCCACAAGGACTGGGAGGGCGACGCCCACGAGGCGCTGATGGTCGAGTACATCGATCCGACCTCGGGCCAGCCGGTGTTCAAGACCATCACGTTCTTCGTGCAGATGCTGCGCCCGGGCGAGAGCACGTTGCCGCTGCGGCAGACCGCCAACCTCCTGGTCGCGCCGTTCGAGGGCACCGGCCACTCGATCGTCGACGGCCAGCGCTTCGACTGGAACGCCTTCGACACGCTCGCGGTGCCGGGCGGCTCCTGGTGCCAGCACGTCAACGCCTCGGACAAGGACCCGGTGTTCCTGTTCGTCGCCAGCGACGAGCCGACCCAGAAGAAGCTCGACCTCTACCGCAAGTGGGGCAAGACCAAGGACGACGCCGTGGTGCGTCTCGTCTGACCTCGTCGTGATCTCGGCGCGACGCCGCGCGTTGCGCGGCGCCGCACCCCCGTGCCGAAACCGCGAACGAGGCTCCCTTGCTGTCACACGCCAACACGACGCTCGTCTCCCATTTCGACTGCCCCGGCGGCGGGCAGGTCTGGGTCGAAGGCTCCACGATGTATGTGGGCCATCAGCGACCGACGAGCGGGACCACCATCGTCGACGTCTCCGATCCGTCGGCGCCGCGCCATCTCGCGACCATCGAGGTGCCGGACGGCTGGCACTCCCACAAGGTGCGGGTCGCCGGCGACGTCATGGTCGTCAACATGGAGCGGTTCGGCAAGTCGGCGCCGGACCAGGTCGGCGGCGGGCTGCGCATCTACGACGTGTCGCGCCCGCGCACGCCGAAGCTGATCTCCGCCTGGGACACCATGGGCGGCGGCGTCCACCGCTTCGACTTCGACGGCCGCTACGCCTACATCTCGCCGACCGTGCAGGGCTACGTCGGCAACATCGTGATGATCCTGGATCTGATCGATCCGGCGAAGCCGACCGAGGTCGGCCGCTGGTGGATCCCGGGCCAGTGGACGGCGGGCGGCGAGGAGTACCCTTGGGCCGACTGGGTGCCGCCGCGCTGCCATCATCCGCTCCGCTACGGCGACCGGCTCTATGTGAGCTACTGGCACCACGGCTTCTTCATTCTCGACATCTCCGACATGTCGAAGCCGACGCTGGTCTCGCACGCCAACACCAGCCCGTCGTTCCCGCACCCGACCCACACCTGCCTGCGGTTTCCCCAAAAACTGCACGGCCGCGACATCATGGTGGTGGCCGACGAGGACGTCGCCAAGCTGTGGCCGGCGGCGCCGAGCTTCGCCTGGGTCTACGACATCACCAACGAGCGGCTGCCGACCCCGATCGCCACGTTCCAGGTGCCGGGGCTCGACACCGACGGGCGGCCGCAGCCACCGATGACCGGCTGCCACCAGCCGTCCGAGCGCTTCGTCGGCACCGTCGTGCCGTTCGCCTGGTTCGCCCAGGGGCTCCGCCTCGTCGATTTCGCCGATCCGTTCCGGCCGCGCGAGGTCGGGCACTATCTTCCCGAGCCGGCGCCGGGCGCCGACCGGCCCTCGTCCAACGACGTGACGATCGATTCCCGCGGCCTCGTCTATCTGGTCGACCGCGTGAACGGAGTCGACATCATCGAAACGACCGCCTTCTGAGGACGCCGCGATGACCGATACGACCGCCAAGCCCGACGTCTACGCCATCGGCAAGAAGAACCCGAACCTGCCGTTTCATCCCGCCGTACGGGCGGGCGACTTCATCTTCGTCTCCGGCCAGGTCGCCAAGGACGCGAACGGCAACATGCTGGCCGGCACCATCGAGGAGGAGACGGCCGGCACCATCGAGTCGATCCGCCGCATCCTGGCCGAGGAGGGCGCGACGCTCGCCGATGTCGTGCGGGTCACGACCTATCTCGAGGACACCCGCGACTTCGGACGTTACAACAAGGTGTTCGGCGAGAAGTTCAAGGACGCCGTGCTGGCCCGCACCACGGTCGAGGCGCGCGCCGTCATCAACACCAAGATCGAGATGGACGCCATCGCCTACAAGCCGCGCCGCTGAGGCGCGGCCCCGGTGCCACGCGCCCCGGCGCGCGAGAAGACGACCCGCAGCCAACCGTCGAGTGAAGCCGTGCTGTCCATCGCCCCCGCCCCGACCCTCGCCGAGACCGCGCCGCTGGCCGTCGCCCCGGCCCACATCACGGCGCGCGGCGTCAGCGTCGACTTCGCGCACGACGGCATGGTCCAGCGGGTGCTCAGCGGCATCGACATCGACGTGCCGCGCGGCAGCTTCGTCTCGCTGATCGGCCCCTCGGGCTGCGGCAAGAGCACGCTTCTGAAGGTGATGGCCGGCCTGCTGACACCGAGCGAGGGCGACGTGACGGTCGCCGGCCTCGCGCCCGGCGAGGCGGCGAAGCGCCACATGATCGGCCTCGTCTTCCAGGAGGCGACGCTGCTGCCGTGGAAGACGGCGCTGGAGAACGCGGCCTTCCTGCTCACCGTCGGTGGCCGCGCGACGCCGAAGGACGTGGCGCTCGACAAGGCGAACGAGATGCTGCGCCTGGTCAAGCTCGAGGGCGCGGCCAGGAAGCTGCCGTCGCAGCTCTCCGGCGGCATGCGCCAGCGCGTCGCCATCGCCCGCGCGCTCGCGCTCGATCCCGAGGTGCTGCTGATGGACGAGCCGTTCGGCGCCCTCGACGCCATCACGCGCGAGGAGATGAGCCGCGGCCTGCTCGACATCTGGGAGCGCACCGGCAAGACCATCGTGCTGGTCACCCATTCGATCGACGAGGCGGTCTTCCTGTCGCGCGACGTGCACGTGATGGCGACCGGCCCGGCCCGCATCATCGAGACGCTGCCGATCGAGCTGCCGGCGCATCGCGACGAGGACACGTTCAACCTGCCCGCGTTCGGCGAGGCGGAGGCGCATCTGCGCCGCCTGCTGATCCAGGGCCATGCGGGAGAGCGCGCATGACGGCGATCGACCAGGCCACGCTCCGTCCCCGTGCGGTGGCCCGCGGCGCGCTGTTGCGCCGGGTCCGCAAGGCGGCCTCCGACATTCTGCCGCCGCTGGCGCTGCTGCTCGCCGTGCTGGCCGGCTGGGAGCTGGCGATCCGGCTCCTGAAGGTCTCCTCCTTCGTGCTGCCGGCGCCCTCGGCCATCGCCGGCGCGCTCATCGCCAAGCAGGGCATGCTGCTCCAGGCGGCCCGCGTCACCGCGGTGGAGATCGCCTGGGGTTTCGTCCTGTCCGCCGTGGTCGGCGTCGGCGTGGCGCTCGCCATCGTGCGGTTCGAGCGGTTCGGCCGCGCGCTCTATCCGCTGGTGGTGCTGTTCCAGACCGTGCCCAAGGTGGCGCTGGCGCCGATCTTCATCCTGTGGTTCGGCTACGATCTCGCGCCCAAGGTGGTGCTGATCGTCGTCATCGCGTTCTTTCCGGTGGCGATCGACATGATGCACGGGCTGCAGTCGGTCGAGCCCGGCTTCATCGCGCTGATGCGCTCGGTCGGCGCCAAGCGCGGCGAGATCCTGCGCCGCGTCCAGATTCCCTATTCGCTGCCGCATCTGATGGCCGGCCTCAAGGTCGCCGTCACGCTGAGCGTCATCGGCGCCATCGTGGGCGAGTTCGCCGGCGCCTCGGAGGGGCTCGGCTACGTCATCCAGCTCTCCTCGACGCAGCTCGACACGGCGCTCGTCTTCGCCGCGCTGGTCGCCGTCTCGGTGCTGGGCCTCGCCTTCTATTACGCGCTGGAGTTCGCCGAGCGGCTGCTGGTGCCGTGGGCGCCGAAATACGACCCGCTGCACCGTAGCTGATCGATCTTCCCCGGAGACGAACCATGACGCTTCAGAGGTGGACTCGCGTGGCCTGCGCGGCCGTGACGATCACGGCGCTGACCGGGGCGGCGCCCCGGCCGGCGGCCGCCGCCGACGCCGTGACGGTGCAGCTCGACTGGGTGGTCCGCGGCAACCACGCGATGTTCTTCGTCGCCAAGGAGAAGGGCTACTTCGCCAAGCGCGGCATCGAGGTGACGGCGATCCGCCGCGGCACCGGCTCGGCCACCACCATGCGGATGGTCGGCAACGGCAATGCCGAGTTCGGCTTCGGCGACCTGCCGACGCTGGCCATCGCGCGCTCGCAGGACGTGCCCGTCGTGGCGCTCGCCGCCGTCAACCAGAAGAGCCCGATGGCGATGATCTCGATCGCCGCCAAGCACAAGCTGACCAAGCCGCAGGACCTCAAGGGCCTGACGCTCTCGGTGCAGCCGACCGGCTCGACCGCGATCTTCACGGGCGCCTTCTTCGCCGCCAACGGTCTCGCCGAAACTGACGTGAAGCGCGCCACCGTGTCGCCGCCCTACGAGCAGTATCTGCTGCTCGGCCGCGTCGACGTGGTGCCGGGCTATATCGACGCCGAGGTGCCGGAGCTCGAGGCGCATGCCGGCGGACCCGGCTCGCTGTCGATCCTGCTCGGCGCCGACTGGGGCTACGACGTGTACGGTTCCGGCCTCCTCACCTCCGAGAAGGTGATCGCCGAGAAGCCCGACCTCGTGCAGCGCTTCGTCGACGCCTATCTGGAGGCGTTCAAGTCGGTGGTGGAGAATCCCGCCGAGGCGGTCGACATCGTCGTCAAGCTCAATCCGGAATACGCCGACAAGCGCGAGGTTCTGCTCAAGCAGATCAATGCCGACATGATGTCGTCGTTCTTCAGCGACGACACCAAGGCCAACGGCATCGGCGCGATGCGCCAGGAGGCCTGGGAGGCGACCACCAAGACGCTGCTCTCCCAGGGCGCCATGAAGAAACCCATCGATGTCTCGGCGGCCTTCGCCGGACGATTCGTCAAGGCGGCGAACGCGCTGCGACGCTGAACTGGAGGACATGATCATGCTGAGACTGCTCGGACGCAGCACGTCGGGGAACGTGCAGAAGGTGGTGTTCCTGCTCGAGGAGGTCGGCCTCGCTTACGTCCGCGAGGACTACGGCCGCCAGTTCGGCAACACGACGACCGACGCCTACCGCAAGCTCAATCCCAACAGCAAGGTTCCGACCCTGGTCGACGGCGACGTGGTGATCTGGGAGTCGAACACCATCCTGCGCTATCTCGCCGCCCTGCACGCGCCGTCGCTGACCGGCGCCACGCCGGCCGAGAAGACCGAGGTCGAGCGCTGGATGGACTGGCTGCTCGCCACCGTGAACACTGCCTATGTGGCGGTGTTCAAGGACGCCAAGAAGCCGGCCGAGGAGCGCAGCGCCGATTTCGCCACGCAAGTGGCCGACCTGGTCGCCGCGATGAAGATCCTCGACGCCCATCTGGCCGCCCGCGACTTCGTCGCGCTCGGGCGCTTCACGCTCGCCGACGTCGCGCTCGGCCCGATCATGGCCCGCTGCCTCGGCTTCCCGATCGAGCGGCCGGAGTTTCCGGCCCTGACCAAGTGGCAGGCGTCGATCGCCGCCCGTCCCGCCTTCGCGGTGGCGACCGGGGCGAAGCCGAGCTCGCTGGTGAGCGCGGCCTGACGAACCGGGGAGTGGCACCGTGGCGGACGACACCGTGATGCTGACCGATCGCGACGCGCCGCCCACCGTGCCGTTCGCCGCCGTGCTGGCCCGTGGCGTCGCCCACACGGGGCGCGTCATACTCGGGCTGGTGTTGCTCGGCATGGTCGCGCTCAACGTGGCCAATGCCATCGGCCGCTACGCCGTCGGCGCCGTGTTCATCGGCGCCGACGAGCTCCTGGTCTTCGCCATGGTGTGGATGGTGATGATCGGTATCCTGTTCGTCACCGCCGACCGCTCCCACATCGCGCTCGACTTCCTGCCGTTGCGGGCCTCGATCCGCGGCAAGCTGGTGCTCGGCATCCTCCACCACACTATCATCGCGCTCGGTGCCGGCTATGTCGCGATGCAGTCCTGGAGCTTCGTCGGGCGGGTCGCGTCGGCCGGCCAGACCAGCATGGCGATGGGCCTGCCGATGACCATCCCGCACACGGCGCTGCTGGTCGGCTTCGGCGGCACCGCCCTCATCGCCGTCGCGCTGGTCGTCGCCGACGCGACCGAGCTGCTCCGCCGCGAAGGGTTCGGCCGATGATCTGGACGCTCGGGGTCGTTCCGCTCGTCCTGCTGGCGCTCGGGACGCCGATCTTCGCGCTGTTCCTGGTCGGGGCGGCGCTCAGCTTCACCACGGTGCTCACCGTGCCGCCGATCGCCATCCATCAGGTGATCTTCGGCGGCATGGAGAACTACGCGCTGCTCGCCGTGCCGTTCTTCATCTTCGCCGGCGAGCTGATGGGCCGCGCCGGCATCGCCGACAAGCTGATCGCCTGGGTGCTGGCGCTGGTCGGCCGGGTGCCGGGCGGCCTCGGCGTCGCCACCGTCGGGGCCTGCACGCTGATCGGCGCCATCTCGGGCGCCTCGACCGCCACGGTCGCGGTGATCGGCCGCTCGCTCTATCCCGGCCTCGCCCGCGACTACGGGCCGCGCTTCGCCGCCGGCCTGGTCAGCACCTCGGGCTCGATCGACATCGTCATCCCGCCCAGCATCGCGATGATCCTGTACGGCGCGGCGGCGGAGGAATCGATCCCGCGGCTGTTCGCCGGCGGCGTGCTGCCCGGCCTGCTGATCGCCGGCATGATGTGCGTCTACGTGATCGCCGCCAGCACGCGGCTGTCGCAGAGCGAGCGGGTCGGCTTCGAGCTCGGCCGCTTCCTGCGCACCACCCGCGACGCGTTCCCGGCCCTGATGATGCCGGTCGTGATCCTCGCCGGCATCTATTTCGGCTGGTCGTCGCCGACCGAGGCGGGCGGCTTCGCCTGCGTCTACGGCATCCTGGTCGGCCGCTTCGTCTATCGGCAGATGTCGTGGGCCGACGTGCTCGACTGCGCCACCCGCTCGGCCATGCTGACGGCGCAGATCCTGATCGTCGTCGCCGCCGCGGCGGTGTTCGCCTGGCTGCTGACGATCAACGGCGCACCGCGCGTGCTGACCGAGGGTCTCGCGGCGCTCGACCTGCCCCCGTGGGGCTTCCTGATGGCTGTCAACGTGCTGCTGCTGATCGTCGGCTGCTTCCTCGACCCGACCTCGGCCATCGTCGTGCTCACCCCGCTGCTGGTGCCGCTGGTGAAGCATCTCGGCATCGACACGGTGCATTTCGGCATCATCATGACCGTGAACGTCGCCATCGGCATGTTCACGCCGCCGTTCGGGCTCAATCTGTTCGTCGCCCGCTCGGTGCTCGGAGTGCCGCTGGAGACACTCTATCGCGGCGTCGTGCCGTTCGCCCTGGTGCAGGTGGCGGCACTGCTCATCATCACCTACTGGCCGCCCCTCACCCTCCTTCTCGCTCGCGCGATCTAGCCCCCGGAGAACCTCCATGATCTCGTCACGCGTGCCGCTCCACCGTCGTGCCGTGCTCGCCGCCGCCGTGTCGCTCGCCGTCGCCGCGGCGGCGCCGCGACCGGCCGCCGCCCAGACCGTGATGAAGCTCGCCAACGCCACCATCAACGACGTCCAGCACGAGTGGCAGAAGCTGTTCATCGTGGCGCTGCAGAAGCGCATCGGCGACAAGGTGAAGGCCGAGATCTATCCGGCGAGCCAGCTCGGCGCCATCCCGCGCATGGCCGAGGGCGTGTCGCTCGGCACCATCGAGTCGTTCATCACCCCGACCTCCTTCGTCACCACGCTCGATCCGCGCTTCCAGATCTTCGACGTGCCCGGACTGTTCGTCTCTCCCGAGCACGTCCATGCCGTGATCCACGATCCGGCCTATCGCGACCATCTCGAGACCATGTTCGTGAACCGCGGCCTGCGGGTGATCGGCGCCATCTACAACAGCCCGACCCTGGTGCTGTTCAAGAAGCCGGCCCCGACGCTCGATGCGATGAAGGGCATGAAGGTGCGCACCTTCGCGTCGCCGCTGCAGATCGAGCCGATGAAGTCGATCGGGACGATTCCGGTGCCGCTGGCGCTGTCCGAGGTGATCCCGCAGCTTCAGTCGGGCGGCATCGACGGCGTGCTGGCCGGCATGCCGATCCTCACCGCCTTCAAGTATTACGACGTCGCAAAATACGTCACCGACCTCAACTTCGCGCACATCGTGTCGGTCAATCTGGTCAACGAGGCGTGGTTCCAGGCGCAGCCCAAGGACGTGCAGGAGGCGATCCGGGCGGCCGGCCGCGAGGCCGAGCAGCAGGCGTTCGGCTGGGGCGTCGACAACGTCAAGAAGGCGAACGCCGTGTGGCTGGAGAACAAGGGCGAGATCCTCAAGCTGCCCGAGCAGGAGCAGCTCAAGATGATGCAGGGCTTCGTCGCGCTCGGCACCAAGATCGTCGAGCAGAACCCCGCCGCCAAGGCCGAGTTCGCCAAGCTCAAGGCGGTCGTCGACGCCAAGGCGCCGAAGTGAAGCCGAGGCGGATCCGATGACCACGCGAAGCTTCGACTACGTGATCGTCGGGGCCGGATCGGCGGGCTGCACGCTCGCCGCCCGGCTCACCGAGGATCCGGACGTGCGCGTGCTGCTGCTCGAAGCCGGCGGCTGGGATCGCGATCCGCTCGTCCACCTGCCGCTCGGCTGGGGCCGCATCCTGCAGAAGCGCCTGCACGACTGGGGCTACGAGACCGAGCCCGATCCCGGCACCGGCAATCGCGCCATCGAATGCATGCGCGGCAAGATCCTCGGCGGCTCGTCCTCGGTCAACGCGATGGCCTATGTGCGCGGCCACCGCAGCGACTACGACCGCTGGGCCGGCGACGGCGCGGCCGGCTGGTCCTATGCCGATGCGCTCCCCTATTTTCGCAAGCAGGAGAGCTGGGAGGAGGGGGCGAGCGAGTATCGCGGCGGCGACGGGCCGGTGGCGACGCAGCGCTCTCGCTATGCCGACCCGCTGATCGACGCCTATGTGGCGGCCGCCGAGGAGGCCGGGCTGCCCTACAATCCGGACTACAACGGCGCCGAGCAGTTCGGCATCGCCCGCATGCAGAAGACGGTGCGCAAGGGCCGGCGCGCCAGCACGTCGGCGGCGTATCTGCGCCCCGTGCTGTCGCGGCCGAACCTGTCGCTGCGCGTCCATGCGCTCGTCCATCGCGTCGTGATCGAGGGCGGTCGCGCCGTCGGCGTGACCTTCGCGGCGGACGGCGCGATCGAGACCGTGCGGGCGGAGCGCGAGGTGATCCTCAGCGGCGGCTCGATCAACTCGCCGCAACTGCTGATGCTGTCCGGAATCGGCGATCCCGATGCGCTGGCGGCGCTCGGCATCGGCGTCACAGCGGCGCGGCCGGCGGTCGGCAAGAACCTGCAGGATCACGTCGCCGCGCTGGTCATGTACGGCCGCCGCACGCCCGGTCCGGTGCACCACTACATGCGGATGGATCGCCTCGCGCTGGCGATCGCGCAGGGCTATGTGCTCGGCACCGGCTTCGCCTCCGATCTGCCGGGCGGCCTCACCGCCTTCGCCAAGACGGATCCGGCGCTCGCCGTGCCGGACACCCAGATGCTGTTCATCGCAGGCCCGCTCGGCGCCGCGCCGTATTGGCCGGGGCAGACAGGCTTCGCCGACACCTATTCGTGCCGCATCGTGCTGCTGCGGCCGGAGAGCCGCGGCGAGATCGCGCTGCGATCGGCCGATCCGGCAGCGCATCCGCTGATCCGTCAGCGCCTGCTCGCCACCGACAAGGACTGGACGACGCTGAAGCGCGCCGTCGACGTGTTCCGCGACATCGGCCGGCGTTCGCCGCTGGCGCCGTTCACGACCGGCGAGATCGGCCCGCTGGCGGCGGCCGGCGCGGGCGAGTTCGAGCGCGTGGTGCGCGGCACCGCGGTCACGGCGCACCATCCGTGCGGCACCTGCCGCATGGGCGCGGCCGACGATCCGCGCGCCGTGGTCGATCCCGAGCTGCGGGTGATCGGGGTCGACGGCCTGCGCGTGATCGACGCGTCGGTGTTTCCGGATCTGGTCGGCGGCAACATCAACGGCCCGGTGATCATGATCGCGGAGCGCGCCGCCGACCTGATCCGCGTCCG
>NZ_NPEX01000003.1:8294-36258 GCF_003258865.1 Rhodoplanes roseus | reverse complement strand
CGGCGGCGGACGCCGCCCGGCCGGTCGCCGTCGCCTCCTGATCCTCGCCCGCCTGGAAAACTTGCCATGACAACGCTCGTCTCGCCGTCGGCGCTCGCCGCCATCGCGCTGAAGCTGCCGGTTTCGCGCGGCGTCTATTACGGCGGCGCCTGGCATGCGCCCAGGACCGGCCGTGAGGTCGAGCAGATCAATCCCGGCACCGGAGAGTCGCTCGGTGCGGTCGCCGACTGCGGCGCCGAGGACGTCGACGCGGCGGTCGTGGCGGCCAAGGCCGCCTTCAAGGGGTGGCGCCGCGTGCCGCCGCTGGAGCGCGCCAGGATGCTGCGCGAGATCGCCCGGGTGCTGCGCGACAATGCCGGCGAGCTGGCGATGCTCGACGCGGCCGACTGCGGCAACCCGGTCGCCGAGATGATCATGGACGCCACCATCGCGGCCGCCCAGATGGAGTTCTTCGCCGGCCTCGTCACCGAGATGAAGGGGCATTCGATCCCGATGGGGCCGGACCGGCTGAACTTCTCGGTGCGCGAGCCGCTCGGGGTCGTCGGCCGCATCGTGCCGTTCAACCATCCCTTCATGTTCGTCGCCGGCAAGGCAGCGGCGCCGCTCGCCGCCGGCAACACCGTGGTGATGAAGCCGCCCGAGCAGGCGCCGCTCTCCTCGCTGCGCCTGGCGGAGCTGATCGACGGCATCCTGCCTCCCGGCGTGTTCAACGTCGTTCCGGGCGGACGCGACGCCGGGGCGCGGCTGGCGAGCCATCCGGACATCGCCAAGATCGCGCTGATCGGCAGCGCCGCCACGGGGCGCGCCGTGATGCGGGCCGCCGCCGACACGCTCAAGGGCGTGCTGCTCGAGCTGGGCGGTAAGAACGCGCTGGTCGCCTGGCCGGACGCCGATCCCGACGCGGTCGCCGCCGGCCTGGTCGGCGGGATGAACTTCACCTGGTGCGGCCAGTCCTGCGGCTCCACCAGCCGGGCCTTCGTCCACGCCGACATCTACGACGCCGTGCTGGAGCGCGTCGCAGTGAAGATCCGTCACTGGAAGCCGGGCGTGCCGACCGATCCGGCGACCACCATGGGCGCCATCATCTCGAAGGTGCAGTACGACCGTGTGCTCGACTACATCGCGTCCGCCAAGGCCGAGGGCGCGCGCCTCGTGTCGGGCGGCGGCCGGCCGAGCGACCCGGCGCTCGCCAAAGGGCTCTTCATCGAGCCGACCGTGTTCGCCGAGGTGACGCCGGCGATGCGCATCTTCAAGGAGGAGATCTTCGGGCCCGTCGTCGGCGTGATCCGATGGACCGACGAGGCCGCGATGCTCGACCAGGTCAACGCCGTCGAGTACGGGCTGACGGCGTCGATCTGGACCAACGATCTGACGACGGCGCACCGCGCAGCCGCGGCGATCGAGGCGGGCTACATCTGGGTCAACGACACCAGCAAGCACTTCTTGGGCGCGCCGTTCGGCGGCTACAAGCAGTCCGGCATCGGCCGCGAGGAATGCCTGGATGAGCTCCTGTCGTTCACCCAGGAGAAGAACATCAACATCAATCTCGCGGTGTCGCCGAAGGGGTGAGGCGGACGGAGCCCGCCGGCGCGGGCGCGCGAACCGATCAGCTCCCGCGCCCGAGCGCCTGTATCACCGCCCGCCTGATCCGGCCGAACAGGACGCCCAGCACCAGCGACACGCCGCCGAGCTCGGCGGGCGCGACCGCGGCGCCGTCGGGAGCGCGCAGGCGGGCGTCGAGATTGCGGGCGAAGGCTTCGCCGATCCGGGCGACGAGGTCGCGGACGAGATCCGAGCGGCCGAACTGCGCCAGCGGACCCTGCAGCGTGAAGGCGATGACGCAATCGACGCGCGTGGCGGCGCTGGTCCCGCCCGTGGCGTCGGACAGCGTATACGCGACGCGTCCGGAGGCGCGGGAGCCGCTCTTGCGGTCGCTGCCGCGGCCGGTGATCTCCATCCGGTGCGCGGCGTCGTCACGGGCGAAGGCGCCTTCGCCGGAGAAGCCGGCCGAGATCGGCCCGAGCTTCACCTCCATGCGTCCCGTGAGGCGGTCGTCGGCGGTCGGCGGATCGAGCGTCAGGCCCGGCATGCAGCCGGCGACCTTTTCGGGATCCCGCATCAGCGCCCACACGGCGTCGCGCGGGTGATCGAGGGCGAAGCCCTCGGTGAAGCGGGTCTCGCCGTTCTCCACCGTGACGGGCCCGACCTCGACCTTGATCGGACGCGACGGCGCGGCGAGGGGCGTCGTCTTGACGGCCGGAGCTTTGGCCGGCGCCGGAGCGGCGCGGGTCGCTGCCGAAGCCGCGGCCGTAGGAGGCGTCGTCGCGCCCGGCCCCGGTGCGGGCCCGACCCAGCGGCCGTCCGCCAGCACCGGAACGGCGGGCGCTTCCGCCGCCACGGTCTCGATCGCCTCGATGATGCCGGCATAGCCGGTGCAACGGCACAGGTTGCCGCTCATCTCGGTGCGGATGTCGAGATCGGGCTCGGCGGCCTTGCGGCGGACCAGGTCGCGCGCCGCGATCAGCATGCCGGGCGTGCAGTAGCCGCACTGCAGCGCGTGCGACGTCGAGAACGCCGTGCGCATGCGCGCCATCAGCGGATCGTCGTCGAAGCTCTCGATGGTGCGCACCTTGGCGCCGTCGCAGGCGACCGCGAAGGTGATGCAGGAGCGCGAGATCTCGCCGTCGATCTCGACCGTGCAGGCGCCGCAGACGCCGTGCTCACAGCCGATGTGAGTTCCCGTCAGCAGGAGCTGCTCGCGCAAGAAGTCGGCCAGATGGGTGCGCGGCTTGACGTCGGCCGTCACGGTCTTGCCGTTGACCTCGATCGTGACGGTGGTCATCGGCGAATCTCCTCGACGGCGCGGCGCACCGCGGCGACATGCAGGCGCATCTTGAACTCGTCTCCGGTGAGGCCCGCTTCGATCAGCATGTCGCGGGTCGCGCCGGGGTCGGCGAAGCGCTCGAGCAGGCGCGCGCCGGCACCGCGGCTCGCCTCGATCACCACGGGCCGGCCGCCGCCGGCGCCCGCCACCACGCGGCAGACGCCGCGCTCGGGGTCCAGCACGGCGACGCCCATGGCCTCGGCGAACTCGCCGGTCTTGCGGCAGATCTTCTCGAAGCCGAAGCGGGCCGCCGGCGAGAAGCGCGGGATGCGCACGCCGTCGAGAATCTCGCCGGGCTCCAGCGCCGTGCTCATGGCACCGCGGATGAACTCCTCCACCGGCACGCGCCGCTGCGCGCCACCGGCGCCGGTCAGCAGAACCTCGGCGCCGAGGGCGGTCAGGGTCGAGACCCAGTCGGCCGCCGGATCGGCATGGGCCAGGCTGCCGCCGATGGTCCCGCGCGACCGCACCGCCCGATAGGCGATGCCGCGCGCCACCCGCGCCAGGAAGCCGTGCGTCGGATCGGCGACCCGCCGATCCTCGATCGCGGCGTGCGTCACGACGGCGCCGAGCGTGATCGCGTCGGCGCTCTCCTCGACGCGGCCGAGATCCGCGATGCGGGTGACGTCGACGAGCAGCGCGGGCTGCGCCAGCCGCAGGTTCAGCATCGGCCCCAGCGACTGGCCGCCGGCCATGATCTTGGCGTCGCCGTCGCCGGCGAGCAGCGCGCAGGCCTCCGCGACGCTCGCGGGCCGGACATAGTCGAATGCTGCGGCTTTCATGCGAGATCCGCCTGATCGGTTTCCGTCATTCCGGGGCGCCTTTGCACCGATGCGCGCCTCATGGTGAGGAGCGCTCCGAAGGAGCGCGTCTCGAACCATGTGGCCGCCCCCGCCCTTCGAGACGCGCCCTTCGGGCGCTCCTCAGGGTGAGGGCGGAACGAGATCGTTCGTCGGCGGGGCAGCGTATGGCTTTCATTCCGCGGCCTCGCGGGCTTGCGCTGCCGTGATCGCGTCGACGATGCGGCGTGGCGTGACGGGCGACATCAGCAGCTCGGCGCCGAGATCGTGCAGGGCGTCGTTGACGGCGTTGGTGAGCGCGGCCGGCGGCGCGATGGCGCCGCCCTCGCCGATGCCCTTCTGGCCGAAGCGCGTGTAGGGCGAGGGCGTTTCCATGTGCAGGATTTTCAGCTTCGGCATCTCGGTCGGGCCGGGGAGCAGATAGTCGGAGAGCGTCGAGGCGAGCGGCTGGCCGCGGTCGTCATAGGGCATCTCCTCGTAGAAGGCGGTGCCGATGCCCTGCGCGGTGCCGCCGATGATCTGCCCGTCGACGATCATCGGGTTCACCAGCACGCCACCGTCCTCGACGATGACGTAGTCGAGGATCTCGGTCTCGCCCGTCTCGGTGTCGACCGCCACGACGGCGGCATGGGCCGCGTAGCTGAACGTGCCGGTGTCGCGCTGCGCCTTGTAGCCGGCCGTCACCTCCAGGCCGCCGGGATCGACGTCGCGCGGCAGATCCTGCGGCCGTCGATACCAGGTGCGGGCGATTTCCGAGACCGCGATGCGGCCGCTCGGCCCGACGACCTCGCCGTTCTCCAGCCGCACCGCCGCGGCATCGGCCTGCAGCAGCGCGGCGCCGATGCGCTTCAGCCGGTCGGCGAGGGCATCGCAGGCGGTGGCGACGGCGCCGCCCGACATGATCATGCAGCGTGAGCCCCAGGTGCCGGTGGAGTAGGGGGTCAGCGCCGTGTCGCCGTGCACCAGCCTGATCTTGTCGTGCGGCACGCCGAGGATCGAATGAGCGACCTGCGACAGCGTCGTCTCCAGCCCCTGTCCGTGGCTGTGCGCGCCGATCCTCAGCTCCAGCCCGCCGTCCGGCGTGAAACGCGCCTGGCACTGCTCGTGGCCCGGCACCATCGGGATGCCCCAGGCCGAGTAGACGCTGGTGCCGTGGCCGGCCTGCTCCGCATACATGGCGAAGCCGACGCCGATGCGGCGCCGGTCCGCTTCGCCCTGCTTCTGGCGGGCTCGCACGCCTTCCAGATCGATCGCCGCGATGGCGCGGCGCAGCGCCTCCGGATAGTCGCCGGAATCGAAGTGGCGTTTGGCGATGTTGTCGAACGGCATCTGCTCGGGCCGCACCAGGCTGTTCAGGCGCAGCTCGGTCGGCTCGATGCCGATCTCTCGCGCCAGCGCGTCCAGCGTCACCTCCAAGGCGAAACAGGCGCCGGTGCGGGCGACGCCGCGATAGGGCAGGATCGGCGGCTTGTTGGTGGCGACCGAATGGACGCGGCAGCGATAGTGCGGGAAGTCGTAGAGGCCGGGCAGGATGCTGCCGATCTGGCCGCCTTCCAGGCAAGCCGAAAACGGATAGGCCGAGTAGGCGCCGCAATCGACGCTCGCCTCGCAGTCGAGACCGAGCAGACGTCCGTCGGAGTCCGCATAGGCGGTGAGACGATAATGGTGCTCGCGACAGTCGGCGCCGGCCACCAGGTTCTCGCGGCGGTCCTCCAGCCAGCGCAGCGGCGTGCCGAAGCGGCGCGTGCCGAAGGCGAGCGCCACCTCCTCGGGCAGCAGGATGCCCTTGTAGCCGAAGCCGCCGCCGACATCCGGCGCGATGACGCGGATCTGCCCCTCGTCCAGGCCGAGGCATTCGGCGAGACCGGAGCGGACGACATGCGGCTGCTGGGTGGAGGAGTGGATCACCAGCTGGCCGAGCCGGCTGTCCCACTCGGCGACGACGCCGCGGCCTTCCATCGGGCTCATCGCCTGGCGCGCGGTGCGCAGCTCGCGCGTCACGCTGTAGGTGGCCTTCTGCTTCAGCTCCGCGGAGCTCACGTCGGTGAGCGAGACCAGGAAGAGATTGTCGCCCCACGGCTCGTGCAGCAGCGGCGCGCCGGGCTCGCGTCCCGCCAGCATGTCGGTGACGGCCGGCAGCTCCTCGAACTCGACCTCGATCTCGGCCGCGATGTCCTCGGCCTCGGCGCGGGTCGGCGCGACGCACATGGCGATCAGCTCGCCGACATGGCGCACGCGCGTCTCCGCCAGCACCGGCTGGGTGGACGACTTGAAGCCCGGCAGCGTCGTGTCGGCCCTGATCTGACGCACCGCGGCGATGTCGGCGGCGAGCAGGACGCGGCCGCGCAAGGCCTCCGGCACCCGGACCGAGAGGATCTTCGCGTGCGCCAGCGGGCTGCGCAGGAAAGCGACGTCCTGCTGGCCGGCGAGCCGGATGTCGCCGACATAGCGGCCGCGACCGCGCATGTAGCGGTCGTCCTCCTTGCGGATCAGCCGCGCCCCGATGCCGGTGTCGGTCATGTCGTTGGTCCGCTGCTGATCACGGGAGGCCTCGATCATGGTGTGAATGACAAGCGGGCTTCGCAGTATCGAAGGCGCGGCACGCGCCGCGCCGACGCGGTCGCTGTCGGCAGGTCGGGGGACAGATGGTGGTCGCGCTTCGCTTCGCCCACCCTACGACCAGCACGACCTCCGCGCGACCCCGCATCACACGCCCTCTACCGTCGTCGCGGCGCGGCGGCCGCCGCCGGGCCGCGCAGCTCGATGTCGAGGCTCACGCAGTCGCCCCGATAGGTGATCTCGCCGACATAGATGGCGACGCCGTCCGCGTCGGTGACGACGCAGCGCGCCTCGGCGGTCGGCGCGGCGAGGCCGATGCCGAGCAGCTTGGCGGTCTCCACGTCGGCCGAGCCGATGGTGAGCGACTGGTGGGCGCGGGCGATCTCCAGCCCCTTCATCTCGGCCAGCACGACCAGGGCGGCGCGCGAGGCGAACTGCTTCGGGGCCTTGGCGTAGATGTCGCGGGCGAGATGCACGCGGGCGTAGCCGAACGGCTCGCTGCCGCGTTTCTGCAGGCTGCGCAGGAAACGGTAGGCGGCGGCCGGGCGGCCCTCTCCGGGCTCCACGCGCGGCGTGCCGACCGTGCCGGCCGGCAGCGGATGCGGCACGTTCTCGCGGATGCCGGAGATCAGGCTCTCCCAGTCGGTGGCGAGCTGCAGCCAGCGGCGATGATCGATGGTGTTGGTAACGAAGGTGCCGCGGCCCTGCTGGGAGCGGACGAGCCCCTCCGACTGCAGCAACTCGATCGCTTGGCGCACCGTGACGCGGGCGACGCCGAACTCGCGCTCCAGCTCCTCCAGGGTCGCGATCTTCTCGCCCACCGACCAGATGCCGTCGCGCAGGCGACGGCGCAGCACGGAGGCGACCTGGAGGTAGCGTGGCACGCGGCTGTCCGCGTCGTTGTTCGCGGCGCTCCGGCGCGGACGCCCCAGCGCGACTGCCGATCGGGCCATCGTCATCGCCTCCCCCCTCACGCCTGGTGGTCCGCATGCATGTCGACGACGCCGCCGATCAGGTTCTCGGCCAGGAGGCGCGCCTCGATGTCGACGCCGCCGCCGGCCGGCACCAGCCGGGCCGCCATCCCCTGCATCATAGTCGCGAGTGCGCGCCGCGCCGCAACTGCGGTGTCGAGATCGACGCGCTCGAAGCCGAGCGTCGCGCCGGGCGCGAGGCGGCCGAGGCCAGGCAGGTCGGCCGAGATCACGGTGGCGATCTTCGGGTACCCGCCGGTGGTCTGGCGGTCGGCGAGCAGCACGATCGGCTTGCCGTTGCCCGGCACCTGGATGGCGCCGGGCGCGATCCCGTCCGAGACGATGTTGAAGCCGTCGCGGTGCGCGATCGTCGGCCCGTCGAGCCGCATGCCCATGCGGTCGGTCGCCGCCGTCACGGTGTAGGTCGCCGCGAGGAACGTCTCGACGCCGGCCTCGCTGAACATGTCGTCCTGAGGGCCGAGCACGACGCGAACCCGCTGCGGCGTCGCGAGGTCGAGATCCGGCAGCGTCAGCTCGTCACGCTCCGGCGCCGCGGAGGCGACCAGCGGCAGCACGTCGCCGGCGCGTAGCGCCCGCCCGGCGAAGCCGCCGAGCCCGCCGCGCGCATGGGTCGAGCGGCTGCCGAGAAAGGGCGCCGCGTCGAAGCCGCCGGCGACCGCCAGATAGCCGACCACGCTGCCCGACAGGCCGCCGATGCGCAGCGACTGGCCGCGCCGGAGCCGCACGCTCGTGAGCGGCGGGATTTTCTTCGGCGGGGTCGCGGAGTCCTCGTCGAGGACTTCGATCGTCGCCGCGCCGCCCGCATAGGCGAGGCGCACGCTCTCGGCCGCGATCGTCAGGGTCGGGCCCAGATAGGCGATCTCCAGCGCGGCCGTGTCCGGCGGGTTGCCGACCAGCAGATTGGCGGCGGCGAGTGCCACCGCGTCGATGGCGCCCGACACCGGGATGCCGAAGCGCTGGTGGCCGATGCGGCCGGCGTCCTGCAGGGTCGTGGACGGGCCCGGCGCGACGACCTGCAGGGCCGGGGCGTCCGGGCTCGCCGCGACGATGTCGGCCGCGTCGCTCATGCCGCGTCCCCGGGCGCCGGCTCCGGCGTGATCACCAGCGTTCCCTCGGCGGCGCGGGCGGCCAGGCTCTCGAAGGCGGCGAGCGGCACAGGATCGAACCGCACCTTGTCGCCGGCCGCCAGCAAGGCCGGGCTCTCGCGCCGCAGATCCCAAACCCGGACCGGGGTACGGCCGATCAGGTTCCAGCCGCCCGGGCTCTCGATGGCGTAGACGGCCGTCATCGCGGTCGCGATCGCGATCGAGCCGCCCGGCACCTTGACGCGCGGATCGGTGCGGCGCGGCAGGCGCAGCGGCTCGGGCGTGTCGCCCATATAGGGAAAGCCGGGCAGATAGCCCAGCATGTAGACGTGATACGTCTCGGCGCTGTGGCAGGCGGCGATCTCGTCGGGCGTCAGCCCGGTCGCGGCGGCGACGTCGTCGATGTCGGGGGCGACGGCGGGATCGTAGCAGGCCGGCAGCCGCCACAGCCGGCCGGGCCGCTCGACCGCGTCGAGCCCGGCCGCCATCGCCTCGAGCCGCGCCGCGAGGTCGGCCGGCGCGATCACGAGCGGGTCGTAATGCACCATCAGGGACCGGAAGGTCGGCACCAGCTCGGTGACGCCGGGCAGCGCCGCGCCCTCCAGGCGCTCCGTCAAGGCCAGCACCAGCGCGCTCACGCCGCGATCGATCGCGCTGCCGAACTCCACCACCAGGGCGGTATCGCCGCTGGTGAGAATGCGGGGGCGCGGGGGATCGCGTGTGGCGTTCGACATCTCGCTCTCGGCCGGGGGCCGCACCGGCGACCGCCCGAAAGAACGGCAGCCCGGGTGGTTGCGCGGGGGCGCGGTTGTTGTATGGTTTTCCTATAAATAGGACCAGTCGTCCACCCCCGGCCCTGCCGGAAAAGACGGCGTCGCGTGATCCCGACACGAGGGGCGAGGAGCAATGGCGAAGCGCATCAATCTCAACGCCGACATCGCGGAAGGCTGGGGTGCCTACAATATCGGCAACGATGCCGATCTGATGACCATCATCAAGTCGGCCAACGTCGCCTGCGGCTTCCATGCCGGCGATCCCAACACCATGCACCGTCTCTGCATGCTCGCCAAGGAGCAGGGCGTGAGCATCGGCGTGCATCCCGGCTTCAACGACCTGTGGGGCTTCGGCCGCCGCCGCATCCAGATGAAGCCCGCCGACCTCGAATACATGGTCGCCTACCAGATCGGCGCGCTGCAGGGCATGGCCCAGTATGCCGGCGTGAAGGTGACGCATCTCAAGCCGCACGGCGCGCTCAACAACATGGCGGCCGAGGACGAGGACTACGCGCTCGCCATCGGCCGGGCCATCAAGGTGGTCGACCCGTCGATCATCTACGTGGCGCTCTACGGCTCCAAGATGCAGTGGGCGGCCGAGAAGCTCGGCCTGCGCCTCGCCCGCGAGGGCTTCGTCGACCGCATGTACTACGACGACGGCAACCTCGCCTCGCGGGCGCTCTCCGGCACGGTTCTCAAGGACGGTGAGGCGGCCGCCAAGCAGACCGTTCGGATGGTGCTGGACGGCGAGATCCTCTCGATGAACGGCAAGGTGGTCAAGGTCGAGGTCGACACGCTGTGCGTCCACGGCGACGAGCCGACCGCGGTGAACACCGCCCGCACGGCCCGCGCCGCGCTGGAGAAGGCCGGTGTCGAGATCGTTCCGCTGACCGAGATGGGGCTGTAAGCCGCGTCCGGTCCGGCGTTCGCGCCTCCCCGTGCGCGGGGAGGTGGAGAGAGGACGCGTCGCTGATGTCGCGCGGAAAGAACGTGATGAAGGTCTCCGGCCGATGAGCGAAACGCTCGTGAAGGACTACGGCACCTTGCGGCGCGAGCTGGCGGCCCGCGATCGCGGGCTGCGCGAGAAAGTCATGACGCTCGACGAGGCCGCGGCGCTCGTCCGGGACGGCGATCACGTCGGGGTGGGCGGCTGCACGCTGTCGCGCACCCCGATGGCGATGATCTGGTCGCTGATCCGGGCCCGCAAGACCGGGCTGACGGTGTCGCGCTCGATCACCTCGACCGAGGGCGACCTGATCTTCGCCTCCGGCCTCGGCAAGAAGATCGTGTCGAGCTGGTTCAGCCAGGGCATCGTGTGGGGCATCTCCAAGGTGATGCGCCACCATGTCGAGAAGGGGCTGGCCGAGTTCGACGAATGGAGCCACATGGCGATGGGCCTGCGCTTCCGCGCCGGCGCCATGGGCATCCCGTTCATGCCGGTGCGCTCGATGATCGGCTCCGACGTCGCCCGCATCCTCGGCGACGAGGTGAAGCCGGTACGCTGCCCGTTCACGGGCGACGAGGTGATGGCGCTGCCGGCCCTCAACCCGGACGTCGCGTTGATCCACGTGCAGCGCGCCGACGCCTACGGCAACGCCCAGCTCGACGGGCTGCAATTCATGGACATCGACATGGCGATGGCCGCCAACAAGGTGATCCTGACGACCGAGCGGATCGTCTCCAACGACCAGATCCGCCGCGCGCCGGACCACACCCGCATCCCGTTCTTCACCGTGGAGGCCGTGGTCGAGGTGCCGTACGGCTCGGCGCCGCACGAATGCTACGGCCAGTACGAGCCGATCTTCGCGCAGCTCGATCGTTACGCCGCGCTGACGTCGAAGGATCCGGTCGGCGGCGTGAAGCAGTATCTCGACGAAATGGTCTACGGTCCCAAGGACTGGCCCGACTATCTCTCCAAGGTCGGCATGGAGACGCTGCTCAACGCCAGCCGCCGCGGCAGGGTGATCTTCAATGACTGAGCATTCGCCGACCTCGACCGTCTACACGGCCTCCGAGCTGATCGCCATCATGGCGGGCCGCCTGCTCACCGACGGACAGATCGTGTTCGCCGGCGTCGGCATCCCGCTGCTCGCCGCGACGCTGGCGCAGCGTAACTTCGCCCCGAAGATGACCATCCTGTTCGAGGGCGGGGTGATCGGCCCGTTCATCAAGCCGGGCGAGCTGCCGCCCTCCACCAACGAGCAGCGCTGCACGCGGCGCGCCAACATGGTGCTGCCGTCGACCGACGTGCTGCTGCTGCTGCAGCGCGGATACGTCGACGTCGGCTTCATGGGCGGTGCCCAGATCGACCGCTTCGGCAACCTCAACTCCTCCTTCATCGGGCCGACCGACAAGCCGACCATCCGGCTGCCCGGCACCGGCGGCGGCAACGACATCTCGTCGCTCACCGACATGATCGTCGCGATGAAGCACGAGAAGCGCCGCTTCGTGGAGAAGGTCGACTTCATCACGTCGCCGGGCTGGATCGACGGGCACGACAGCCGCGCCCGGCGCGGCCTGCCGACGGGCGGCATGTGGCGCGTCGTCACCGACCTCGCCGTGATGGGTTTCGACGAGAAGACCCGCGAGATGGAGGTGCTGGCGCTGCATCCCGGCGTCACCTTCGAGCAGGTGCAGGACAACACCGGCTTCACGCTGCGCCGCGCCCGGGAGCTCTCGGTCACGACGCCGCCGCAGGCCGAGGAGCTGGCGCTGATCCGCGAGCTCGATCCGGGCCGGCTCTACACGGCGTGACGCCGCGCCGGCCCCGGCCGGCGTGACGACATCCTTCCGTGGCGGCCGCGCTCCGGCGGCGCCGTTTCCGACAACGACAAACGCGGTCGCGAGGCGACCGGAGGATTGCATGATGGCTCAGAGCCCGGCCCCCAAGCGAGAGACCGTCTACGGCGTCGCGATGCGCAACTTCACGCGCTACCCCGAGATGCCGAGCGCCAAGGAGCTGATCGAGTACGGCGTGCGCATGGAGGAGCTCGGCTTCGAGTCGCTGTGGGCCTGGGACCACACCCTGCTCGGCGTCGATCCGAACTTTCCCATCCACGACGCGCTGATCATGCTGACGGCCGTCGCGGCCCGCACCTCGCGCATCAAGATCGGCACCGGGATTCTGGTGATGCCGCTGCGCAATCCGGTGCTGCTGGCCAAGGAGCTCGCCACCATCGATCACGTCTCGGACGGCCGCATGCTGCTCGGCGCCGCGGTCGGCTGGTATCGCCGCGAGTTCGATTCGCTCGGCGTCGACTTCTCCAAGCGCGGCAAGATCATGGAGCAGAGCCTCGAGATCATCACGCGGCTGTGGACCGAGGAGAAGGTGGCCGGCGACTACGACCCCTACACGCTGCGCGGCGCCGTGATGTATCCGAAGCCGGTGCAGAAGCCGCGCATCCCGATCCTGATCGGCGGCTATGTCGACGCGGTGCTCAAGCGCGCCGCCACCAAGGGCGACGGCTGGCTCACCTACTACTACACGGCCGAGGCCTTCGCCCGCACCTGGGCCAAGGTGCGCGGCTTCGCCGAGGAGGCGGGCCGCGATCCGGACGAGCTGATCTCGACCAACCAGCTGCCGATCTGCGTCGGCCCGCGCGACAAGATCGAAGGGCCGATGAAGGAGTGGCTGCAGACCGAGTGGGATTACGCCTCCTGGTCGGAGTCGACGATGGACTCGGCCGTCATGGGCACGCCCGAGGAGTGCGTCGAACAGCTGCAGGCGCATCTCGCGACGGGCATCGACCGCATCATCTTCGTGCCGTATCGTTACGAGGCGGAGCAGATCGACGCCATCGCCAACGACATCATTCCGAAGCTGAAGACGAAGTGAGGCCCGGCCCCGCGCCGGACCGACGTGGAAGTGCACCTGGGCGCGTTTCGACTTCCGGGCAAATGCCCGAAAACGCGCTTGTTCTCACGGCATTCCGACACCGTGTCGGCATGAACATTGCTTGAAAATCGCGAGACGACAGGAGACTGCAATGCACACAAAGACTGCCAAGCTCGCTCTCGCCATGCTCGGCGCGACGCTGCTCGCCGGGACGGCCCTGGCCCAGGAGACGATCAAGATCGGGGTGACGCAGCCCCTCACCGGCGCCTTCGCGGCCTCCGGCAACTACGTGGCGCAGGGCGCCCGCATCGCCGAGGACGAGATCAACGCCGCCGGCGGCGTGCTGGGCAAGAAGATCCAGCTGGTGATCGAGGACAACAAGTCCAATCCGACCGAGGCGGTGGCGACCGTCGAGAAGCTGATCGTGCGCGACAAGGTGCCGGTCATCATGGGCGCCTGGAGCTCGACCCTCACGCTCGCCGTGATGCCGAAGCTGCAGGAGTACAAGGTCCCGATGGTGGTCGAGACCTCCTCGTCGGGTAAGATCACCACGTCCGGCAACCCCTACGTGTTCCGCATCAGCCCGACGTCGGAGATGGAGGCCGTCGCCTTCAAGCCGCTGGTCGCCAAGCTCGGCATCAAGAAGGCCGACTTCCTCAACACCAACAACGATTTCGGAATCGGCTCCGCGGCCGAGTACTCGAAGATGCTGAAGGGCCAGGGCGTCGCCGTCGGCGTCATGGAGACCATGGACCCGAAGGCGACGGACTTCTCGGCGCAGCTCACCCGCATCAAGGCGTCGGGCGGCGACACGCTGTTCGTCACCACGGCGGTCGAGCAGGTGACGCTGATCCTCAAGCAGGCCAAGGAGCTGCAGCTCAACGCCCGCATCATCACCACGGGCGGCTCCAACTCGCCCGATCAGCTGATCGCCCAGGCGGGCGACGCGGCCAACGGCTCGTTCCACACCGTGTTCTTCCCGCCCTGGTTCCCGGAGGTCGTCACCAATCCGGAGCCGGCCAAGCGCTACATGACCGAGTGGCAGAAGCGCGGTCACGAGCCGGGCGGCCTCACCGAGGGCTTCCGCGGCTACGACGGCATCTTCACCATCGCCGAGGCGATCAAGATCGCCGGCAAGGCCGAGCCCGCGGCGATCAAGGACGCGCTGTGGAAGACCAAGGTGAAGGGCGTCTACGGCAACATCGAGTTCATCAAGCAGGGCCCGGCCGGCAACGAGAGCGGCCAGAACATCCCGTCCGTCTATCTGGTGAAGATCGACGGCGGCAAGGTGGCCAAGTCCGGCCTCTGAGCCGCCCCAGCACGGCGCGCCGTCTCCGGACGGCGCGCTCCGTGGACCCGAACTCCGCTCATGCCCGCGAAGGCGGACATCCAGGGGCCATAGGACGCGCGGCCCTGGGTCCCGCCTTCGCGGGGACGAACGGAGACGGACGCCGCTCCGGCGTGAAGCGAACAGACGCCAACTCTCGCGTGATTCATGGACCAGCTCCTTCAGCACGCCCTCAACGCCATGATCCTGGGCGGCACCTATGCGCTGCTCGGGATCGGGCTGACGCTCATCTTCGGCATCATGCGGGTGGTGAACTTCACGCACGGCGAGGTCTACGCGTTCGGCGCCTACATGATGTACATGTTCGTGATGCTGATCGGCGCGAACTTCATCGTGTCGCTGGTGCTCGCCGTGGTGCTCGGCGTGATGCTCGGCGCGCTGATCGAGATCGTGCTGCTGCGCCGGCTGCGCGGCGCCGACATCGACACCACCATGCTGGTGATGATCGGCGCCGGCATCGCGATGCAGAACTCCGAGCAGCTCGTCTGGTCCGGCGTCGCCAAGTCGATCAACTCGCCGTTCCCGTCGGCACCGCTGGTGATGGGCGCCGTCTCGGTGTCGTGGACCCGCCTCTTCGTGTTCGCCGTCGCCGTGGTGCTGATCGCCGCGACCTACGCGCTGATCCAGAAGACGCGGCTCGGCAAGTCGATGCGCGCGACCTTCCAGGATCGCGAGGCCGCCGCCCTGATGGGCGTGCGCATCGACCGCGTCCACACCGCGACCTTCGCGCTCGGCTCCGGGCTCGCGGCCGCCGCCGGCGCGCTGCTCGGCCCGGTCTTCGTGGTCTATCCGACCATCGGCGACCTCGCCTCGCTGAAGGCCTTCGCCATCGTCATCCTGGGCGGGCTGGGCAGCATTCCGGGCGCCACCATCGGCGGCTTCATCCTCGCCTTCATGGAGGAGCTAGGTGCCGGCTATGTCTCCTCCGGCTACCGCGACGCCATGGGCTTCCTGCTGATCATCGTGATCCTGCTGGTCAAGCCCACCGGGCTGTTCGCCCGCAAGGAGCGGATCGGATGAGCCGCGCCGTCTCGCTCGCCTCGTCGGTCGCCTGGGTCGGATTCCTGGTGACGCTGCCGCTGTGGATGGACAATCTCTATTTCCTCCACGTGCTGATCATCGCCGGGATCTTCATCGTCGCGGCGATGAGCCTCAACCTGCTGCTCGGCTACACGGGCCAGCTCAGCCTCGGCCATGTCGCGTTCTTCGGCATCGGCGCCTACGCGTCGAGCCTGTGCTCGCTCGGCTTCGAGATCCACGTGCTCGACGTGCCGATCACGCTGGCGCCCAAGCCGGTGTGGTTCTCGATGCTTGTCGCCGTCACGTTCGCCGGCCTGTGCGGCTGGTTCATCGGGAAGATCTCGTTCAAGGTGCGGGGCGCCTATTTCGTCATCGTGTCGGTGAGCTTCGCCGAGGTGACCCGCCTCGTCGCGCTGAACTGGCTCGAGCTCACGCAAGGGCCGATGGCGCTCAACAACATCCCGTTCCTGAAGTTCTGGTTTCCCGGCATCGGCGACGTCGACATCCTGGGCAAGGTGCCGAACTACTATCTGGTGCTCGGCGTCGCGATCGTCACCTATGTGATCATCCGCAGGCTGGTGCATTCGCGGGCGGGCCGCGCCATGATCGCGCTGCGGGAGAACGAGCCGCTCGCCACCTCGGTCGGCATCGACGTGACGCGCTTCCTGGTGCTGGCGACCGTGGTCTCGGCGGCGCTCGCCGGCCTCGCCGGCGCCGTCTACGCGCATTACGTCAGGATCGTCGATCCCGACGTGTTCCTGTTCATCTACACCGTGACGATGGTGATCATGGTGATCACGGGCGGCAAGGGCACGCTGGCCGGCCCGATCGTCGGCGGCCTGATCTTCGGCATCCTGCCCGAGGTCCTGCGCGGCTTCGAGGTGAAGCCGGAGCTGCAGTGGATCGTCTACGGCGTGCTGATGATCCTGATCGTCTACTTCCTGCCGGACGGCATCGTGCCGGCGGTCCGTGACGCCTGGAAACGCTGGACCGGACGCACCGGTGCGCCCCCCGCCGAGCCGACCGGGACCGCCGTTCCGGCGGAGGCTCGGCCGTGAGCGCGACCCTCACCCCATCGTCGGCGGCCGTCGCCGCGACCGCCGCTCCGGGACCGGACGCGGCGGTGGCGCTCGCCGTCACCGGCCTGTCGATCCGGTTCGGCGGTCTCACCGCCGTCGAGGACATGACGTTCGAGGTGCGCGAGGGCGAGGTGCTGTCGCTGATCGGCCCGAACGGCGCCGGCAAGACCTCGGCGTTCAACGCCATCACGGGCTACATTCACGCGTCGAGCGGCAGCATCGTCTATCGCGGCGCCCCGCTGGTTGGGCTGAAGCCCAACCAGATCGCCGAGCACGGGGTCGTGCGCACCTTCCAGAAGACCAGCGTGTTCAACGGGCTCACCGTGCTGGACAACGTCATGGTCGGGCTGCACCGCCGGGCGAAGCAGCATCCGCTCGCCATCATGCTGGGCCTGCCCGGCGTGCGCCGCGACGAGGCGCGGCTGCGCGACCTCGCCTGGGAGATCCTCGATCTGGTCGGCCTGCGCGCCCGTGCCGAGGAGACCGCGGTGTCGCTGTCCTACGGCGAGCTGCGCCTGCTCGAGGTCGCCATCGCGCTCGCGGCGGAGCCGACCCTGCTGCTGCTCGACGAGCCGGTGTCCGGCATGAATCCGGCCGAGACCGGCGCCTTCATGGCGCTGCTCGCCCGCATCCGCACCCGCGGCATCACGGTGCTGCTGGTCGAGCACGACATGAAGATGGTGATGGGCGTGTCCGACCGGATCGTCTGCCTGAACCAGGGCCGGATCATCGCCGATGGCCCGCCGGCCGCCATCCAGAGCGACCCGCAGGTGATCCGCGCCTATCTGGGCGAGAGGTACGTCCGTGCTCGAGGTTGAGGGTCTGGTCTGCCGTTACGGCAAGGTGGAGGCGGTGCGCGACCTCACCATGCGGGTCGAGCGCGGCGAGCTGGTCACGCTGATCGGCGCCAACGGCGCCGGCAAGACGACGAGCCTGAAGGCAATCTCCGGCCTGCTGTCGCCGGCCGCCGGCCGGATCGTCTTCGACGGCCAGGACATCACCCGCGCCTCGGCGCGCCGCGTGCTCGAGCTCGGTATCGCTCATTGCCCGGAAGGGCGGCGCGTCTTCCCATACATGACGGTGCGGGAGAATCTGGAGATGGGCTGCTTCCTGCGCCGCGACGCCGACGGCATCGCCGAGGACATGGACAAGCTGTTCGCCCGCTTCCCGATCCTGCACGAGCGCCGCGACCAGGCCGCCGGCACGCTGTCGGGCGGCGAGCAGCAGATGCTGGCGATCTCCCGCGCGCTGATGTCGCGGCCCAAGCTCGTGCTGTTCGACGAGCCCTCGCTGGGCCTCGCGCCGAATCTGGTGGAACGGACCTTCGAGATCATCGAGGGCATCCGCAAGGACGGCGTCACGGTGGTGATGGTCGAGCAGAACGCCTTCGCGGCGCTCGAATTGTCCGACCGCTCCTACGTGCTGGAGCAGGGCCGCGTCACGCTGACCGGAACGGGCCGCGAACTCCTGGAGAACCCGCACGTGCGGCAGGCCTATCTCGGGGCGTGACGCTTCGTCCCGACGGATCGGTTCGAACCCTCTCCCGCGGATGGCGAGAGGGGACGACGAGCGGCTGCCGCCGCGCGCTCTACAGCCCCGCCAGCGCCAGCAGCAGGGCGAGCGACCACATCACGATCGACACCAAGGCGGTGCGCCGGGCGAAGAACAGGTAGGTCTCGCGCATCACCATGGCGCTGACGAACTGCGCATAGGCGGGCGGGGGCCGGTGCTCCTCGGGAAGGTAGAGCCACATCTCCGTGTGGCGATAGTTCTTGGTGCGCGCGCCGGCCGCCTTCAGGAGCAGAACGCCGACCATCACGAGCGTGAGAAAGCCGCCGGCCTTGAACGCCGCGCGCGGCTCGAAGGAGAGTGCCACCATCACGCAGAAGATGGCGAGCGAGCCGAACAGGCACGCCCGCAGCACGATCTCGAACGCGGTCCGCCGCAGCGTCTCCATGCTCCCTCCCCTCGGCCGGTGCGGTCACGCCGCCGGGTCGTCGAGTCGGACGACGGAACAGAGGGTACCGGCAGTTCCGCGACGCCTCAACGAGCTCACGAGGGCTTGAACGGGCCGTGCTGCCGATCACAGCCCGATCTGCAGGAAGCTTCCGACCGCCGGCAAGGTGAGCAGTGCGGTGGCCGAGAGCCAGACGAACAGCGACGCCGGGGTCGAGTCCTCCTTGCCGGCGACCCGCTCGTACACGGCCGCCGGAATTCCGCCGAGGATCACGGTCGCGGTCGAGAGCATCAGCGAGGCGAAGTAGAAGATCGCCGCCTGACTGCCGAACAGCGGCTCCGCCATCAGGGCGGTGGCGAACACGTAGGCGACCGGCATCAGCGGGCTGAACAGGCCGTTGATCATTCCGAAGAAGGCGATGCCGACAAAGTAGAAGTTGCGGTCCATGGCGAGCGTCACCCGGCCTGCGTGGGCGAAAAGGCGAGATAGACGTAGAGCAGTGCGACGCGCAGCCAGAACAGCCAGACCACGCCGAACAGCCAGACGACGACCGGAGCGGCGGCCTTCGGGGTCACCAGCGCCACCACGGTGACGACCGGGTCGGTGATCCGGCAGAAGAAACGCCAGATGTAATTGGTCGAGTCGGTGCCGACGGCGAGGCCGAGAATCGCGCGACCGAGCAGCGTGTACATCAGCGCCGCCAGCACGAAGTTCGGCACGAACAGCAGCCAGGATCCGAACGATCCTCCGATGGTCATGAAACGACGTCCTTTCGCAATGAACCGGCGCCGGCTCCGCGTCCCCCTCCGGGAGAGCCGAGGCAATGCCGTCGCAAATTACCTGGACACCCGCAAGCCCACAAAAAAGCGGGGTCCCGAAGGACCCCGCTCCGATCCCGACGGGCGGGCCCGTCAGGCGCTGTCGGATCAGGTCTTCTCCTGCAGCACGGTGCGGCCGCGCGGCTTGCGGATCTCGTCGATGAGAGCCTGCATCTCCGGCGACGGCGCCTTGCCCATCAGGCTGACCAGGACGATGGTGAGGAAGCCGATCGGCATGCCGAGCAGGCCGGCCGCGATGTTGTTGAGGTTGAACCACCCGACCTTGTTGGCGAGCGGATGCGCCAGCGTCGGCCACGCCTCCATGGCGTTCGGCAGGGTCATCGCCTTGGCCACGTCGACCACGGGCGCGCCCGTGACCGGGTTCAGGAGCGACGTCATGCCGAAATACTGCACGCCGTAGCCCGGGAAGTATCGCGTGGTCAGCAGGTAGAACAGGCAGAGGCCGAACCCGGCGATGATGCCGGCGATGGCGCCTGCCGAGGTCGTCCGCTTCCACCACACGCCCATGATCAGCGCCGGGAAGTTGCCCGCCATGGCCAGCGAGAACGCCCAGCCCACCATCGCGAGGATGTCGGCCGGCTTCGTCGAGGCGAGATAGGCCGCGAACACCGCGACGACCAGCAGCAGGATGCGGGCCACGATCAGCCGACGTGCGGTCGGCGCGTTCGGGTCGAGCATCTTGTAGTAGACGTCGTGGCTGAGCGCGTTGGCGATCGCCAGCAGCAGGCCGTCGGCGGTGGAGAGCGCCGCGGCGAGGCCGCCGGCCGCCACCAGGCCGGAGATCACGTAGGGAAGGCCGGCGATCTCCGGGGTGGAGAGCACGATCACGTCGGTGTTGATCGAGAAGTCCTGCAACCGGACGACTCCCGGATGCCCGGCGACTGTCTTGCAGGCCGCCACCACCGCGTCGATGTTGATGGCGTCCTTGCCGCAGATCTTGATCAGCCCGAGCTCGCCCCAGTTGAACAGCCAGGGGCGGATGGCGGTGAGGTCGCGACCGATGATCTCGGTGTAGACCTCGAGCTTGGAGAACGCCGCATAGGCCGGCGCCGAGAAGTACAGCAGGAAGATGAACAGCAGCGACCAGCCGACCGACACGCGCGCCTGGCGGACGCTCGGCGTGGTGAAGTAGCGCATCAGGATGTGCGGCAGCGACGCCGTTCCGATCATCATGCAGAAGACGATCGCGAAGAAGTTCAGCGGCGAGTAGTTGATGAACGGCTGAATGTGCGGCTTCAGCGCCGCCGCGGAAGCCAGGCCCGTCTGCAGCATCTGCTGCTCGCGCGCCGTGATGTCCATGATGGCGTTGCCGTAGGTGAGCTGCGGGATGGGAATCCCGAACTTCTGGTAGGACAGGATCACGATGGGCGTCAGATAGGCCACGATCAGCACGATGTACTGGGCGACCTGCGTCCAGGTGACGGCGCGCATGCCGCCGAGCAGCGAGCAGACCAGGATGCCGGCGAGGCCGGCGAAGACGGCGATCTCGAACGGCATGCCCAGGAAGCGCGAGGCGATCAGGCCGGTGCCGTAGATCTGCGCCGTCACATAGGTGAAGGAGCAGCACACCAGCACGATGACGCCGAGCATGCGGGCGAAGTTGCCGCCGTAGCGGAACGACATGAAGTCCGGAACCGTGTAGGCGCCGAACTTGCGCAGATACGGGCCGATCAGGATCGACACCAGCACGAAGCCGCCGGTCCAGCCGAGCACCCAGGCGAGTCCGTCGTAGCCGAGCAGGAACAGGGTGCCGGCCATGCCGACGAAGGACGCCGCCGACATCCAGTCGGCGCCGGTCGCCATGCCGTTGTAGAAGGCCGGCACGCTGCGGCCGGCGACGTAATATTCCGACACCTGCGCGGTGCGCGACATGATGCCGATGACCGCGTAGACCGCGATGGTGAAGAACACGAACAGGTAGCCGAGGATCCTGTTCGGCACCCCGACCTGCTCGAGGATCGCCAGGGCGATCACGAAGACGAGGAAGCCGCCCGTGTAGAAGGCGTAGATCTTCCCGAGATTCTTCAGGAAGTCCGATGTGCCCGATGCTTGCGTCGCCATCTCGTGTCCTCCCTCACTCGTCCTCGGCGACGCCGTGGTCGCGGTCGATCTTGTCCTGCTGCCACGCGAAGATGAAAAGCATGGCGACGAAGACGATCAGGGAGCCCTGCGCGGCCATGTAGAAGCCGAGCGGGAAGTTCAGCACCGGGATCGTGATCTTGTTGAGCGGGATCACGAACATGTGGATCACGTAACCGAAGAAGAACCAGACCGCGAGATGGCCGAACATCAGCCGCGTGGTCTTCCTCCAATGGTCGCGATCGTTCTCTGGCGTACTGACGGGTTCGACGGACATGAGTGTGCAACCTCCAGCGACGCCGCCGGTGGGCAGCGTTCGGATCGACGTGGCGTTCAGGGGCCGGCGATGATCGCGACGGCGTTCGTCCCTTGTCCCCCCGGTCTTGCTGCCGGGTGTGGATCAGCAAAAATGCTAACATCAGGCGTCGATGCGCCTATTAGACTTTCGTCGATCGCGACGTGATCAGTTCGTTGATGTTGCAGTGCAGTGTGGGATGCGACGCATTCCCTCTTCCGGTCCGCGGCACGACCGCGTAAAGCTTCCGCCACAACCGGAAAACGTCATGGCCCTGTTCGGATTTCTTCGCCGCAAGCCGGCCGTCCGCGATGCCGCGGCGCTCGCCGATTTCATCGACACCCAGGCGGCTTTCCTGGTTCAGAAAGGCATTTTCGAGTATGCGCGCGCCCGCGCCGGGCATTACGCAAAGGTGCTGTTCCACGAATCCGATTTCCAGGCCGCCGTCGAGGTGTCGCGCTGGCGGGCCTGGCCGCTGGGGGTCGCCATGGTGGTCGAGATGGTGGAAGGCGAGCTGCGGCCTCATGCCGCGGGAGAGCTTCCGGTCCTGCAGGCGGCCCTGACCGCGACGGCGCTCGCCGTGTTCGATCGCTATCCGGTGCCCGCGGCGCTCGACGCCGGCACCTGGGCGGCGGCCCGCGACGACACGGCCCATGTGGTCGAGCGCTGCGCCATGCACCCGGTCAAGCGCGTCATCGACGTGCCCGAGCCTTATACGAAACCCTATTTCGCGCTGATGCCGATCCACCCGAAGCTGCGCGGGCAGGACTTCGACACGACCCGGAACTATCTGCGCGTCGCGCTGTGCAACATTCACGACGAACTCGCCGAGCGTATCGACGCCGACGCCGTGGTGGCGTCGCTCGTGCGCGGCACCGGCTGAGCGCCGCGTCGAGCGGCTCGGCTTCGAGGGAGCGACCGCGAGAACCGCCGCGAAGGGGGAGGACATGGCCGCCGCCGACAATGCCACGCCCCTGATGGTCCTCGAGGCCGTCGCGATCGACACCGAGACCACGGGCCTCGATCCGCGCAAGGCCTGGACCGTCGAGCTCGCCGCCGTACGGGTCGCGGGCGGGCGGGTGATGTCGGAGCCGGTGTTCCGGCGGCTGGTGCGGCCGCCCGAAGCGATCCCGCGCGCCGCGGCGGCGATTCACGGGATCGACGACACCACGGTCGCCGCGGCGCCGCCCTTCGCCGCGGTGTGGCCCGACTACGCCGCCTTCATGGACGGCGGCGCCGTGGTGATCGGTCACGCGGTCGGCTTCGACCTCGCGGTGCTCAGGCGCGAATGCGAGCGCGCCGGCATCGCGTGGACGCGGCCGCGCACGCTCGACACGCTGCTGCTCGCCGAGGTGGCGCAGCCCGATCTCGCCGAGTACTCGCTGGACAGCCTGGCGGCCTGGCTCGGCATCGAGATCCAGGGACGGCACAGCGGACTCGGCGACGCGCGCGCCTGCGCGCAGCTCTTCCTCGCCCTGGTGCCGCGGCTGCGCGACCGCGGCATCCGCACGCTGGCCGAGGCCGAGCAGGCCTGCCGGACCCTCACCGAGGTGCTGGACCAGCATCACCGCGCCGGCTGGGTCGAGCCCGTCGAGCCGCCGGCCCGCTCCGACCGCGAGGCGGTGTTCGCCCGCATCGACTCTTATCCGTACCGTCACACGGTCGGCGAGATCATGCAGGTGCCGCCCCGCATGGTCGCGGCCGACACGTTGCTGTCAGCGGCGCTCGGCACCATGGTGGGCGAGCGCATCTCCTCGCTGTTCGTCCATGCGCCGGACGCCGACCCGCAGCGGGTCAGGCCGGCCGAGCTCGGCATCGTGACCGAGCGCGACATCCTCCGCGCGCTGGCGCATGACGGACCGGACGCGCTGACGCGGGCGGTCGCCGGGGTGATGGCGTCGCCGCTCGCCGCCGTTCCGGCCGACGCCTTCGTGTATCGCGCCATCGGCCGCATGGGGCGACTCGGGGTGCGCCATCTCGGCGCCGTCGACGAGGAGGGGTTCGTGATCGGCGCCGTTTCGGCGCGCGACCTGCTTCGGCTGCGCGCCGGCGAGGCGGTGACGCTCGGCGACGCCATCGACCAGGCCGAGGACGTCGAAAGCCTGGCCGCCGCCTGGGCGACGCTGCCGCGGGTCGCCGCGGCGCTGACGGCCGAGAAGGTCTCGGCCCGCAACATCGCGGCGGTGATCTCGCGCGAGCTCGGCGCGCTCACCCGCCAGGCCGCCGTGATCGCCGAGGCGCGCATGCGCGAGGCCGGACAGGGGGGGCCGCCGTGCCCTTACGCGGTCGCAGTGCTCGGCTCGGCGGGGCGGGGCGAGAGCCTGCTCGCCATGGACCAGGACAACGCCCTGTTCTTCGCGGGCGGGGATCCTGACGGGCCGGAAGATCGCTGGTTCGCCGCGCTCGGCATCCATCTGGCGGCGATCCTCAACGATGTCGGCCTGCCGTTCTGCAAGGGCGGCGTGATGGGCAAGTCGCCGCAATGGCGCGGCTCGGTCGCCACCTGGCGCGAGCGCATCGCCGGCTGGGTACGGCGCTCGCGGCCGGACGATCTCCTGAGCGTCGACATCTTCTTCGACATGCGGCCCGTGCACGGCGACACCGCGCTCGCCAACGATCTGCGGGCTGCCGCCTTCGACGCCGCGAAGGGGCAGATCGCCTTCGCCAAGCTGCTCGCCGAGTCGGCCGGAGCGGTCGAGCTCGGGCTCGGCTTCTTCGGCGGCTTCCGCACCCAGCACGGCCGCATCGATCTCAAGCGCACCGGCATCTTTCCGATCGTCACGGCGGCGCGTTCGCTCGCCATCCGACACCACGTGATCGAACGCTCGACGCCCGAGCGGCTCGCCGCCATCCGCGGCATCGGCCTCGGCGGCCAGCACGACCTCCAGGGGCTCGTCGACGCGCTCGGCATCTTTCTCGACCTCGTCCTGTCGCAGCAGCTCGACGACCTCCAGCACGGCACGCCGGCCTCCAACGCCGTGGCCGTCAAGCGGCTGCCGCAGCGCGACCGCGAGCGCCTGCGCCTCGCCCTCGAATCAGTTGCCCAGATCGACTGGCTCACCCGCGACCTGCTGCTCGGACGCTGACGGCAGGTCCGCCTGTCGGATGTCCGACATGGAAAAGCTATATCGCGTAAGATATAGCACAAGGTGTGTCGGTCGAACCTGCGAGAGAGACGGGCCGCAAATATAGGTCGTTGAATAACAATAGAATTTTGCGCCCCGAGAGTCTGGCGCGCGGCTTGCTGCTGGATCGTCGTGAACCACGACCTGTCCGGGACCGCTGCCATGCTCCGCGCCGATCCGTCTCGCCGTCTCGCCGTCGTGCTGGGCACCCACGAGGTCGCATCGGCCGTGGCCGTGCTGCTCCATCGGGCCGCCCATGCCGTGGTGCTGGCGCACGATCCGAACCCGCCGGTGATCCGCCGCGGCATGGCCTTCCACGACGCGCTCTACGACGACGTCGCGGTGGTCGAGGAGGTGGTGGGGCGCCGCGCCGATCGCTTCGTCGAGATCGCGCCCGTGCTCGCCGGGCCCGCCACCGTCGCGGTGACGCGGCTCGGCCTGCTCGACCTCATCGTGCACGGGTGCCCCGACGTGCTGATCGATGCGCGCCTGCACAAGCGCACCGAGACGCCGGATCTGCGTCATCTCGCCGGCGTCGCGGTCGGCCTCGGACCGGGCTTCACGGTCGGCGTCAATTGCGACGTGGCGGTCGAGACCCGGCCGGTCAGCCCGGTCCGGCCCGTCACGGCGGGGCGCACCGAGGCGGCCGACGGCGTGCCGAGCCGCCTCGGCGGGGTCGGGCGCGAGCGTTTCGTCTATTCGCAGGCGGCCGGGCGCTGGCACAGCGCCGTCGAGATCGGCAAGCGCGTCTTCGTCGGCTTCCCGGTCGGCCATCTGGGCGGCGTCCCGGTCCTCGCCCCGATGGACGGCATCTTGCGCGGCGCCGTGCGGGACGGGCTGGAGGTGCCGGCCGGGGTCAAGCTGATCGAGATCGATCCGCGCGGCCGCGAGGCGCGCTGGACCGGCCTCGACGAGCGTCCACGCAGGATCGCCGAGGCGACGCTCGCCGCCGTTCGGCTGTGGCGCTGCCCGCTTGCCACGGGCCTCGTCCTGACCTACGCAAGGGACAGGTGACGGGGCCCGCGCGGCCCCCGGCCCAAACCCCCGAGGCGACGAGCATGCCCTCCAAAGCGGCGGCGCTTCCTGCGATCGAGACGGCCGGCACCGGCGCGGCGCCCGGCACCGCGAAGGGCGCGCCGACCACGATCGCGCTGCATGTCTCCTTCGGCAACGGCGGCAGCCTCGATCCGCAGGACATCGGACTGCTGGAGACGATCCGGCGCGAGCGCTCGATCCTCGGCGCCAGCCGGGTGCTCGGCACGTCATACCGCAAGTGCTGGCTGTTGGTCGACGCGCTCAACCACACCTTCGAGACGCCCGTGGTGGAGACGTTTCCGGGCCGCCGCGGCGGCGGTGCGGAGCTCACTGTTTTCGGCGAGCGGATGATCGCGCTCTACCGCTCGCTCGAGCGCCAGGCGCGCAAGAGCGGGGCGAGCACGCTCGCGGAGCTCACGGCGGCGCTCGATCCGGACTACGAACCACGGGCCAGCGGCGCGGGCTCGGCAGATCGGACGGACGAACGGCCTCGTTCCCGATCGCCACGGACTTGATCATCGCCCAGGCCTTCAGGCCGGGCTCCAGCGCGAGCCGCTCGACCGACTCCCAGGTGACCAGCGCGTCGAGACGGGTCGCGCCGAGGTCGAAGCGCACCCGCGCATAGGGCGCCGCCAGCCGTTCCACCTCGACGATCGTGCCGGGCAGCCGGTTGGTGATCGACACGTCCATGGGCCGCGTCAGTGCCACCGCGACGTCGCGGGCGTCGATCGTCACCCGCACGCCGCTGTCGACCGGCGCCGCCACCATCGGCACCCGGAGCTCGCCGTCGCCGAAATAGAGCGTCGAGAGGCCCCACTGCGGATCGTGGCGCAGCACGCGGGCATCGAGCGTGGTGGCGAAGGCGACCGGATGGGCGGTCGCGGCGGCGTGCGGGTCGGGCGACATGCCGGCCACCATGCCAGAACCGAGCCAGGACGGCGAGACGGGACGACACGGGGCGACGACAGCGAGGCCGTACCGCGGCGGTCGCCGGCTCTCGCGGCTCACGCCGGCTCCAGCATCACCTGCACGTCGCGCGGCTTCGCCGTGTAGGGGGCCGAGGTGACCAGCACGGACGCGCCGGCGGCCGCGTAGGCCGCGGCATTGTCGGGGCCGATGCCGCCGGCCGCCGCGACCATGGCGCGCCGGGACTGGTCTTTCAGGGCGGCCACCAGGGCGCCGATCGCGTCCGGCGAAAACTTCTCGGCCTGAATCACGTCGGCGCCGGCCGCCGCCCAGGCGAGGCCCTCGTCGACCGTGGCGACCTCGACCACCACCTTCTTCTCCGGCACGGTGCGGCGCAGCCGCGCCACGATCGCATCGGCCGTGAGGTCCGTCAGGAAGCGCCGGTGCTCCTCGAACACCAGCACGGTCTCGGACAGGCCCAGCCGGTGCGGCACGGCGCCGCCCGCCATCACGGCCTTGATCGACAGCGCCTTGGCGCCCGGCACGGTCTTGCGGGTGCAGGCGACGGCGATGTCGGGTGCGACCGCCCGTGCTGCATCGACGATCGCCCGCGTCGTCGTGGCGATGCCGGAGGCGATCTCCACAAGCGTTTGCGCGACCTTCCAGCCGCGATGCAGCGTGCCGGCCGGGCCGGTCGCCTCGAGAATGGGGTCGCCCGGCTGCAGCGCCGTGCCCGACGGCGCGAGCAGCGCGACCGTGGCGCCGGCCCGCTCGATCAGGCGGGCGGCCTCCTCGGCCAGCGCGACCACCATGGGCTGCCGGGCCGAGAGCCGCATGCGGGCCGGCCGCGCCGAAATCCCGAGCGCATGGGTGGTGAGATCGCCGAGCGGCACGTCGTCGGCGAGCAGCGCGTCGAGGACGTGATCGGGCAGGGCAGGCGGCAGCATGTCGGTCTCTCCCGGAGCGCGCGCAAGCGGCGCGGTCGCTTGCTGTCCTATATCCGAAATGATACAGGATGGCAGCCTCCGCCGGTGCCGGGACCGGATTCGAAGCAACGATCGTTCGACAACCCGCGAGGGACTTCACGATGAAGATTTCGGCCCGAAACGTGATCGAAGGCAAGGTTCTCGAGGTGCACAAGGGCGCCACCACGGCGCATGTCCGGCTCGACGTCGGCGGCAGCGTGATCACCGCCTCGATCACCAACGAAGCGGTCGACGAGCTCGGCCTGGCCGTGGGCGGCAAGGCCTTCGCCGTGATCAAGGCCTCGGACGTGATGATCGGCGTCTGAGCCCCGGCGCTGCGCCCGCGGCGCGCGCCGTATTCAGTCCGGCGCGCGACCGGTGGATCGAA
>NZ_NPEX01000003.1:0-8284 GCF_003258865.1 Rhodoplanes roseus | reverse complement strand
ATCGAAACCGAATGTCTGGCCGGCACGCGTGCCGGCCCCGTCTCCGCCGCAGGACAGCGCAGCCGGTGGCGTGAAATCGTGTCCGAAGCTGTATCTTAAAGTATATAGCAGATCCTTCATTGCGTGAGCCGCCATGACTCTTTCCCGACGCCGCCTGCTCGCCACCGGATTGGCCGGCGCCGCGATGCTCGCCATCGGCCGCCCGGTCCTGAGCCGTCCGGTCGAAAGCCTCGAGATCCTCGGGGCGCCGAACGCCGCCACCATCGTGCTGGTGCGCCTGCTGGAGGCGGGCGGCCTCGACACCGCGGCGCCCGGCGCGACCTTCCGGCTGTGGCGCGACACCGACGAGCTGCGTGCCGGCCTGGTCTCCGGCCGCTCGCGGCTGATCACCACGCCGACCCATGTGCCGGCCAACCTCGCCAATCGTGGCATGCCGCTGCGGCTCCTGTGCATCCTCAGCATGGGCCATCTGTCGATCGTCACGGCGGACGACGGCATCCGGTCGTTCGCGGATCTGCGCGGCAAGCCGGTGGTCGGCTTCTTCCGCAACGACATGCCGGACCTCGTCTTCCGCGCCATCGCCAAGCGCGAGGGCATCGATCCGGACCGCGACATCGCGCTGACCTATGTGCAGACCCCGATGGAGGCCGCCCAGATGCTGGCGGCCGGACGGGCCGCGACCGCGATCCTGTCCGAGCCGCCGGCCACCGCCGCCATCATGATGGCGCAGCAGCAGGGACGCACGCTGCGGCGCGCCGTCAGCCTGCAGGAGGCCTGGGGGCGCCATTTCGGCCAGCCTCGCATCCCGATGGCCGGCGTCGCCCTGCATCGGAGTCTGATCGACGACTCGCCCGAGATCCTGGCGGCGCTGCGGGCCGGCCTGCCGGGCGCCCGCGACTGGGTGCTGGCCGACCGCAAGGGCGCCGCCGCGCTGGCCGAGCAGCGGATGCAGATGCGGCCCGCGGTGTTCGAGCGCTCGCTCGACCATCTCCACATCGACGTCGCTCCGGCGCGCGCCATGAAGGGCGAGCTCGAGACCTTCTACAAGGCCATTCTCGATCTCTCGCCCGATGCCCTCGGCGGCCGCCTGCCGGACGGCGCCTTCTATCTCGACATGTGATGCCGATGGTCGTCGCGCGGGGCGCCTGGGGCCTCCTCGGCTTGGCCGGCCTGGGGCTGGCCTGGCAGCTCGGGCACGACGCGCTCGGGCCGTTCGTGCTGCCGTCCCCGGCCGAGACGGTGGAGCGGCTCTGGGCGCTGATCGTGACCGGACAGGCCGGCCCGGCGCTCGCCGTCACCGGCGTCAACGCGATCGGCGGCTTTCTGGTCGGCGCGCTGCTCGGGGCGGCGCTGGGCGTCACGGCCGGGCTGCTGACGCCGCTCGGCGCGACGCTGCGCCCGGTCCTCACCGTGATGCTCGGCGTTCCGCCGATCGCCTGGGTGGTGCTGGCGCTGCTGTGGTTCGGGCCGCGTGGGCTCGCGCCGGCGTTCACGGTGTCGATCACGGTGCTGCCCATCGTCTTCTCGGCGGCCTTCCAGGGAATCCTCGCGCGCGACCAAAAGCTCTCCGAGATGGCGCGGGTGGTCGGCGCGTCGCCGCTCCTGTCGTTCCGCATGCTGCTGCTGCCGCAGCTTCTCGATCCGCTGTTGCCGGCGCTCGCCACGGCGCTGGCCTTCTCCTGGAAGGTCGGCGTCATGGCCGAGGTTCTGGGCGGCGGCACCGGCATCGGCGGCATGATCGCCACCGAGCGGGCGCATCTGGATCTCGCCGGAACCATGGCGTGGATTCTCCTCGTCGTCGCGCTGCTGCTCGTCTGCGACGGACTGCTGCTGGCGCCGATGCGGCGCTTTCTGCGGACGCGGCGCCCGGCGCCGGCGGCGGGGTGACGGGTGCTGCGCTTCGAGGACGTCACGCTGCGCTACGACGACGGCCCGGTGCTGGCCGGCTTCGACCTCGCGGTCGCGCCCGGCGAGCTCGTCGTGCTGCTCGGGCCGTCGGGCTGCGGCAAGACCAGCCTGCTGCGTCTCGCCTGCGGGCTCGCGGCGCCTTCGAGTGGGCGCGTCGTCAACGGCTTCGGCCGCACCGCCGTCGTGTTTCAGGAGCCGCGCCTGCTGCCCTGGTGGCCGGCGCTCGACAATGTCGCTTTCGCGCTCGCGGCGCAGGGTGTGACACGGGCCACGGCGCGCCACCGCGCGCGTGCGTTGCTCGACCGCTTCGGCTTCACGGACGCCGACACCAGAAAGCGTCCAGCCGCACTGTCGGGCGGCATGCAGAGCCGCGTCGCCATCGCCCGTGCGCTGGTCGTCCGGCCCGATCTGGTGCTGATGGACGAGCCCTTCGCGGCGCTCGACGTCGGCCTGCGCCGCGACCTGCAGGATCTGGTGCGCGCCGCCGTGACCGAGACCGGGCTCGCGGCCCTGTTCGTCACACACGACGTGACCGAGGCGGTGCGGCTCGCCGACCGTCTGGTCGTGCTCTCGGCGCGCCCCGCCCGGATCGTGCACGACGAGCGCAACCAGCCCCGCGACGAGCCCGCCGCGATGTTCCGTGCCGCCGCCGCTCTGCTCGATCGGCCAGTCGTGCGGGCCGCGCTGCTGGCGCCGGCGGCCGGCTAGCGCTCCGTCGCCCGCTGGCGGCGCGCCACGAACCATGCCGTGACGGCGACCGGCACGCCGAGCGTCAGCCAGGACACGAGGTCGAGGAGGCCGTCGCCGATCAGGGCAGCGAGCAGGCCGGCGGTGCTGAGCCCGGCGAGCGCGATCGGCCAGGCCCAGATGCGGGCCACGCTGTCGCGCCGTGCGGCGCGCCGGTGCGACGTGGTCGCGCTCATTCGGCCGGCTGCGTCGACGGAGTGGAGGAGATCCCGCCGGGCGCCTCGGTGCGGCGGACCCGCACCCGCGAGCGCCGCCGCGCCAGCCACAGATAGAGGCCACTGCCCAGCACCACGATCGTGATCACGTCGAGCACGGCCCACAGGATCTTCAGCGGCATGCCGCCGTAGTCGCCGAAATGCAAGGGCTGCGAGACCAGGAGCGCGACCAGGTACCAGGGCAGCTCGCGGGTCGCCGTGACGGCCGCGGTCTCGCCGTCCACCAGCACGGGCGTCATCAGTCGCGAGGTCAGCGGCGTGTCGCCGCGCATGAACACCACGAAGTGGTGCTTGTCGGTGTAGTAGGGCGCCTTGGGAAAGGCCATGAAGAAAGTCGTCTTGCCGGGCGTCGCGGTGCGCGCCGCGTCGATCGCGGCCTGCACCGAGCCGTGCTGCGCCAGCGGCGGCTTGTCGGCGTAGGGCCGCACCATTTCGGCCAGCTCGGTCTTCTGCCACAGGCCGATCATCAGCTCGGCCCAGGTGTTGATCACGCCGGTGGCCCCGACCACCAGGGCCCAGACGATGGTGACGGCGCCGAGCAGGTTGTGCAGGTCGAGCCAGCGGGCGCGCGGCGAGGTCGCTCGCACGGTCCCGAAGTCGAGCCGGCGCATGAACGGCGCATACAGCACCACGCCGGACACGATGGCGATGACGAACAGGATGCCCATGACGCCGAGGAACAGCTTGCCGGGCAGCCCCGCGAACATGTCGACATGGAGCTGCAGCATCACGTGCATGAAGCCGCCGGGCTCGGGCTGGCCCAGCACCTCGGCGGTGCGGCCGTCGAGCGTCACGAGGCGGTTGTCGGTGACGGGCGACTCGTAGGTCGGCGCCACGACGACATGGACCAGCGCGGGCTCGTCGCGGTCCCACACGACATAGTGCGGCACGAAGCCCGGATAGCGGGCCGTGCCGGCGGCGACGACGCGGTCGAGATCGGCCATCGGCGTGCCGGCCGGGAGCGCGGCGGGCTCCGCCGTCTCGCCGGTCAGATGCTCGATCTCGTGGTGGAAGATCAGCGGCAGCCCGGTGATGCACAGCATCAGCAGGAACGCGGTCGAGATCAGACTGGTCCAGGTATGAACCTTCGACCACGCCTTGATGGCGCGCGGCGTCATCGGGCGACCTCGCACGACCGCGCGACCTCGTGCGACCGTGCGACGGAGACGGAACGGGGGCGGGCCGGATCGCAGGGGTCGATGTCGGTCATGCTCCGCCCGTAGCACACGCGGACGGCGCAGAACAATCGCGCGCAGGCGCGCGGGCTGCAGTTCAAAACGATTCCAAGGCTGGAGTTGTTACAGTTCGGTCTTGTGGTTCAGGGGCCTCGCTTCACCACGGAAATCGTCTGGAAACACGGAACTCGTTGAATACCTCTCGAGGCCCGACCTAGTGCTCGCCGTCCGATCTCGTGAAGAAGTCGGGGGCGTCATGAAGTCAGGTGTCGGCCGGGAGTCCGTTCTGTTCCGTCTGTTCGCGACGAGCTCGATGCTCGCACTGGTGTGGGCGGGCGCCGCGCAGGCGCAGAGCAGCGGCGCGGTGTCGCTCGAGACCATCGAGGTCTCGGGCGATCGGGCCGGCAGAGATCGAAACAGTTCGCCGCTCGTCACCAACGGCTACGTTCCCGTCGCGACCACGGTCGGCACCAAGACGCAGACGCCGGTGCTGGAGACGCCGCAGTCGATCTCGGTGGTCACCCGCCAGCAGATGGAGGATCGGGGCGTCCAGACGCTCAACGAGGCGATCGCCTACACGCCCGGCGTCACCAATTCCATGTACGGCTACGATCCGCGCTACAACGCCTTCACGATCCGCGGCTTCGACGCGATCTACACGGGCGTGTTCCGCGACGGCCTGCGCGAGTATCCAGCGCCGAACGCGGCATCCTTTGGCTGGAATCCCGGGCTCGGCGCGGATGCGCCGCCCCGGGATGACTGGAACTATCTGTCACACCGCCGCGATCGCCTCGACCTCCAGCAGAAAATTCGGGTTGGCGAGGCCGCGGAGCACGCACAGGGTGGAGGCCGGCGGGTTGGGGCCGAACCAGTCGCGCAGGATGGCGCGCGCTTTCGGCACGTCGTGCGGATTGCACACGTAGATCGTCACCTTGGTGACGTCGGCGAAGCCGGCGCCGCCGGCCGCCAGCGCCTTCTCCAGGTTGCTCATCACCAGCTTGCTCTGCGCCGTGAAGTCGTCCGGCGGCAGCACCTGGCCGGACGGGTCGGCCGCGACCTGCCCGGCGCAGAAGACGAGCCGGGTCGCGCCTTCGACGCTCACGGTGTGGGAATAGTTGGAGAACGGGGCGTGGATGTCCTTGGGCGAGGTGCGGGTGATCGTAGCCATCGGGTCCTCCCTGTGCGTCTCGTTTTGGAGTCTTCGTCGAAAGTCGAAGCGCCGGCTCGGTGCCTCCTCCGGCCGGAGTGCTGCACGGCTGTGCAGCGGGTCGCGCGGACTAGGTAACTGCCCTGAATTGTGTCACGGCCGAAAACCGATTTCGAATACGCCCGGCGAACATCGTGTGTGGCCATGACTCCCTTCGACGAGAGTGCCGCGCGTCGACCGCACTGCGTGGTGTGCGGCGCGCGAATGCAATATGCGCGCAGCGTTCCTCGGCTCGGGGCCAACCCGGCCCTGGTCTCCTATGAATGCAAGCGCTGCGGCCACGTGGTGACCCGGTCGGAGGACGAGCCGCAACGGCTCGACTGATCCGGCCGGGACCGACGATCCTGCGCTCAGAACGAGATGTTGGCGCCCTTGATGATCGGGGCCCATTTCTCGATCTCGGCCGCCTGGAAGGCGGCGAGGTCCTGCGGCGTGCCGCCGGCGGCGACGACGCCGAGCTGGTCGAACATCTGCTTGGCCTGATCGGTCTGCAGGAAGGCGTTGGTCGCGGCGTTGAGCTTGGCGATCACGGCGGGCGGCGTGCCGGCCGGCGCCAGCAGCGCGTACCACACCGCCGCCTCGAAGCCGGGCAGGCCGGACTCGGCGGCGGTCGGCACGTCGGGCAGGCCGCTCCACCGCTTGGGACTGGCGATGGCGAGCGCCTTGAGCTTGCCCTCCTTCACGTTGGGCACATAGGCCGCCATGGAATCCATGCCGACGTCGATGTGGCCGCCGAGCAGGTCGGTCATGATCGGCACGCTGCCGCGATACTGCGCCTGGCCGAGCTTGACGTCGCCCTTCGCCATCAGCAGCAGCCCGGTGATGTGACCGAGCGTGCCGTTGCCCGGGAAGCCGGCCGTCAGCTTGTCCGGATTGGCCTTGGCCAAGGCGATCAGCTCGGCGAGCGAGCCGGCCTGCACGCCGGGCCGCGCCACCACGATCACGGGCGAGCGGCCGATCAGCACGACGGGCGTCAGATCCTTCTGCGGATCGTAGGTGATGTCCTTGTACATCAGCTTGTTGGTCGCGGCCTGGCCGGTCGTCGCGAGCAGGATCGTGTAGCCGTCCGGGGCCGCCTTGGCGACCATGGCGGCGCCGATATTGCCGCCGGCGCCGCTGCGGTTGTCGATCACGACCGATTGACCCAGCGTGCGGCCGAGATGCTCGACGAGAGCGCGGCCGATCACGTCGGAGGTGGTGCCGGGCGCGAACGGGACCACCAGGGTCACGGGGCGGGTCGGCCAGTCCTGGGCCGAGACGGTCGCCGGCGCGATCAGGGCGGCGGCGAGGGCGGCGACGACGCCGAGGGCGGCGGGCAGGCGAAAGCGCATGTGTCCTCCTTTTGCGGCCGGTGGCAGCCGCGCGTCGGGCGCGGGCAGTTCTCGGGGGCCCTTTCGGGGGGCTCGTCTCGCGACGGGACCGGCGGCTGCGCCGATTGGAGCCGATGCCGCGAGCAGTGTCGAGCCGCACCGCCGCCGCGGCGCCCGCGCTCCCCTGGCCCAGCCAGGGAGAGCCCGGCCCGCGGGCACTTCCGGCGGGTCGCGGATCACCGGAAATGTGTTCTCGGACACAGAACCGCGTTTTTTAGTACGGAACACATGGCCATGCCGGCATGTCCGCCCGGGTGGCCGTGCGGGCACGCGGTGCCGTGGCGCGTACCACCGGGCCGGCGTCCCACACGACCGGAGCTTGTGCTTCGCGCCGACCTGATCCATAGAAAATCAGATGCCGGGACGCGAATTCCCGTCGCGACGGCATCGCACCGCTGTGGCCGGGACGCTTTTCATCGCCCCCGACCGGCTCCGTAAAGACGTCGACGATCCCGTGCCGCCCGGCCGAGACCGCCGGGCATCCCATGAGTGGGCCCGTGCGCGTTCCGCCCGCGGCCGTCGTTTGAGGAGAGCGCAGTCCGATGCCGCGGATTTCAGGGTCGCAACCCGGTGACGGCGTCCAGGCCGTGGTGTTCGCATTGCAGATCTTGGAATATCTGGCGCAGCGCCGCTCGACCGTCGGGGTCACGGATCTGGCGCGCGTCTTCGGTACCACCAAGAGCCGCATCTACCGCCATCTGCAGACGCTGATGTCGGCCGGCTACGTGATCCAGGAGACCGAGACCGAGCGCTACCGCACCGGCGGCCGGCTGATCGCGCTCGGCCGCGTGGTGAGCGAGAATTTCGAGCTGATGAGCGCGGCCCGCACCGTGATGGACGAGCTGCGCGACCGGCTCGGCCACGCCGTCACGCTCTCCGAGGTGGAGCTCGCCGGTCTGCGCGTGCTCTCCACCATCGCCGGAACCCAGCCGTTCGAGATCGGCGTGAAGCCGGGCTCGCTCCTGACCACCCACGCGACCGCCCAGGGCAAGCTGCTGCTCGCCTTCGGCCCCGACGCGCCGCGCGAGAAGCTGCTGCGCAAGACGCTGCCGGCCAACACGCCGCACACCATCACCAATCCGAACGTGCTGCGCGAGGAGCTCAAGCAGGTCAAGAAACAGGGCTGGGCGACGGCGCCGAGCCAGGCCGTGGTCGGCGTCAACGCGCTGGCGGCGCCGATCCTCGACGCCACCGGCGCCTTCGTCGGCACGGTGGCGATCGTCGATCTGGTGCAGTTCGTGCCGGCTCGTCCGACCCCCGAGCAGATCCGGCGCATCGTCGAGGCCGGCAAGCGCATCTCCGCCAATATCGGCTATCGCGGCGCGAGCTGAGCGCGCGGTCCCGACGTTTCGTGCGGCGATCCACCGCACGGCGCTCTCTTCGCTCTTCCCTCTCCCCTCGCGGGAGCTTTGCGCAATCCGTCATTCCGGGGCGCGCCGCAGGCGCGAACCCGGAATCCAGCGCCGAACTCGGCATTCTCGGCTGGATTCCGGGTCCGGCGCTGCGCGCCGTCCCGGAATGACCAATCATGCAAAGCCCGCCTCGTGGAGAGGATGGCTCGGACCGACGATCCGAGACGGGTGAGCGGCTCTCCTCTTGCTCGGAAGTCGCGGGACGCCCCCTCACCCGCCTCGCTTCGCTCGGCACCCTCCCCACGAGGGG
>NZ_NPEX01000039.1 GCF_003258865.1 Rhodoplanes roseus | reverse complement strand
GAATTTCTGAATGGCGGCATTTATCAATACTACAATGTAAGTGGTGAGCTGTACGAACAGTTTCGTGCTGCGGGCTCGCATCAGCGCCCCCTGGTGTCGAGCTCGGCGATGACGCGACGACCTCGCGGCGCTTCGAGCTCCCCGGCGGTCCCGAGCTCGGTGCATCCAGTAGCGCCTGCGTGGGGGTGATGGATCACGTCCGCCCTCGCCGCCGCTCCGCCGGTCCGGACGCGCGCAAAAGTTGACGGCAGCGCGAGGGGCCGGCAACCGCGGGCACACCCGCCGTCGCAGGGCGATCCGGCCCCGCGACCACGCTCCGGCACGCTCGACAGAGGCCGGTGTTCCATCCTATTCGTGTCGTGCATCGATCGCGTTTCAGGCACGCCCCGTGCATCACCGAATGCGATCGACCATCTCGTTCGCAACTGGCCAGAAGAGGGCCGCGCCCCCATGAAATCGCTTCTCGTCCCGACCGAGCCGAACGATTCGATGTGGTCGACGCTCTCGACCGCCCTCACCGTCTCGAAGACGTTCGGCAGTCGCATCGAGGGCTTCGCGGTCCGGGTCTCGGTGCCGACCGTCGTCGCCATGGACGTCGCGCCGTCGGCCTCGCTCGCCTTCTTCGAGGAGGAGAACGCCGAGGCGGCCCGCCTGTCGCGCGACCTGTTCGAGAAGTTCATGCGCGACCAGAACGTCCCGGCCGCGACGCCGCCCGGCACGCCGCGGCCGCCGCAGACGGCGCCGAGCTGGGCCTGGCTCGACGACGCCCCGGAGGGCGACAACTTCGTCGGCAATTATGGACGCATCTTCGACCTGATCGTGATGGGCCGACCGAGCAACGATCCGCAGGGCCCGCACATGAGCACGTTCGAGGCCGGCCTGTTCGAGAGCGGCCGCCCGGTGCTGCTGGCGCCGCCGAAGCCGTCCGCGACCGTCGGCCGCCACGTTCTGGTCGCCTGGAACTGCTCGACCGAGCAGGCCCGCGCCACCGCCTTCGCGATGCCGTTCCTGGCCCGCGCCGACCAGGTCACGATCCTCACCGTCGAGGGCGCCGTGGTTCAAGGGCCGTCGGCCGAGCAGCTCGCCGCCAACCTGGCCCTGCACGGGATCAAGACCGCGCTCGTCACCGTCAAGGGCGGCGACAACCGCACCGCCGGCGCGACCATTCTCGACCACGCCCAGCGGCTCGGCTGCGACCTGATCGTCAAGGGCGCCTACACCCAGAGCCGGCTGCGCCAGATGATCTTCGGCGGCACCACCCGCCACATCCTCACCTATGCCGAGATCCCGGTCCTGACCGCGCACTAGGCCGCGCGTCGCCGACAGCCGCAGCTCACCGCCAGCGGCGGTGCAGCCACAGCCACTGCTCGGGATGCTCGCGCACCCAGCCCTCGATCACGCCCGTGATGGTCTGCATGGTGGCGTCGACGTCGATCTTGCCGTCGGCGTCGCGCGGCGGCTCGATCGGCCCCACCAGCTCGAAGCGGAACCGCTCGTTCGGCAGCCGCACGGCCCTGGCCCCGTAGATCGGGCATTCGACCATGCGGGCGAAGCGCCCCAGCATCGGGTTCACCTTGCAGGTCCGCCCGAAGAACATGACGTCGATTCCCCGCGCGTAATGCTGGTCGACCAGCATGCCGACGAAATGGTCGCGCCGCAGCGCCTCGCGGATGCGCAGCGGCGTGTCGGGGCCGGCCGCGATGACGTGGCTGCCGCCCGCCTCGCGGGCCCGCACCATCTCGCGCACGAAGGGGCCGATGCGCGGGGCCCGGAACACCACCGAGATCTCGTGGCCGATGGTCCTGGCGCCGAGCGGCACGATCTCCCAGTTGGCGAGATGGCCGGTGAAGAACATCACCGGCCCGGTGGTGTCGCGCAGGCGCAGCAGCGCGGCGCGCGTCGCCGCATCGACCTCGATGCGCCCGCCCGGCCGCGGATCGCGCCAGTCGTAGTCCCACAGCCGGTCGAGATGGGCGTACTCGACGAACAGCCGGCCGAAATTGTCCCACATGCCGGCCAGCACCGTCTCGCGCTCGGCCTCGCTCATCTCCGGAAACACCATGGCGAGCTGCTGCCCGGCGACCCGGTGGCCTTTCAGGCGCGGCCCGATCTTTCGCAGGAGCCAGCCGGCCGCGGCGGCGGACCGGCCGAGGTCGAATCGCTGCAACAGCCGGAGCACCCCGACGCCGACGGCCCCGACGCCCGCCTCGACCTCGGCCAGCAGGCTCCGGTGCTCCAGGCGCGGCAGCCCGGGGCGCGCCGCATCGAGCCGCGCCATGAGCTCCTGCACGAAGGGCAGATAGTCGGCGGAGCGGTCCTCGACGGCGCGCAGGCCGGTGCGATGCGCCGCACCCAGCTTCACCCGGCCGCCGCGGCGATACAGCACGCAGGCCCAGTAGCTCGCCGACGCGCCCGGGATCCGTTCGAGATGAATCTTGACGGCGGTCACGTCCGCAAAGGCGAGCGCGCCGGCGCGGCCACGGTCGTCCCAGGCCAGCCCCTCGGGCGCCAGACGGAAGATCTTCTCGGACGTGAAGGGATGCGCGCGGTACGCGTAGGTCCGGTCGGTCATTCAGGTCGGTCGGGTTCGCGCCGGGAGGTTTCCGGCCGGCGCCTCGTGTCCGACCAGCAGGCCGGCGGCGCGCACCCCTTCTAAGGGGCCTGCTCCGGCTCCGCCAGCGCCTCGGTCAGGCGGTGGCGGCACGCCTCGAGCTCGCTCAGCACGGCGCCCAGGCGTTCGCGATCGGCGTCCGTCAGGCCCTGGATCACCACGGGCGCCGGCGCGGCCCGCTCGACCAGGATCGGCTCGCGTGGCGCGGCCGGCTCGGATGCGGCCTCGCCGTCCCGCGCCGCCGGCTCCGGGACGACCGCATCGCGGACGACCGTGTCGCGGACGAACGACTCGCGGACCAACGACTCGCGGACGGGAGCCGGCGCGACGACGACGGGAGCGACGGGAGGCGCCGGACGCGGCGGCGGCGCCTGGACCGGACCGAAGGAGGGCTCACGCCGGCCGTAAGGATCGGTGTCGGGCGCGGGCTGGCGCGCCGGGCCGATCGGCGGCGCCGCGGACGCCGGCGACTCGGCCTCCTCGGCCCCCTCGGCTGCATCGACCACGGCCACCGCGATGCCGTCCTCGGCGTCGTGGTCCTCGGCGTCGAGCTCGGGAATGCGCTCCGGCTGCGGCGCGCCGTCCTGCCACACGGTCTGGACGAACCGGCCGCCCTGCTCGCGCAGGATCCGCTGCACGCCGCGGATCGTGTAGCCCTCGCCGTAGAGGAGATGCCGGATGCCGCGCAGGAGATCGACGTCGTCGGGGCGATAGTAGCGCCGTCCGCCACCGCGCTTCATCGGCCGGACCTGAGGGAATCGGCTCTCCCAGAACCGCAGAACGTGCTGCGGCAGCTCGAGCTCCTCGGCGACCTCGCTGATGGTGCGGAACGCTTCCGGCGCCTTGTTCACGGCCGTCCCCCCGCCGCGCACGCCGTCAGGCGTCGACGCCGTCCGCGTTGATCCGCTGCTTGAGAATGGCGGACGGCTTGAACACCATCACGCGCCGCGGCGAGATCGGCACTTCCTTGCCGGTCTTCGGATTGCGCCCGATTCGCTGTCCCTTCTTGCGGACAACGAAAGACCCGAACGAGGAGAGCTTCACGGTCTCGCCTCGTTCCAGGCAGTCCGTGATCTCCTTGAGCACCAGCTCGACCAGAGCCGCCGATTCGGTGCGGGAAAGTCCCAGCCTTTGATAGACGGCCTCGCACAGGTCCGCCCGAGTTACTGTCTTCGCGCTCATGTGGCCCCAGCGCCTACCCATAGACTTTTATATGTCACTGAATTTACAACGATATGAGCTTGAGCCGCCGGGGTCAACCGGGGCTTTGCGCCGCGACAAAAGATTTGAACATGGGCTATGGCGCCGGGCGCGGCACAGCCGGGGCGCCGAAGCCGCGCCCGGACGGGCACCGCAATGGCCCGTCGAATCGTGCCTGGAGACGGCCGAACCGGCCGTCCCGTCACCAGCGGATCAGTGCGGCGCCCCAGGTGAAGCCGCCGCCCATCGCCTCGATCATCACGAGATCGCCCGGCTTGATGCGGCCGTCGGCGACGGCGGTGTGCAGGGCGAGCGGGATCGAGGCGGCCGACGTGTTGCCGTGGATCGCCACCGTCGACACGATCTTCTCGCGACCGACGCCGAGCTTGTGGGCGCAGCCGTCGATGATGCGCTGGTTGGCCTGGTGCGGCACGAACCAGTCGATGTCGGAGGCCTTGGTGCCGGTCGCCTCCAGCACGTCCTCGACCGCGCTCGTGATCATCGTCACGGCGTGGCGGAAGACCTCCTTGCCTTCCATGCGGAGATAGCCGGAGGTCCCCGTCGTCGAGGGCCCGCCGTCCACATAGAGCTTGTCCTTGTGGCGGCCGTCCGAGCGCAGCCGGGCGCCCAGCACGCCACGGTCCTGGATGGTGCCGGGCTGCTCGCCCGCCTCCAGCACGACGGCGCCGGCGCCGTCGCCGAAGATCACGCAGGTCGTGCGGTCCTTCCAGTCGAGGATGCGCGAGAAGGTCTCCGAGCCGATCACCAGAGCGCGCTTGAAGCCGCCGGTCCGCAGCATGCTGTCGGCCGTGGCGAGCGCGAACACGAAGCCCGAGCAGACCGCCTGCACGTCGAAGGCGGCGCCGCCCGTGATGCCGAGCTTCGCCTGCACCGTGACGGCGCTGGCCGGAAACGTGTGATCGGGCGTCGCCGTCGCGAGCACGATCAGGTCGATCGCCTGCGCCTCCAGGCCGGCGGCGGAGAGCGCCTGCTCGGCGGCGTGCACGGCGAGATCCGACGTGACCTCGCCGGCGGCGGCGATGTGACGTTCGCGGATGCCGGTGCGCTGAACGATCCAGTCGTCGCTGGTGTCGACCATGGCGGCCAGCTCGGCATTGGTGAGCGTCCGGGCCGGAAGATAGCTGCCGCAGCCGCGGACGATCGAACGGGTGATGCTCACGACGCTACCTCTCCGGCAGCCACGGGGGGCGCCGCTTGCCCGAGCGTCCGACGGATCTTCGCCAGCAGCTCGTAGCGCGCCATGTCGTAGCCGAGGTCGACGGCCGCCGCGAACCCTTCCGCGTCGGTGCCGCCATGGCTCTTGATCACCACGCCGTTGAGGCCGAGGAAGACGCCGCCATTGACCTTGCGCGGGTCCATTTTGTCCTTGAGGGTCTTGAAGGCCTGTCGTGCGAACAGGTAGCCGATCTTGGCCGCGAGGGTCCGGCTCATCGCGCTCTTGAGATACGACGCGAGCTGTTTAGCCGTCCCCTCCGCCGTCTTCAAGGCGATGTTGCCGGTGAAGCCCTCGGTGACGACCACGTCCACGGTGCCGGCCCCGATGTCGTCGCCCTCGACGAAGCCCTTGAAGTCCATGTGGCTGCAGGCGAGCCCGCGGATCGCCTGGCTGGCGCCGCGAATCTCCTCCAGCCCCTTGACCTCCTCGACCCCGACATTGAGCAGGCCGACGGTCGGCCGCTCGAGGTCGAACACGACGCTCGCCATGGCGCTGCCCATGATGGCGAGCTGCACCAGGTGCTGGACGTCCGCGCCGATCGAGGCGCCGACGTCGAGCACGATCGATTCGCCGCGCAGCGTCGGCCACAGGCAGGCGATCGCCGGCCGCGACACACCCGGCATCATCCGCAGGTGGAACTTCGACATCGCCATCAGCGCGCCGGTGTTGCCGGCCGAGACCGTGACGTCGGCCTCGCCCTTCTTCACGGCGTCGATGGCGAGCCACATGGACGAGCGCCAGCGGCCGTGGCGGAGCGCCTGGCTCGGCTTCTCGTCCATCTTCACGAAGACGTCGGTATGGACGACGCGGCAGGCGGCCTTGAGGGCCGGCCGCGCGTCGAGGAGAGGCCCGAGAAGGGCCTCGTCGCCGAACAGCACGAAGCTGGTGTCGGGATGCCGGGTCAAGGAGATCTCGGCGCCGGCGATCACTACCGCGGCCCCGTGGTCCCCCCCCATGGCGTCGAGCGCAATTCGAACCTTCTGAGACATGAACCGACGTTGGCGGGCGGCGCGCAACCGCGCCTCTGACCGGCCGAACGCGGACCAGTCGCTGGGTTGAAGAGGCGGCGACAATACCCTGTCCGCGCCCGGTGACAATCGCTTAAATCACCGATACGGAATTGCCCCCGGCGATCACGCTCGGCCGGCTCCGCCCTTGTCCTTCAGGGCCGCCAGCGCCGCGAAGGGCCCCGGATCCGCCGCCCCGGCGTCGGGCGCCTCGAAGGCCGCATCGGGCTTGCGGGGGTACGGATCGATCCCGAGAAGCATGAACTCGGTGGCGATCGCCCCGAGATCGACGCTGCCGCCGACCAGCGGCTCCGGCGGGTCCGGTGCATCCGGATCGCGCGGCAGGCCCGGCTCCTCGGCAGGGACGTCCGGGCTGAACACGAGGTCGACCGGCTCGACGATCTCGCTCTCCATCGGCTCCAGGGTGACGACGCAGGTCTGGCCGGCCGTGGCCGTGACGGTGCCGGCGACCCGCAGACCCTTGCCGTGACGCGTCACCTCGAACTCCGCCGCGAGTCGCGGAAGCGCCGTCAGACCGCCGAGGCGGGCGATCTCGTCGCGCACCCCCGCGTCCGCGGTCAGGGTCCTGGCGAGGCCGTTCTCCGGCACCTCGTCGGCCCGCACGGGCACGCTCCAGGGGCGATCCGGCTTCGGCATGGCGACACTCCTTTCACACGAACTCCGGTCCACGCCCCGGTGGACGACTCGGCCAATCGCCGGGGCGGGTCCAGATATGGGCCCGAAGCGACCGATATGCCACGATCGCGCCATAGAGGGCGACAATGGTGCGGCCCGAAGACGGGGCATTGGCGAGGGACCCGCAGGGGGCGGTCTCGCGCGGGACGACGTGCGGTTGCCGAACGGCGCCGGCGCGCGTTACGCCGCCGCGGGGCAAGGGGGAAGAACGTGCGTCAGACGATCAGCCAGCGGACCGGCCGGCCCTCGCGAAGGGCGATCGCCGCCGTGCTCGCCATCGGGCTCCTGCTCGGCGGCTGCATCACCCAGACCTATCAGCGCGGCTACATCGTTCCGGAGGGCGCGCTCGAGCAGATTCCGCTCGGCGCCTCGCAGGAGCAGGTGCTGATCGTGCTCGGCACTCCGTCGACCGTCGCGACCGTCTCGGGCGAGGTGTTTTATTACATCTCGCAGCGCGCCGAGCAGACCTCGTTCCTGCCGCAGACCGAGGTGGACCGCCGCGTCATCGCCGTCTATTTCGACCGCAACAAGAAGGTCGAGCGCCTCGCCAATTACGGCATCAAGGACGGCCGCATCTTCGACTTCGTCAGCCGCAGCACCCCGACCACCGGCCAGGAGCTGAACTACGTCAGCTACCTGTTCAAGGCCCTGAAGTGGTTCTGAGCGCCGGGCCTGACCGAACGGGCCATCACAGCGTCGGCGGCGGGCCGGCCGCGACTCGCGCCGCGACCGGTCAGGACCGGTACCAGCCGTAGGCCACCCAAGCGGCCCCGCCGACGATGGCGGCCCAGACGGCGACGACGATCGCCGCACCAGCCCAGCCGCGCGGGCGCTCGGATTCTGCAGCCGCTCGCGCCCGGCTTTCCTCGATCACGTCGACGGGCACGAGGCTCAGCACGCCCGCGATCGCGGCAGGCAGAAGCAGCAGTTCGTCGACCAGCCCGAGAACCGGAATGAAATCGGGGATCAGGTCGATCGGAGACAGCGCGTAAGCCGCGATCGCGACCGCCAACACCTTGGCGTACCAGGGCGTCCGCGGGTGGCGCGCCGCGATGTAGAGGGCATGCGCCTCGCGGCGGAGCGAGCGGGCCCACGCTTCGAGCCTGTTCAGCATGAGCTCCTCGACGGGTCGGGCGCGGCCCTGGCGTCGGCCGCAGACCGGCCTCTCTCGTCGCCGGGCCCGAGACCGCGACAAGGACGCCCCGCGGCGCACGCCGCGGGGCGTCGTCGCATGATCGTTCGGCCGCGGCTCAGACCTCCGGCCGGACCACGTCCTCGTGCGCCAGCTCCCAGCGATCGGGCGAACGCCACAGTCGCGATCGCAGCAGCTCACGTTCGAAGATGAACTCCTTCGGCAGCCGGTCGAAGAACCTGTCGAACTGCTCCTCGTGGGCGTGCGCTTCCTTGGCGCCCTCCTCGCGGCCGACCGCCATCAGCGCGTAGAAGGTGTCGGCCGGATAATCGAGGCCCTTCCATTCGAGGTCCTCGTGCCGCGGCATCCAGCCGATCGGGCTCTCCACCGCGTAGCCGCGGCCGTGCAGGCGATCGACGATCCATTTCAGCACCCGCATGTTCTCGCCGAAGCCCGGCCACAGGAACTTGCCGTTCTCGTCCTTGCGGAACCAGTTGACCCGGAAGATGCGCGGCGGGTTCGGCACCTTGCGCCCGACATTGAGCCAGTGGCCGAAATAGTCGGCCATGTTGTACCCGCAGAACGGCAGCATCGCCATCGGATCGCGCCGCATGGCCGCCTGGCCGATCGCCGCGGCGGTGGCCTCCGAGCCCATGGTGGCCGCGAGATAGACGCCGTGACTCCAGTTGAACGCCTGGAACACCAGCGGCATCTCCTTGCTCATGCGGCCGCCGAAGACGAAGCCGCTGATCGGCACGCCGGCCGGGTCCTCCCAAGCCGGATCGATCGACGGGCACTGGCCGGCCGGTGCCGTGAAACGCGCGTTCGGATGCGCGGCGGGGCGGCCGCAGCCCGGCGTCCAGTCCTCGCCCTTCCAGTCGATCAGATGGGCCGGCGGCTGGTCGGTCATGCCCTCCCACCAGACGTCGCCGTCGTCGGTGAGCGCGCAGTTGGTGAAGATCGTGTTCTTCTCGATCGTCTTCATCGCGTTCGGGTTCGACTTGGTGTTGGTTCCCGGCGCGACGCCGAAGAACCCCGATTCCGGATTGATCGCCCGCAGCGTGCCGTCCGGACCCTTCTTGATCCAGGCGATGTCGTCACCGACGGTCAGCACCTTCCAGCCGTCGAACTCCTTCGGCGGGACCAGCATGGCGAGGTTGGTCTTGCCGCAGGCGCTCGGGAACGCCGCCCCCAGATAGGTCTTCTCGCCGCTCGGCGCCTGGATGCCCATGATCAGCATGTGCTCGGCGAGCCAGCCCTCGTCGCGCGCCATCACCGACGCGATCCGCAGCGCCAGGCACTTCTTTCCGAGCAGCGCGTTGCCGCCGTATCCGGAACCGTAGGACCAGATCTCGTAGGTCTCCGGGAAATGCACGATGTACTTGCGGTTGATGTCGCCGTCGCACGGCCACGGCACGTCCTGCTGGCCAGGCGCGAGCGGCGCGCCGACCGAATGCATGCACGGGATGAAGCTGCCGTCGGGGCCGAGCGCGTCGAGCACGGCCGTGCCCATGCGGGTCATGATCCGCATGTTGACCACGACATAGGGACTGTCGGTGATCTGTACGCCGACCTTGGCGATCGGCGAGCCGATCGGCCCCATGCTGAACGGGATCACATACATGGCGCGACCGGCCATGCAGCCGTCGAACAGCCCCCGCAGGGTCGCCCGCATCTCCGCCGGCGGCCTCCAGTTGTTGGTCGGACCGGCGTCATCCTTGTTGACGGAGCAGATGAACGTCCGGTCCTCCACCCGGCCCACGTCGGACGGGTGCGAGCGGGCCAGGAACGAGTTCGGCCGCTTCGCGGGGTCGAGGCGGATGAAGGTGCCGGCCGCCACCATCATGTCGCACAGCCGGTCGTACTCCTCCTGCGTGCCGTCCACCCAGACGACCTGATCGGGCTTGCACAGGGCCGCCATCTCGTCGACCCAGGTGCGCAGCTTGACGTTGATCGTCGGGCTGGTCGTGACGGCGTCCATTGATCTCTCCCTTCGAGTTCCCGGCGAGCATCCCGCCGATCGAGCAATCGACGGCATCATGCAGAACGCGAACCCCTTATTCTTTGATTTATGTCTATGACATGCCGCGTTTTAACATGACAATACATTACGATCTCCAAATCGATGGATACCCTTCTGTTGTAATACTTCAATAGTAAAGACCTCCTCTCACCGCTGAAGCAGCAAATCTCGCCTGTATGGACAGACTAACCATTGCGGCAGGCAGGAATTGATCCGCGTCGCAACCGTTGGCTTGCTTACTATATGCTTGGCGAATGCCATCACGAGCCCGCGGCGACTGGTGGATCGGGCCTTGCCGGCCGGAGCCGCGCCGCTGTACTCAGGAACCGACCGATGATCATCCACGAGGACGACAAGGGCCTGGGTTTCCTGCTCGGCGACGCCGCACGGTTGCTCCGTAAGGTGATCGACCGCCGGCTGCAGCCGTTCGGCCTGACGCGCGCGCAATGGGCCGTGCTGGCGATGCTCGCCAGCCGGGACGGCCTGTCGCAGTCGGAACTGGCCGACGAGCTGGAGATCGAGAAATCGACCGTCGGCCGGCTGATCGATCATGTCGAGGCGAGCGGTCTGGTCGAACGCCGACCGATGGCGAACGACCGCCGCTTCTGGCACGTGCATCTGACCGAGCAGGCCCGGCCCTTGATCACCCAGGTGACCGAAGTCATCCTCGCGACCCGGACCGAGATGCTCAAGGGGCTCACGGCCGAACAACAGGGCAGGCTTGGTGACGGCCTCGCCGTGGTGAAGTCGAATCTCTCCGCCGCCCTGGAGGCGGCGACGCAGCTCCCCAGACCGAGCTGACGAACGCTGCGCCCCCGGATCACGACTCCTGCGGGACCGGGTCGGCGTATTGCGCGTCGCCGTAGCCGAACGACCAGTTCTCCTTCACCACCTCGACCAGGTTGATGAACACGTCCTCGGGCCGCACGCCCGGGCTCTCCCCCAGGAGCTCGACGATCCGCCGGAACAGCGCCTGCTTCTGGGCGAAGCTGCGGGTGTTGCTGACGGTGAGCTGGATGATCACGAGGTCGTCGCTGCGGTGGATCCCGAAATAGTCGGGGCCGTAATCGAAGTCCTCGGGGTCGTGCTCGCTCACCAGCATGAAGCGGTCGCCCTCCGGGACCGTGTAGGTCTCGCGCATGGCGGCGTAGAGACCGTCGCGGATCGCCTTGCGATAGGCGGCGGGCTTGCCCTTGCGAAGCGAGATGCGGGTCAGCGGCATGGTCGTGTCTCCGTGTTCAGGACCGCCCGGACGAGCGGGTGACAGGAGGCTATCGCCGCGTGTATGATTTTGGAACGGAATGCATCAGCATTTCTATGATTACGGACTGCAATGATGACCGCCGCCCCGCTCGACATCGACACGATCCGCACCTTCGTGCTGATCGCCGACCTCAAGAGCTTCACCCGCGCGGCCGAGGCGCTGGACACGACCCAATCGGCCGTCAGCCTCAAGCTCAAGCGGCTAGAGGAGCGGCTCGGCCGCCGCCTGGTCGAGCGCACGCCGCGGCTGGTGCGGCTCTCGGCCGACGGACAGGCGTTCCTGGAGCCGGCCCGCAATCTCGTCGCCGCCCACGAGACGGCGGTCGGCGCCTTCGCGCCGGCGGCACGACGCCTGGTGATCGGCATCAGCCATCACGTGATCGGTGCCGAGCTGCCGCGGCTGCTCCGCCGCCTCGGAGAGACGGCGCCCGGCGTGGTCCTGGAGATGCGCATCGCCTCCTCGACCGACGTGCTGGTGGAGCTCGATCGCGGAATCGTCGACGCGGCCGTGGTGCTGCAGCACGACGACGGCCGCCGCGGCGGCGAGATCCTGCTCGAGGATGAATTCGGCTGGATCGGCGCGCCGGATTTCGTCCGCCGGCCCGGCGAGCCGCTGCGGCTCGCCGCCCAGGCGGAGCCGTGCAGCGTGCGGGTGATGGCGGTCCGGGCGCTGACCGAGGCCGGCATCCCCTGGACCGAGGTGTTCGTCGGCGGCGGCGTCGCGACCATCGGGGCGGCAGTCGCGGCCGGCCTCGCGGTGGCCGCACTCGCCCGCCGCGTCGCGCCGGCCGGCACCATCGACCACGGCCCGGCGCTCGGCCTTCCGAAGCTGCCCCGCCGCAAGGTGGCGCTCCATGCGACCACATCCGACCGCGAGGCGCGCGCCGTCCTGAAACTGCTCGCCGCCGCCTTCCGCGCCACGGCGTAGTTTCGAACGTCACGAACTCCGACCCGTCATGGCCGCGCTTGTCGCGGCTATCCACGTCTCGGATGCCATCGCAAAGCAAGATCGTGGATGGCCGGGACGAGCCCGGCCATGACCAGGAACGCGAGATGCCGCCAGGCCGGACTCATCTGCCGGCGCCCCGCCCCACTAACGAAAAAGCCCCGCGGCTCGCACCGCGGGGCTTCGTCTCGTCGAACCGTATCGCGGCTCAGTGCGCCAGGATGGCCAGGAGCAGCAGCGCCACGATGTTGGTGATCTTGATCATCGGGTTCACGGCGGGACCCGCCGTGTCCTTGTAGGGGTCGCCGACGGTGTCGCCGGTCACCGAAGCCTTGTGGGCCTCGGAGCCCTTGCCGCCGTAGTTGCCGTCCTCGATGTACTTCTTGGCGTTGTCCCAGGCGCCGCCGCCCGACGTCATCGAGATGGCGACGAACAGGCCGGTGACGATCACGCCCAGGAGCATCGCGCCGACCGCCGAGAAGGCCGCCGACTTGCCGGCCGCGCCGCCCCCGGCGATCACGTAGATCGCGAAGTAGACGACGATCGGCGACAGCACCGGCAGCAGCGACGGGATAACCATCTCCTTGATGGCGGCCTTGGTCAGCAGGTCGACGGCGCGGCCGTAGTCGGGCTTCTCGGTGCCCTTCATGATGCCGGGACGCTCGTGGAACTGGCGACGCACCTCCTCGACGATCGCCGAGGCGGCACGGCCGACCGCCATCATGCCCATCGCGCCGAACAGGTACGGCAGCAGGCCGCCGAACAGCAGGCCGACGACGACGTAGGGGTTGGTCAGGGCGAAGTCGAGATTGACGCCGGCGAAGTACGGATGCGTCGCCGAGTTGGCGATGAAGTACTTCAGGTCCTCGTTGTAGGCGGCGAACAGCACCAGGGCGCCGAGGCCGGCGGAGCCGATCGCGTAGCCCTTGGTGACCGCCTTGGTGGTGTTGCCGACCGCGTCGAGCGCATCGGTCGACTTGCGCACCTCCTTGGGCAGGCCCGCCATCTCGGCGATGCCGCCGGCGTTGTCGGTCACCGGGCCGAAGGCGTCGAGCGCGACCACGAAGCCGGCCAGCGCCAGCATGGTGGTGACGCCGATGGCGATGCCGAACAGGCCGGCGAGGCCGTAGGTGATCAGGATGCCGGCGATGATCACGATGGTGGGCATCGCGGTCGACTCGAGCGACACCGCGAGGCCCTGGATGATGTTGGTGCCGTGACCCGTCACCGACGCTTTCGCGATGGTCTGCACCGGGCGGAAGTCGGTGCCGGTGTAGTACTCGGTGATCCACACGATCAGGCCGGTGACGGCCAGGCCGGTGATGCCGCAGAGATAGAGGTGCCAGCCCGAGTAGCCGACGCCCTGCAGCGGGCCGAAGCCGATCAGCAGCGCGACGACGCCGGCGATGCCGACCAGCGACAGGATCGCGGTGGCGATGAAGCCGCGATAGAGGGCGCCCATGATCGACTCGTTCGCCGGCAGCTTCACGAAGAAGGTGCCGATGATCGAGGTGATGATGCACAGGCCGCCGATGCCGAGCGGCAGCGTCATCATCGGCATCAGCAGCGGCGTGCCGCGGAAGAAGATCGCGGCCAGCACCATGGTGGCGACGGTGGTCACCGCATAGGTCTCGAACAGGTCGGCCGCCATGCCGGCGCAGTCGCCGACATTGTCGCCCACGTTGTCGGCGATGGTGGCCGGGTTGCGCGGGTCGTCCTCCGGGATGCCGGCCTCGACCTTGCCGACCATGTCGCCGCCGACGTCCGCACCCTTGGTGAAGATGCCGCCGCCGAGACGGGCGAAGATCGAGATCAGCGAGGCGCCGAAGCCGAGCGCCACCAGCGCGTCGATGACGACGCGGTCACTGGCGGCGAAGTGCATGGTGCCGGTCAGGAAGCCGAAATAGACGGTGACGCCGAGCAGCGCCAGGCCGGCGACCAGCAGGCCCGTGATGGCGCCCGCCTTGAAGGCCATGTCGAGACCGCCGGCCAGCGACGTGATCGCCGCCTGGGCGGTGCGCACATTGGCCCGCACCGAGACGTTCATGCCGATGAAGCCGGCCGCCCCCGACAGGACCGCGCCGATGGCGAAGCCGACCGCGACCAGCCAGCCCAGGAACACGCCCAGAAGCAGGAAGATCACCACCCCGACGATGCCGATGTAAGTGTATTGGCGCTTGAGATAGGCCTGCGCGCCCTCGCGCACGGCGGCTGAAATCTCCTGCATCCGGGCCGAGCCGGCGTCCGCCGCCAACACGGAGCGTACCGCCCAGACGGCGTAGACGATCGAAAACGCCCCGCAAAGGACGATGACCCACAAAGCTGTCATTGAAGACCCTCGATTGTGTCGCTGGCAGAAGAGCCCCGATGGGGGCGCAAGTCACGGCCGACGCCCCATGCCGGCCGCCCGCAATTCCGCGCGGCGGACATTGCCAAAAAGCCTATGGCGACGCAATCGAAACTGCCCGATCCCGGGCGACCGAGCCGGCGCGATCAGGCCTGCGGCGCGGCGCGGAGGCGCCCGGCCAGCACAATCCAGGCGAGCAGCGCGGCGGTCGTCACCACGGCCCCCAGCACCACCTCGGTGACCAGCGGCCAGCCGTGCCGGGCCAGCATGTGGCCCGACGCGAAGGAGCCGATCGCCATCGCGCCGAAGACGAAGAAGTCGTTCACGGCCTGGACCTTGTTGCGCTCCGCCGGGGTGTGGCAGGCGGTCACCAGGGCGGTGGCGCCGACGAAGGCGAAGTTCCAGCCGACCCCGAGCAGGATCAGGGCGAGCCAGAAATGGGCCAGCGACGTGCCGGCCCAGCCGACCGCCCCGGCCGCCGCGGTCAGCGCCAGGCCGGCGGCGATCACCCGGCCGCAGCCGAACCGCGCGATCAGCCCGCCGGTGAAGAAGCTCGGGGCGTACATCGCCATCACGTGCCACTGCAGGCCGAGCGCCGCGTCGGTGACCGAGTGGTTGCACGCGATCATGGCGACCGGCGCCGCCGTCATCATCAGGTTCATGGCGGCGTAGCTGGCGAGGCCGCAGATCACCGCCGTCACCAGCCGCGGCTGGCGGAAGATCACCACCAGCGGGCGCGGCGCCGGGCCGCCGACCCGCGCCGCGCCGCCATGCGGGTCCGGGAAGCGCACCAGGAGCAGCACCAGGGCCGCCACCACGGCCACCACCGACTGCGCCAGGTAGCTGGCGGCGAAGACGTATTGCGGCAGCACGTCCTTGGTGGCGATGATCAGCTGCGGGCCGAACACGCCGGCCATGACGCCGCCGGCCAGCACCCAGGACACCGCCTTGGGCTTGAACGCGTCGCTCGCCGTGTCGGCGGCCGCGAACCGGTAGGACTGGTGGGCGGCCGCATAGAGGCCGCCGCAGAACGTGCCGGCGCAGAACAGCGGAAAGCTCGCCGTGATCACGGCGGTCCCGCACAGCAGGCCGGCGAACAGGCCCAGAAGCGTGCCGATCTCGAAGGCGACGAGCCGTCCGTAGTGCTTGGCGATGGCGCCGACCGGCAGCGTTCCGGTCCACAGGCCGAGCACGAAGGTGCTCACCGGCACGGTGGCGTAGGCCTGGTCCGGCGCCAGCATGGTGCCGACCAGCCCGGCGGTGCCGAACACCACGGCCGTATTCCCCCCGGCCAGCGCCTGGGCGACGGCGAGGACGAGGGCGTTGCGGCGAGCCAGCCGGTCGTCGACTCCGGCAGGCACATCGGTGATCGCGGTCATGGGGGCTCCGGCGCAGGGGGAGGAACAATATTCTCCCGGCCCGGCGCCGGCCAGTATCGATTCTCTCGCCCTGCACAGCTTGTGATCAGCGCCCGCTGCCCGGACCGCAGATGGAACGATTCGCGGCGCGGATCCGCGAGCCATGCATGCGCGTTGGACCTGGCGTTCCGAATATGTCGTAAAACATGCGCAGTTTGATCCGCGACGCTTGATTTTTGCGCGGAGTGCGCAATTGTGACGCGGCTGACGACTTTCTACTGCCGCTTGTTGACACACCCCCGACCAAATCTGCGCGTTTCGGTCATAGAAAGGTTGAGCCCGTGAAACAAATTCCGATCAAGCGTGGCATCGAGCGGGTGCCCGGCGGCATGATGGTCGTTCCCCTGCTGCTCGGCGCCGTCATCGCGACCCTGGCCCCGAACACGCCGAAGTTCTTCGGCTCGTTCACGGGCGCGCTGTTCACCGGCGCCCTCACCATCCTGGCCGTCTTCTACGTGTGCATGGGCGCCAGCATCGACTTCAAGGCGACGCCCTACATCATCAAGAAGGGCGGCACGCTGTTCGCCGTGAAGATCGCCCTGGGCGTCGCGGCCGGCGTGGTGCTCGGGCGCCTGCTCGGCGAGGCGCCGATCGAGGCCGGCATGTTCGCGGGCCTCTCGACGCTCGCCGTCGTGGCGGCGTTCAACGACACCAATGGCGGGCTCTACATGGCCTTGATGGGCCAGTACGGGAAGCCGCGCGACGTCGGCGCCTACACCATCATGTCGCTGGAGTCCGGGCCGTTCCTGACCATGGTGACGCTCGGCGTCGCCGGCCTGTCGGCGTTCCCCTGGCAGACCCTGGTCGGCGGCATCCTGCCGCTCGTGGTCGGCATGATCCTCGGCAATCTCGACCGCGAGATGCGCGACTTTCTCGCCAAGGCCGTGCCGGTGATGATTCCCTTCTTCGCCTTCGCGCTCGGCGCCGGCCTCGATCTGACCAAGGTCTGGCAGGCCGGCCTGCTCGGCCTCGCGCTCGGCGTCGCCGTCGTGGTGATCACCGGCATCCCGCTGTTCTTCGCCGACCGGCTGACCGGCGGTACGGGTGTCGCGGGCGTCGCGGCCGCCTCGACCGCCGGCAATGCGGCCGCCGTGCCGGCCATCATCGCGGCGTCGAACCCGGTCTACACGGAGGCCGCCAAGCACGCGACCATCCTGGTCGCCGCCTGCGTGGTGGTCACCGCCATCCTGGTGCCGCTGGTCACCGCGTGGACGGCCCGCATGGTCGGCGCCCCCGCCGAGCTGCCGGACGAGCACGCGGATCCGGCCGTCGCACCGGCGGCCGTGGGTCCCGCCGCCCACAAGGAGGCGTGACGTGACCGCCGCCGACACCGCCTGGCTCATCCTCGCCGACGATCTCACCGGCGCCGCCGACACGGCGATCGCCTTCGCGCGGCGCGGGCTGGAGACCGTGGTGACCTGGGGCGACGGCGATGTCGGCGACGCCCCGGTGGTCTCGGTCGATGCCGACAGCCGCCGGCTGTCGGCGGCCGACGCCGCCGCCCGCCAGACCGCCGTGCTGGCCGCCCGCGGCCGCCCCGGGCAGCATCTCTACAAGAAGATCGACTCGACACTGCGCGGGCAGCCCGCGGCCGAGACGGCGGCGCTGCTCGCCGCCCTCCGCCGCAACGGCCGCCCGACCATCGCCTTCGTGGCGCCGGCCTTCCCGGCCATGGGCCGCACCACCGAGACCGGCCGCGTCCTGGTCGCCGGCCAGCGGCTCGAAGAGACGCCGCTCTGGGCGCGCGACCACACCTACGAGTCGGGCTACCTGCCGGCCGTGCTGAAGGCCGCCGGCCTGAAGTCCGGCGTCGTGCCGCTCGACCAGCTCCTCCGTGGCGACGGGATGGTGCGGGGCGTGATCACGGCCGCCATCGCCGAGGGCTGCGACGCGGTCGTCTGCGATGCCGCGACCGAGGAGGATCTGGCGCTCGCCGCCCGGGCCGCCCTGCCCCTCGCCGACCGGCTGCTGTTCGTCGGCACCGGCGGACTGGCCGCGGCGCTCGCCCGGCAGGTGGCCCCCGCGGATCCGCCGCCGCCCGCCGTGCCGGCTGTCCAGGGTCCCGTCCTGGTCCTGGTCGGCAGCGTCGCCGAGGCGTCGCGGGCCGCCACCGAGACGCTCTCGGCCTCCGGCCGCGTCACCCCGGTCCTGGTGCCCGAGGCGGTGCTGCGCAACGCCGCCGGCGCCGTCACGGCCGGCCACGAGCTGACTGCCCGCATCGGCGCCGCGCTCGGCGAGGGCGACGTGCTCGTCGTAACCGAGTTCGGTCCCGACAGCGACCTCCGCCAGGGCGGCGACGTGGCGAAGCGGCTCGCCGACCTGGTGGCGCCCGCGACGGCGCATCTCGGCGGCATCGTCGCGACCGGCGGCGACACCGTCTGCGCCCTCCTGGCCCGCATCGGCGTCACCGGCATCCGGCTGCTCGACGAGGTCGAGCCGGGCGTGCCGCTCGGCGTCACGGTCGGATCGGTGGCGCTGCCGATCGCCACCAAGGCCGGCGGCTTCGGCACCGACGCCACGCTGCTCCATTGCCTCGAGCGCCTCCGCTCGGGCGCCGCATCCCAGAGGGACTGACCCCATGCCCGGCCCCGTCATTGCCATCACCATGGGCGACCCCTCCGGGGTCGGCCCGGAGATCGTCGTCAAGGCGCTGGCGCATCCCGACGTCTACGAGATGTGCCGGCCGGTCGTGATCGGCGACGCCGTGCGCCTGCAGGAGGCGGCCGCGATCGTCGGCGCCTCACCGACGATCAACACGATCGAGACGCCGGCCGAGGCCCGCGACACGCTCGGCACGATCGACTGCATCGACCTGAAGGCGGTGCCGCCCGGCCATCCGTTCGGGCAGATGCTCGCCGCCTCGGGCGAGGCCGCCTATCGCTACATCGCCAAGGCGGCCGAGCTCTGCCGCACCGGCGAGACCGACGCGATCTGCACGGCGCCGCTCAACAAGGAGGCGCTGCACGCCGCCGGCCACAAGTTTCCGGGCCACACCGAGCTCCTGGCGCATCTCACCGGCACGCCCGAGGTGTCGATGATGCTGGTCGGCCCGCGCCTGCGGGTGATCCACGTGACCACCCATATCGGTCTCGTCGACGCCGTCGCGAAGATCGAGCCCGGGCTGGTCGAGCGCACCATCTCGCGGGGCCGTGCGACGCTGGTCGCCGCCGGCATGACGCAGCCGCGAATCGGCGTGTGCGCCATCAACCCGCATGCCGGCGAGAACGGCCTGTTCGGTCACGGCGAGGAGGAGGCCAAGATCGTCCCGGCCGTGAAGGCGTGCCGGGACCGCGGCTGGAGCGTCGAAGGCCCGCTGCCCGGTGACACGCTGTTCTTCCGCGCCTACCGGGGCGACTTCGACCTCGTGATCGCGATGTATCACGACCAGGGTCACATCCCGATCAAGGTGATGGGGCTCGAAGCCGGCGTGAACATCACGGTCGGCTTGCCTGTGATCCGCACTTCGGTGGATCATGGTACCGCATTCGACATCGCCGGCCGCGGCATCGCGGACGAGGGCAGCATGATAGAGGCGCTGCGGCAGGCTGCGGAGCTCGCGGTTCGTCGCTGAACGGGAGGGGCTTCGGCCGGTTCGGAACGCCATGCGGAGACGACGCGAACGCGAGCAGCACATTCTCGATCTGATCCGGGCCGGTGAGGAGAACGTGGAAGAGCTGGCCCGCCGGCTCGACGTCTCGCTGTCCACGGTGCGGCGCGACCTGCATCGGCTGTCCAGCTCGGGTGCGGTGACGCGCACCTATGGCGGCGCGATCCTGTCCCGGCCGGCACCGGAGGCGACGCTGTCCAGCCGCGAGCACATCAACCTGCAGGCCAAGCAGGCGATCGCCGCCGCGGCGGCGCGGCTGGTCGAGGACGGCGACAGCGTGCTGCTCGACGTCGGCTCGACCGTCGAGGCGCTCGGCCTGCGGCTGAAGGACCGCCGGCTGTCGATCGTCACCAACAATCTGGCGCTGCTGCCGGTGTTCGCGATCTCCGACGAGATCGCCCTCACCGTGCTGGGCGGCAATGTGCGGTCGATCAGCATGGGCACGTTCGGCCCGCTGGCGGAGCTGGCGGTGCGCCGCCTGACCGCCGACAAGCTGTTTCTCGGCGCCGACGGCGTCGTCGCCGGCCGCGGCCTGTGCGAGGCGACGCAGGAGCAGGTCGCGCTCAAGGAGGCGATGGTGCAGCAGGCCGCCTCGGTGTTCCTGCTCGCCGACGCCTCCAAGCTCGGCAGCGCCCACCAGCCGGCCTGGCTGCCGCTCAACCGCCCGTGGACCCTGGTGACCGACTCCGGCGCCACCGAGGAGCAACTCCAGCCCTTCCGCGAGCTGCCCGGCGTCACCGTGGTGGTCGCCTCCAGCGAGCTCCCGGCCCGCGTCCCGGCCGGCCTCGAGGACGCGCTGGACTGACGCGAACGGGCGAAGCGGACCTGCCGCCTCGCCCGCTTCCGCTCGTCCGATCCGCTCAGGCGGCGGCCGACTCCGTCACCGGCTCCATCGTCTCGCCGTCGAGCGCCCGCGTGAGCGCGGCCTGGTCGAGGGCGTTCTCCCAGCGGCACACCACCAGGGTCGCCAGTGCATTGCCCAGGATGTTGACGGCGACGAAGGCCGACGACATCAGCCGATGGACGCCGAGGATGATGCCGACCGCCGCGACCGGCACGGTGCCGGTGGCGGCGAGCGTCGAGACCAGCACGACGATGGCCGACCCCGCCACTCCGGCGCCGCCCTTCGAGGTGACCAGCAGGATGCCGAGCAGCCCGAGCTGCTGCCAGATCGACAGATCGATCCCCACCGCCTGGGCCAGGAACACCGACGCCGCCGCGAAGTACAGGCAGGTGCCGTCGTGGTTGAAGGCGTAGCCGGTCGGCAGCACCAGGCCGACGATCGCCTCGTCGCAGCCGGCCCGCTGCAGCTTCTCGACGAGCTGCGGGAACACCGACTCCGACGACGAGGTGCCGATCACGATCAGCAGCTCGGTGCGGATGTAGCGGGCGAGCTTCCACAGCGAGATGCCGCTGAAACGCGCGATCGGCCACAGCACGCAGACGATGAACAAGAGGCAGGTGAGATAGAACTCGACCACCATGGCGCCGAGCGACACCAGCGAGGCGATGCCGAACTTGCCGACCGTGAAGCCGATCGCCCCCATCGCGCCGATCGGCGCCAGCCACATGACGTAGCCGATGATCTTGAACACGGTCCGCTTGGTGATGTCGATCATCTCGATCATCGGATCGGCCCGCCGGCCGAGCGCCAGCAGGCCGAAGGCGAACAGCACCGAGGTGAACACCACCTGCAGCACGTTGCCCTCGGTGAAGGCCGAGACGGCGGTGTGCGGCACGATGCCGAGCAGGAACCCGTTGGCCGTGATCTTGTGCGCGGTCGCCAGATACGGGTCGAGCCCGGCGCCCGAGATCGAGTGCAGGTCGAGGTTCATGCCGCGGCCCGGGCCGAGCACGTTGATCATGAACAGCCCGATCACCAGCGCGAACGTGGTCACGACCTCGAAATAGATCAGCGCCCGGATCGCCACCCGGCCCACCTTCTTGGCCTCGCGCACCGTCGCGATGCCGTGCACCACGGCGCAGAAGATGATCAGCCCCACGAACATGGCGATCAGCCTGATGAACAGGTCGCCCAGCGTCCGCATGAAGTCCGCCGATTGCGGCCACAGCCATCCGATCAGCGCCCCGGCCGCCATGCCGGCGAACACCTGCACCGACATGTCCTTGTAGAAGGGCTTGCGCCCGGCCTTGCCGCGCGGTCGCTCGACCGCCGACGTCGTCACTGCCGTCATGATCGCCTCCCGGTCAGCGGACCGCCGCCGCGCCGAGCAGCGCGGCGGCGTCGGCGAACAGCGCGTCGACCGTGACGTCGCGCGCCAGCAGGCTCTGCTGGCGACAGAACCGCAGCACCGTCTCGACGCCCGGCCGGATCGCTTCGATCCCGATCGGCGTCATGTCCGGTCCCGAGGCGGCCGGTGCCGGCCGCACCGCCTTCAGCAGCGCCCACGCGTCGCGCAGGACCGCGGGATCGCGCTCCGCCACCGCCCGGCTCACCACCATCACGTGGTTGATCGGAAGCACGGCGTGCCTCGCGTACCAGGCGCGGGCGGCCGCGTCGGGGTCCGGGAACACCGGCACGAAGGCCGGGTCGTCCGGCAGGTCGTTGCCCAGGATGGCCGCGTCGACCTCGCCGTCGCGCAGCAGATCGACGAGCTTGCGCCCCGCCGCGGTGCGCTCGACCCAGGCCGGGTCGTCGCACTCGGCGACATGCGCGCCCTCCTGGGTCACCCAGCGGACCGAGGCCGGATCGACGCCATGGTCGTTCTGCAGGATGCCGCGGATCCACATGCCGGTGGTCTGGCTGTAGGCCCGCACGGCGATGCGCCGCCCGGCGAGAGTCTCCAGGGTGGCGGGCGCGTCGCGCCGGGTGATCAGGCAGCGATGCTGGAAGCGCGACGCCAGCACGACCGGCAGCAGCACCACCGGCTTGCCGGCCGCGAAGGCCTGCACGGCGGTGACCACGGCGAGCTCGCTCAGGTCGAATTTCTGCTCGCGGACCATCGGCGCGAAGGCACGATGGATCGGCGACACCTCGGCGAAGGACAGCGTGAAGGTCTCGGCAACGGCAGCCGGGCCGGACAGCGCGGCGCGCCACGGCTTCGCGCCGAGCGCGATGGTCAATGCGATCGGGGTCGTCATGCCGTCACCTCCGTGCGATCGGCGAGAACCGGATAGAGGCGCTGCGCCGTTCCGGCGAAGATTTGGGCGCGGTCGGCCGCGCTCAGGCAGGCCAGCGCCCGCTTCGCCGCGTCGACGAGCCGCGCCATCGGCCCGGCATGCGCCGGGAAATTGGAGCCCCAGGCGATCCGGTCGGCCCCGAAGGCGGCGACCAGGCGCGGGAAGAAGGCCTCGGGGGTCGAGCCGCCTTCGGCCGACTGCTCGACCGTCCGGCTGGTCAGCTTGAGGAAGAGGTTCGGCCGGTCGGCCAGCGCGAACAGCCAGGCGGCCGCCGCATAGGGCGGTCCGTCGGACAGCACCACGCGGGCCAGATGGTCGAGAACGATCGGCACCGTGCGGAAGCGGTCGAGCAGCGTCGTCAGGTCGGCGAGCCCCTCGGGGCGCATCTGCAGGCACACCGGCACGCCGAGCGCCTCGGCCCGCTCCCACACCGGGAAGGTGCGCGGATCGGCGAGCCACGAGGCCTGACCGGGGCTGGTGCTGCCGGTGGTGAACAGGCGCAGCCCGGTGAGCCCGGCCGCATGCCAGCGATCGAAGGTCGCCACCGCGTCGGGCGCGAACATGTCGATCGAGAACACGCCGGTGAAGCGGTCCGGATGGGCCGCGACCGCCTCGGCCAGGTAGCCGTTGTCGCAGCCGTAGGCGGTCGAGGCCTGGACGACCGCGGCCTTGGCGACGCCGGCCGCGTCCATCGCGGCGATCAGGTCCGCCGCGCTCGTCGGCCGTTTGCGCGACCAGTCGGACTGCGTCCCGCCGAGCGGCGCGAGGGGGTGTCGCACCGTGTCCGGGGAGATCACATGGGTGTGGATATCGATAATGCTTTTTATGTCGGTGGCAGGCATGCCGGCCTCTCGTCAGTCAGCCGGGGGTGCGCGCATCATCCACACTCCCCTGCGCTTTGCGGCATTCGAAGGCCGCCTGTCGCCATGCATTTTCGCTAAGTCGATTTTATCGAGGTACCGTTGGGGCGAGCTTGCCGGACGATACGTCCGCAGCGTCGGCCGGCACGCGCGAACCGGCATTGCCGCCCCGCCACGATTTCCGTAAGGTCCGTCCTGCATCAAGAGTTGGGGCGACGCCCAACGCCAACCTGCCGACCGGGCAAGGTGGCACTCCCTCGAACGGGGGAGGATGTGGCCGAGCCGGCAACCAAACGGGTCCAAGCCACCGCGTCCGTCCCTGAAAACCGGAGACGGACGAGATCATGCCGATCACGATTCCCGACAGCCTGCCGGCCCGCCGCACACTCGAGGCGGAGGGCATCATGGTCATGCGCGAGACCGACGCGGTCCGGCAGGACATCCGTCCGCTGCGCATCGGGCTGCTCAACCTCATGCCCAACAAGATCCGCACCGAGACCCAGTTCGCCAGGCTGATCGGCGCGACGCCCCTGCAGGTCGAGCTGACACTGGTGAAGATCACGGACCACGTCTCGCGGCACGCCACGGCGGATCACATGGCGACATTCTACCGGGCCTGGGAGGATGTGCGGGCGGAGCGGTTCGACGGCTTCGTCATCACCGGGGCGCCGGTCGAGCTGCTGCCGTTCGAGCAGATCACCTATTGGGACGAGCTGCGCCGGATCTTCGACTGGATCCAGTCTCACGTGCACGGCTGCCTCACCGTCTGCTGGGCCGCGCAGGCGGCGGTTCATCATTTCCACGGCATGCCGAAATACGAGTTGCCGCAAAAGGCCTTCGGCGTCGTGCGCCAGCGCGTGCTGGCGCCGGGCTCCCCCTATCTGAGGGGCTTCTCGGACACCTTCTCCACCCCGGTGTCGCGACGGACCGAGGTCCGCCGGGCCGACATCCCGTGCGGGAGCGAGCTCGGCGTGCTGGCCGAAAGCGCAGAGACCGGCCTGTGCCTGCTCGACGACCCGGTGCACCGGACCGTGCACATCTTCGACCATCTCGAATACGACACGACCTCGCTCGCCGAGGAGTATGCCCGCGACCTCGCCGCCGGCGAGAGAGTGGCGATTCCGAAGAACTACTTCCCGAACGACGATCCGGCGCGGCCGCCCGAGAACACGTGGCGAAGCCACGCCCATCTGCTGGTCGGGAACTGGATCAACGCGATCTATCAGACGACGCCGTACGACCTCTCCGAGATCGGCGCGTCGAACCCGGCCGCGCGCCGGCCGGCGTGAGCCGCCGTCAGAAGTGGCTGAAGCTCGCCCGGTCGAGCGCGACCGGGTGGCCGTCGGGGCCGAGGACGCGGGGGGCGCCCTGCCCGACCAGAATCTCGCCGATCTCGGTAGCCGGCACGCCGGCCTGCGCGGCCGCCGCCAGGAACGAAGCGAGCCGCTCGGGCGCAACGGTGCAGAGAATCTCGTAGTCGTCGCCGCCCGCCAGGACGGTGGCGAGCAGCTCGGGCGCCGCCGCGAGCACGCGGCGGGCCGCCTCGGAGAGCGGCAGCCGCGCCGTCTCCACGATCGCCGTGACGCCCGAGACGGCGCACAGCTTGGCGAGGTCGCCGACCAGCCCGTCGGAGACGTCCATACCGGCCGTGGCATGGGTGCGCACCGCCTCGGCCAGCGCATTGCGCGGGCACGGCTCCAGGTAGCGCGACAGGAGATGCGCGCGCTCCGCCTCGGCGAGATCGAAGTCGCCGGCGCCGGCCCGCTCCAGCCGCATCAGCAGGCCGAGCGCCGCATCGCCGATCGTGCCGGTGACGACCAGCCGGTCGCCCGGCCGCGCGCCGCGGCGCTTCACCAGCGTGCCGGTCGGCACCGCCCCGATCACCGTCACCGAGATCATCACGGGCCCGGGCGAGGCGACGGTGTCGCCGCCCAGCAGCGGGCAGCCATAGGCCTTCGCGTCGGCCCCCAACGCCGCCGCGAAGGCGGCGAGCCAAGGATCGTCGACGGTCACGTCGCCGCTCCGCCGCGGCAGCGCCAGCGACAGCAGGAAGCCGAGCGGCCGCGTGCCCTTGGCGGCGAGGTCCGACAGATTGATGCGCAACGCCTTACGGGCGATCGATGCCGGCGGGTCGTCGGCGAAGAAGTGCATGCCGGCGACGATCGCGTCGGTCTCCAGCACCAGCTCGCACCCATCGGGGGGCGTCAGCAGCGCGACGTCATCGGTGAGCCCGAGCGCCCCCGGATGCGTCGCCAGTGGCGCGAAATGCCGCGCGATCAGCCGGTCCTCGCCGGAGCCTGTCGTCTCACGGTCGATGCTCATGGCGCCATCCCGAGTCGGTGCGGACCCAGGATATTGCACCCCGGAACGGTCGGACAACTCACGCCGCGTCGATGGCGTAGTCGCTGCTCGGGGGCGACGAACCCGACTTGCGCTGGTCGAGCGTCGCGATCTCGACGCGGTTGCGGCCGCGTTCCTTGGCGCGGTAGAGCGCCTGGTCGGCGTGGCGCAGCAGCTTCGGCACGTCGAGCACCGGGTCCTCCGACAACACCATGCCGATCGAGACCGTGGCGTTGATGGGCCGCCCCTCGACCAGGCTGGCGCCATCGGCGAAGCGCGAGCGGATGTCCTCGGCCATCAGCAGCGCCCGCTCACGGCCGATGTCGTACAGCACGGCGGCGAACTCCTCGCCGCCGAGGCGGCCGATCACGTCGGACGGCCGGACGGTGCGGCCGGTCGTGTCGGCGAAGACCTCCAGGACCTTGTCGCCGACGGCGTGGCCGAAGCGGTCGTTGATCGACTTGAACTTGTCGAGGTCGGCGAGCAGCACGGCGGTGAGGCGCGGCTCCTCGGCCTGGCGGCGCGCCACCGTCTCGCATTCGTTGAGGAAGCCGCGTCGGTTGGCGATGCCGGTGAGCAGGTCGACCATCGAGGCGGTCTTGTGCCGGTACTCGGTGCGCTCCTTCGCCATCGCCAGCAGGATGAAGGCGATCGAGATGGAGAACAGCAGCGCCTCGGAGCTCAGCACCGTCAGCCACACGCTGCCGAACACCTGGTTGGTCGGCGACCACGGCAGCAGCGCCGAGAGCGGGGTGCGCAGCAGGAACAACGCGCCGTGCGCGAACAGCAGGAACGTCGCCGGCAGCCGCGACACCAGCGGCTCGGCGCGGCCGCGCCAGAACTCGGCCGCGGTGAGCCAGGTATAGGCCGCGATGATGCCGGCGCTGACCAGGGCGCGCAGCTCCATCTTGCCCTGGGTGAAGGCGAAATGGGTGCCGATCAGCCACAGCGCGGCGCCGGCGATCATGGCGAGCGGCAGCGGCCGGCGCCCGTCGAACACGCGCGCCCCCGTCCAGGTCACGGCGAAGGAGGTGAGCAGGATGGCGTTGGCCAGGTCGATGGTGATCATGTCCGGCCAGCTGCCGTACATGCCGAACAGCGTGATGGAGCCGGCCCGCAGCAGATGTGCCCCGCCCCACCACGCGACCGCCTGGATGGCCGAGTTCTGCATCCAGGCGAACAGCAGCAGCAGTCCGAGGATGGCCTCGACATAGATCGTGACGAGAAACAGCGTGTTGACGTCGACGGTCATGGGCCCGGAGTCCGAGTGCAGAACAAAGGTGCGGCCGTCGTTCACGGCTACAGCACCCGGCCCAACAAGTCGTGAAGGTCCGGAATAGTACCGGCCAGTCGGCAGGATACGGTAACCGAACCGTTACATCGGTCGCATGCTGGGGGATCTCTTCGGCGCGCCCGCTCGTATAGGTGTGGACCCTGGCCGCCCTTCGCCTCAGCCGCGCCCCGAGCCGATCCGCAGAGACCGAGCCCCATGAGCCCTTCGTCGTCGTCCCCTTCGTCGTCGTCCCGGTCCGCCACCCCGGTCGTCGTGTGGTTTCGCGACGACCTGCGGGTATCGGACCACCCGGCCCTGTCGGCCGCCGCGGCCTCGGGCCGGCCCGTGGTCGCCGTCTGGGTCCGCGACGAGGAGAGCCCCGGGGTCCGGCCGCCCGGGGCGGCGAGCCGCTGGTGGCTCGCCGGCGCGTTGCGCTCGCTCGCCCATTCGCTCGGGACGCGCGGAGTGACGCTGCTGCTGCGGCACGGGCCGGCCGCCCGGGTGATCCCCGATCTGGTCCGCGAGAGCAGCGCGGCCGAGGTGGTATGGAACCGGCGCTACGCGCCGGCCGAGGCGGTAGTCGACGCCGCCCTCGCGGCCGACCTCGCGTCACAGGGCATCGCGGTGGGCACGTTCCAGGCCGGCCTGCTGGCCGAGCCGGACCAGGTGCGCACCAAGGCCGGCGGGCCGTTCGGCGTGTTCACCCCGTTCCTGCGCGCCCTGCTGGCCCGGCCGGCGCCGCGCCCGCCCCTACCGGCGCCCGGGGCGATGCCGGGCGTCGCGGGACTCCGATCCGAGGCGCTCGACGACTGGGCGCTCGAGCCCCGCGCCCCCGACTGGGCGGCCGGCTTCCCGGCCGTCTGGACCCGTGGCGAGGCCGCCGCGCAGGAGAAGCTCGCCGCCTTCCTGGACCGCGCCCTCGCCGGCTACGCCAGCGACCGCGACCGGCCGGACCGCATCGGGACGTCGCGCCTGTCGCCGCATCTGCGCTTCGGCGAGATCAGCCCGTTCCAGGTGTTTCACGCGGCGCTGGTGGCCCGCGAGGCGGGCCGCGCGACCGCACAGGATGTCGACAAGTTCATCGCCGAGCTGGTGTGGCGCGAGTTCTCGTACCACCTGCTCGCCCACCATCCGCGGCTCGCGACCGAGAACTATCAGCCGCGCTTCGACGCGTTCCCGTGGCGCAGCGATCCGTCTGCCCTGCACGCCTGGCAGCGCGGAAAAACCGGCTACCCGATCGTCGACGCCGGCATGCGCGAGCTGTGGACCACCGGATACATGCACAACCGCGTCCGCATGGTGGTCGCCTCGTTCCTGGTGAAGCATCTGCTGATCGACTGGCGCGAGGGCGAGCGCTGGTTCTGGGACACGCTGGTCGACGCCGATCCGGCCAACAACCCGGCGAGCTGGCAGTGGGTCGCCGGCTCCGGCGCCGATGCGGCCCCGTATTTCCGCATCTTCAATCCGGTGCTGCAGGGAGAAAAATTCGATCCCGACGGCGCCTATGTGAAGCGATGGGTCCCGGAGCTGCGCGGCGTTCCAGCCAAGTTCGTCCACGCGCCGTTCGCTGCGACGCCGGAGCTGAGAACCGCCGGCGTGACGCTCGGGACCGACTATCCCGTGCCGCTGGTCGATCACAAGATCGCCCGCGAGCGGGCGCTCGCGGCGCTGGCCGTGACGAAGCGGCCATGAGCCCAGGCGGCGTCAGGCGTAGGCCACCCAGCCGCGCCACGTGAAGGCCGCGTAGAACAGGTTCACGCCGGAGAAGCCGGCGGCCTTCAGGATGGCCTCGTCCTGCGCCGGATCGAACAGCATCAGAGCGGCCTCGACGACCTTGCGCGCGTTCTCGGTGAGCTCCGGCTCGGCGCCCGCTGCGATCGCGAACGCCGCATAGCGCGACAACCAGAGCGGTCGCTCGGCGGGATTTTGGGGAAAGCTGGAGTGAGCGGCGACGAACGGCGCCCCCGGCGTCAGCCGCCGCCGGATCTCGCCGAGCGTGCGGCGGCGCTCGTCGGCGTCGAGGAAATGCAGCGTCAGCAGGCAGGTCGCGGCGTCGAACGGCCCCTCCGGCGCGGCGTCGATGTATCCCTGGACGAGCTGCACCCGCGCCGCGAGCGGTCCGAGCGTGCGCTCGGCCAGCCGCAGCATCTCGGCGGCCGGATCGACGCCGACGAAGCGCCACGCCGGATGGGCCTCCGCCATCGCCTTCAGCTCGAGCCCGCCGCCGGCGCCGAGCACCAGCACGGTCGCGTCGCGGGGGGCCCGCTCGGCCAGGAGAACCCCGGTCATGCGGTGGAGATCGCCATAGCCGGGCACGAAGCGGGTGGGTCCCTCCATGTAGCGGGCGACCTTCTCGGGATCCTCGAAGGCGGCGAGGACGTCGGCCGGGGCCGGTTCAAGTGACATCCGGACTCTCCGTTGTGTGGGCGCCACTGCAACGACCGAGGCGCCCGTGGACGTCGGCGCTCAACGCCGCGAGCGTGATCTCGCCGAGCCGCGCCAGCAGCAGCGCCTCGGCGTCGTGGAGAACCCGGTCGAGGGCGCCATTGACGGCCTGCTCGACCAGGCAGGCGGGCGCCTCGGCACGGTTGCCGATGGCGAACAGCGACGGACGACCGAGCGCCTCGTAGACGTCGCGCAGCGTGACGGCGGAAAGGTCCCGCGCCAGCGTCCAGCCGCCGCCGTGCCCCTTGCCGGACCGCACCAGCCCACGCTCTCGCAGGCCGGCCATGATCCGCCGGATCACCACCGGGTTGGTCTGCATGGCCTTGGCCAGGACCTCGGAGGTCACCGGACCGCGCTGCTCCGCCATGTGCAGCAGCACATGGAGAACCCCCGAAAGGCGCCCGTCACGTCTCATGTAACTTCGTATATTGCGAGAGTCGGCGCCCGTCAATGCGCGATCCGATCGCGGCGGAGACGAGGATTGCCCGGACGACCCGAAATAGGGTCAGCTTTTCTCCAGACCCCCGGTGCTCCGGCGGGCTAAAAACCTGCTTCAGAACGGAGAGCCCGCCTTGCCGAACGGAGACAGCATGCAGATACGCGAAGACGTGACGCGCGCGATCGGCAACACGCCGCTGATCAAGCTGAAGCGCGCGTCGCAGCAGACCGGCTGCACGATTTTGGGAAAAGCCGAGTTCATGAACCCGGGCCAGTCCGTGAAGGACCGCGCCGCGCTGTTCATCATCGAGGACGCGATCGCGCGCGGCACCCTGAAGCCGGGCGGCGTCATCGTCGAGGGCACGGCCGGCAACACCGGCATCGGCCTCGCCATGGTGGCCGACGCGCTCGGCTTCCGCACCGTCATCGTGATTCCGGAGACGCAGAGCCAGGAGAAGAAGGACACGCTGCGCGCCTTCGGGGCCGAGCTGGTCGAGGTGCCGGCCGTGCCCTACGCCAACCCGAACAACTACGTGAAGATCTCCGGCCGGCTCGCCGCCGAGCTGGCGGCGACCGAGCCGAACGGCGCGATCTGGGCCAACCAGTTCGACAACGTCGCCAACCGCGAGGGCCACATCCGCACCACCGGTCCGGAGATCTGGGAGCAGACGGGCGGCCGCATCGACGGCTTCGTCAGCGCGGTCGGCACCGGCGGCACGCTGGCCGGCGTCGGCATGGCGCTGAAGGCGAAGAGCCGGGACGTCAAGATCGCGCTCGCCGATCCGCGCGGGGCCGCGCTGTACTCCTACTACACGACCGGGGTGCTGAAGGCGGAGGGCTCGTCGATCACCGAGGGGATCGGCCAGGGTCGCATCACCAGGAATCTCGAGGACGCGCCGATCGACCTCGCCTTCCAGATTCCCGACCAGGAGGCGATCCCACTGCTGTTCGACCTGATCAAGGACGAGGGCCTGTGCCTCGGCGGCTCGTCCGGCGTCAACATCGCCGGTGCGATCCGGCTCGCCCGGGAGCTCGGGCCCGGCAAGACCATCGTGACGATCCTGTGCGACTCCGGCACCCGCTATCAGTCGCGCCTGTTCGATCCGGAGTTTTTGCGCAGCAAGAGCATCCCGGTCCCGGAGTGGCTGATCCGCCCGTCGCGCATCACGGTGCCGTTCATCAACGCGTGAAAGGCGAACCAGCACATTTCGCTCGCTCCTCATGGTGAGGAGCGCTCCGTCAGGAGCGCGTCTCGAACCATGAGGCCACCCCCGCCCTTCGAGACGCGGCCTTCGGCCGCTTCTCAGGACGAGGCCGGATAGAGACTCGAAGGCGGGACAAGTCCGCCTCACCGGATGAAGTGATAGATCGCGTTGAGCCCGACCAGGCCGATGATGATCAGGTAGATCGCGACGATGAAGTTCAACAGTCGCGGCATGATCAGGATGAGGATGCCGGCCAGCAGGGCGACGAACGGAGAGATATGGGCGGCCGTGAAGGTCATGATGGGCTCCGAAGCAGGATCGGTGGAGGACGTGCGGGGGTGCCGTCCCGACAACGCGATACCACCGACCGTGTTCATTCGATTCTGCATAAATTGAGGCCGGCCTCGTCCCGTCCGCGACGACGGCGATTTGATGCGGCGCCGGCGCGGGGGTATGACGGAGCCGCGCCGATCGCCGATCGGTGCGGCCTGCCCGCAGGATCACCACCGCCATGACCGACCGTTCCCCGCTCGTCTCCACCGCCTGGCTCGCCCAAAAGCTCGGCGCGCCCGATCTCGTGGTGCTCGACGCGTCCTACTATCTGCCGACCCAGAACCGCGACGCCGAGGCCGAGTATCTGGCCGGCCACGTGCCGGGCGCGCTGCGCTTCGACATCAACGCCGTCGCCGACCGGACGACGTCCCTGCCCCACATGTTGCCGACGGCGGACGAGTTCGCGACGGCCGTCGGCGCCATGGGCATCTCCGAGCGCGACACCATCGTCGTGTACGACGGCATCGGCCTGTTCTCGGCCCCCCGCGTCTGGTGGACGTTCCGGCTGTTCGGCGCCGAGAACGTGTTCGTGCTCGAGGGCGGCTTGCCGCGCTGGCTGGCCGAGGCCCGGCCGGTGGAGCAAGGCCCGGTGTCGCGTCCGGCCAGGACCTTCGCGGTGAAGACCCCGCCCGACCTCGTCGCCGACGTCGCCCGCGTGCAGAAGACCCTGGCCGAGAACAGCGCCCAGGTGGTCGACGCCCGCGCCGCCGATCGCTTCACCGGCGAGGCGCCGGAGCCGCGCAAGGGCCTGCCGTCCGGCCACATCCCGGGCTCGCTCAACGTGCCGCACGCCGCCCTGGTGCGCGACGGCACGCTGCGGCCCGCCGACGAGCTGCGCGCCGCCTTCGCGGCCGGCGGCGTCGACCTGGAAAAGCCGGTGCTGACCACCTGCGGCTCCGGCGTCTCGGCCGCCGTGCTGTGGATCGCCCTCCACACGCTGGGCCGCGACCCGGTCGCCCTCTACGACGGCTCCTGGACCGAATGGGCCGGCCGCGGCGACCTGCCGATCGCGACCGGGAGGGAGTGAGCGCGGCGACGGCACGCCCGGGGCGGACCGCACGCCGACGTTGATGTAGAGCGCCGGCACGCTTATATCGTGGCCGTCATGCTCGCCACCCGGAGCGCGATCGTGCGCGCAGAACCAACCCCGCCCGCTGCTCCGGCCAAGGCCGAAACCGCTGTCAGGCGGTCCGTGGCCATCGAGCGGGCGCGCGCCGCCTGCGACATGCTCGCGGCACGCGGCGTGACGGCGAGGGTCATCGGCTCACTCGCCGCCGACCGGTTCGGTCCCGCGTCCGACATCGACCTCCTCGTCACCGCCTGCCCGCCCGACCTGAAATACGCGATCGAGGGCTCGGTGGAGGACTGCCTCGGCGGATTCCGCTTCGACGTGATCTATCTGGACGAGGTTCCGCCCCACAAGGTCGAGCGCCTCATGCGGGACGCGGTCGATGCGCGGGACCTGCGTTGACATCGAGAACGAGCTCGCCGACGTCGCCCGCGAGGTCGGGCTGCTCGAAGCCGGCGTGACGCTGGTCCGCGAGGCCCGCGAAGGAACCGACCCGGCGTGGACCTGGCTGGCCGTCCAGGGCCTCGCGTCAGGGGTGGAGAAAATCTACACGGGCTGCGAGCGCATCATGGGCCTGATCGCGGCCGAGATCGACGGCGCGCGGATCGAGCGCAGCGAAAGCTGGCATGCCTCGCTGCTGAAGCGGATGTCACATCCGTTCCCGGGCGTCCGCGACGCGGTGATCTCCGAGACCTGCTTCGCCGCCCTGGATCGCCTGCGCGCCTTCCGGCATCGCCAGCGCAACTCCTACGGCTTCGTCCTGGATGTCGGGATCGTCCTGGAGCGAGCCACGCAGACGGGGCCTGCCTTCGAGCAGTTTAGGTCCGACGTCACCGCGCTTCTCGATCGCCTCCGAGCCGCCGGGCGAGGCTGATACGCCACCCGCGCACCTCACCCCAAAATCTGCCCGAGGAACAGCTTGGTCCGCTCGTGGCGGGGCGTGGTGAAGAACTCGGCCGGGGTGTTGATCTCGACGATCTGGCCGGCGTCCATGAAGACGACGCGGTCGGCGACCTGGCGGGCGAAGCCCATCTCGTGGGTGACGCACAGCATGGTCATGCCGTCCTGAGCGAGCGACACCATGGTGTCGAGCACTTCCTTGACCATCTCGGGGTCGAGCGCCGAGGTCGGCTCGTCGAACATCATGATCTTCGGGCTCATGCACAGGGCGCGCGCGATGGCGACGCGCTGCTGCTGGCCGCCGGAGAGCTGCGCCGGATACTTGTTGGCCTGCTCCGGGATGCGCACCCGGGCGAGGTAGCGCATGGCGATCTCCTCGGCCTCCTTGCGCGGCATTTTCCGCACATGAATGGGAGCCAATGTGCAGTTCTGAAGAACCGTGAGGTGCGGGAACAGGTTGAACTGCTGGAACACCATGCCGACCTCGCGGCGCACCTCGTCGATGCGCTTGAGATCGTCGGTGACGCTCACCCCGTCGACCACGATGGAGCCGCGCTGGAACGGCTCCAGCGCGTTGATACAGCGGATCAGGGTCGACTTGCCGGAGCCGGACGGCCCGCAGATGACGATGCGCTCGCCGCGCGCCACCGCGAGGTCGACGTCGGCCAGCACCTGGAACTCGCCGAACCACTTGTAGAGGCCGCGGATCTGCACGGCGGGGCCGGCCGC
>NZ_NPEX01000398.1 GCF_003258865.1 Rhodoplanes roseus | reverse complement strand
GGCGCGGTGCTGGCCGGCGCGGCCCGTGCCGCGGACGACCGCGGAGCCGACCCCCGGGTCGGCGCAGCCGCGCGTGAACAGGTCGAGTGTCATGCCGTCACGGTCCTGGTGATGTCGCTTGCCGTCGCCTTGCCATCGGGGGCCCGAACAGGAACTCCCGACGGCGCCTTGGCGTTCGCTTGGCGTGATCGTTTTCGTGGCGGTCACGTCTCCGAACGTCGCGAGGTCGCATGACGCAGCCCCCGGATCACAAGGCGTCTCCGGATCACGAGCCGCACCCGGATCACAAGGCGGTCCAAAAACCGTATTCCGGACCGGCCGGTGGGTGGGGGTCCGTGAAGGCGCTCGCCGCCATCCTGACCCAGGAGGAGGTGACGGTCCTGGGCAGCGAGATTCTGTGGCAGCAGAACAAGCCCGGCGGCTTCATGTGCGTGTCCTGCTCGTGGGCGAAACCGGCCGATCCGCACGTCTTCGAGTTCTGCGAGAACGGCGCCAAGGCGACCGCCTGGGAGATCACGCCCAAGAAGACGGACCCGGCCTTCTTCGCCTCCCATACGCTCACCGAGCTGCGCGGCTGGTCGGATCACGCGCTGGAGGAGAACGGCCGCCTCACCCATCCGCTGCGCTACGATCCGGCGCTCGACAAGTACGTGCAGGTGTCGTGGGACGAGGCGTTTCTCGAGATCGGCGCCGAGCTGGAGGCGCTCGATCCGCGCTCCGTCGTCTTCTACACGTCGGGCCGCGCCTCGCTGGAGGCGAGCTACATGTACCAGCTCTTCGGTCGCATGTACGGCACCAACAATTTTCCCGACAGCTCCAACATGTGCCACGAGTCGACCTCGGTGGCGCTGCCGGAGGTGATCGGGGTGCCGGTCGGCACCGTGCTGCTGGAGGATTTCGACAAGACGGACTGCATCTTCTTCTTCGGCCAGAACACCACCACCAACTCGCCCCGGATGCTGCATCCGCTGCAGAGCTGCGCCAAGCGGGGCGTGCCCATCGTGGTGTTCAATCCGATCCGCGAGCGCGGGCTGGAGCAGTTCACGGATCCGCAGAATCCTATCCAGATGGTGGCGGGCGGCACCCGCATCGCCACCGAATATTATCAGGTGACGCCGGGCGGCGACATCGCGGCCATCACGGGCCTGTGCAAGGCGCTGATCGAGGCGGACGACACGGCGCAGCGCGACGGCGCCCCGCGACTGCTCGACACGCAATTCATCGCCGAGCACACGCACGGCTTCGAAGACTTCGCCGCGTTCTGCCGTGACAGCGACTGGGCCGCGCTGGAAGCCGTGTCGGGGCTGCCGCGCTCGGAGATGCAGGCCGCCGCCGCGACCTACGGCAAGGCCAATGCCGTGATCGCCAATTACGGCATGGGCCTGACCCAGCACGTGCACGGCGTCGAGGCCTGCAAGATGGTGGCGAACCTCTTGCTGCTGCGCGGTAATATCGGCAAGCCCGGGGCCGGCATCTCGCCGGTGCGCGGGCACTCCAACGTGCAGGGCCAGCGCACCGTCGGCATCTCCGAGAAGACCAAGCTGGTGCCGCTCGATCGGCTGAAGGAGCTCTACGGCTTCGAGCCGCCGCGCCAGGACGGGCTCTCCACGGTCGACGCCTGCGAGGCGATCGTGAAGGGCGAGGTGCGTGGCTTCGTCAGCCTGGGCGGCAACTTCCTGCGCGCCGTTCCGGATCACGGCGTCATGGAGCCGGCCTGGACGAAGCTGCGGCTGTCGGTGCAGATCGCCACCAAGCTCAACCGCACGCATCTGATCCCGGGCGAGGTGACGTATCTGCTGCCGTGCAACGGCCGCATCGAGATCGACCGCCAGGCGACCGGACCCCAGGCGGTGTCGATGGAGGACTCGACCACCTGCATCCACGGGTCGCGCGGCCAGCGCGAGCCGGTCAGCGAGCATCTGCGCTCCGAGCCGGCCATCGTGGCCGGCCTGGCCAAGACGACGCTGCCGCCGAACTCCAAGGTGAACTGGGATGCCTGGGTCGCCGACTACGCGCTGGTGCGCGACGCCATCGAGCGGACGTATCCGGACCAGTTCAAAGACTTCAACAAGCGCATGTTCCAGCCGGGCGGCTTTCCGCGCCCACTGGGCGCCCGCGAGCGAGTCTGGAAGACGCCGACCGGCAAGGCCAACTTCACCGTGCCGGAAAGCCTGCTCAATCGCTCGGCGCAGCCCGCCGACGTCTATCAGCTCGTGACGCTGCGCTCGGACGGCCAGTTCAACACCACGATCTACGGTTTCGACGACCGCTTCCGCGGCGTCTTCGGCGGCCGCGAGGTGGTGCTGATGAACGAGGCCGACATGGCGCGCCTCGGCCTCGCCAAGGGCGACATGGTGCGGCTGACCTCGGCCGTGGACGACGGCGTCGGGCGGGCGCGCGGCGGGCTGCAGGTGCTGCCCTTCGGCATCCCGGAAGGATCGATCGCCGGCTACTATCCGGAGTGCAACGTGCTGATCCCGATCGCCCACCACGCCAAGGGCAGCAAGGTGCCGGCGGCCAAGTCGGTGCCGGTGCGGATCGCCAAGGAGGCGGCGGCTGAAAGCCAGGCCGGATGAGCACCAGCGCGCTGCACCGGCCGATGCGGCGCGGGCAGGACGGTGCGGCCCGACATCGCCGCCGCAAGCGCGTGTGGATCGCGATCGTCGGATCCGGCGTCCTCGCCCTCGCCGGCCTCGGAGCGGTGGGCTGGATCGCAACGGCGCCGCGGCGAGCGCTTCCGCCCGACACCGACCTCGCCGCGGGCGACGCGGAGCGCGGAGCATTGATCTTCGCGGCCGGCGATTGCGCCTCCTGCCATGCCTCGCCCGGCCAGTCGGACCGGCATCGCCTGGGCGGCGGGCTCGCGCTGCCGTCGCCCTACGGCACCTTCCGGGTGCCCAACATCTCGCCGCACCCGCAGGACGGCATCGGCGGCTGGCGCACCGTCGATCTCGCCAATGCGCTCCTCGCCGGCGTCTCGCCGGACGGCCGGCACTATTATCCAGTGTTTCCGTACACGAGCTACGCCCGCATGCGGCTCGACGACGTCCGCGACCTGATCGCCTATCTGCGCACCCTGCCGCCCGTAGAGGGACGCGCGCCGCCGCACGAGATCGCATTGCCGTTCAAGCTGCGGCGGGTGCTCGGGATCTGGAAGCTCTTGTTCCTCGACCGGACGCCGATCACGCCGGACCCGACGCGCAGTGCCGCGTGGAACCGCGGGCACTACCTGGCCGAGGCGGTGGCGCATTGCGCCGAGTGCCATTCGTCCCGCAACCTCTTCGGCGCGATCAAGGCAAAGACGCGTTACGCCGGCGGGACCGACCCGGAGGGCGTCGGCTACGTCCCCAACATCACGCCGGCCCGGATCGGCGGCTGGTCGGCGGCCGATATCGCCGAGGTGCTGCGCTCGGGCCGCACGCCGAACCACGGCCGGGTCGGCTCCTCCATGACGGACGTGGTCACCAACACGGCGACGCTGCCGCAGGAGGACCGCGACGCCATCGCCGAATTCATCACGTCGCTGCCGCCGCGCGAGACGCCGCAGCCATGACCGTCAGCGGGCGTACAGATAGGCGGCGACGTCGCGGGCCTCGGCCTCGGCGATGCCGGTCGCCGGCATGGCGGAGCGTGGCGAGAAGGCTTGCGGGTCGACGATCCACCACACCAGATCGTCGGGCCGGTTGAGGGCGACGCCACCGACATAGACGCGCCGCCGCAGGCCGTCGAGCGACGGACCGACCTGGCCGTCGGCGCCCGGGATCCCGGGAATCGTGTGGCAGCCGGCACAGCCGTAACGGCGGATCAGGTCCGGGGCGCGCTCCGGATCGCCGCCCGTCATGGCGCGCGCCACCGTGTCGGCGCGCTCGCGTGAGACGGCGAGCCCGGCCGCGCCGCCCGCGGCGGCGACGAGGCCGCACAGCACGGCGGCCCCGACCACGATACGGCGGCGGGTCACGGGGCTCACCGCTCGCATCCGCTCAGCACCAGGCCGGCCGCGACCTGGAGGCCCGCCGCGAAGGCGATCCCCAGGGCCACGAGCGCCGCGGCGACGTCGTTCGAGCTCTTGTAGGGGACGTGGACGAGCTTGATCCCGGCCATCATCTGGAACAGCTC
>NZ_NPEX01000397.1 GCF_003258865.1 Rhodoplanes roseus | reverse complement strand
GGCGCCGCCGCGGCGGACGCCAGGCCGCCTCGGCGGCAGGCTCGGGTGGATCGCCGGAGAGGGTGCGCTCGCGCTCGACCAGCCGCTGCGCCACGTAACGCGTCACCGCCTCGGCCATCTCGCGCACATCGGCGGTCTCGGCCCGCACCTTTCGGCCGGACCGCGTGTCCTGCAGGAAGCGGTAGGTGCGCCGATCCCGCCCCATCGCCACATGGGCGACGGCATCGACCCACAGGCGTGGCGTCTCGCCACCCGACACGCCGGGATCGAACAGCTCGATGCCGGTCGGGACCTCGGCGAACAGCGGCGCGAGCATCTCGTGGAGGATGTCGAGGCGGGCGATCTCGGCCTCGCGCAACTCGACGACGACGCCGGTCTGCTCCGCCGAAGCGATCCTCGCCTCGCGCAGCGCCGCGGCGAGCCGCCGCGAGGGGGCGGACGCTCCGTCCGGCAGTGACCACTCGTGATGCACCATGGGCCCGTCGTCGATCCAGCAGACCGGAGGAACCGGCCAGCCGACGTCAACGCGCCGGGCTCGACATCGATCGATTCCGTGCGGCGACGCTCAGTCGACCCACAGCCACGGCGTCCAGGTCGGCGTCTCGGGCGAGGCCGGTTCCGTGTGGGCCGGCGAACTCTTCACCTCGACGTCGAATTCGGAGTCGTGGCGATGGACGGGCGGCTGCCAGTGCTGCGCCATGGACCTGAACAGCGTCACCTCGCCGCCGCGATCCTGCTTGCTCCACTGGAAGCGTGTCTTGCGAGAGCTCAACATGGGGCCCTCTCGCGTTCCTTCGCGATCCGCCCGCTGCGGACGGATTCGGATCACCGAGCCTGCGCGCGGTCCCTTAAGGAGCGGCTAACACCATCGCTCGAATGCAACGAACGATGTTGTGCGGCGCACTCAGCTCGCGGGCCGGCCCAGCCCGTAGGCCGCCGCCCACCCGAGACCGTCCTCGGTGCGCCCACGCGGCAGATACTCGCAGCCGACCCAGCCGGCATAGCCGAGCCGGTCCAGCGCCAGCAGGACGTTCGGATAATTCACCTCGCCGTCGTCGGGCTCGGCGCGACTCGGCACGGCGGCGATCTGGACGTGACCGATCACCGGCAGATGACGCTCGAAGCGGCGCAGCAGATCGCCGCCCATGATCTGCTGGTGATAGAAGTCGAACTGCATCCTCACATTGGCGCGCTCGACGCGTTCGATGACGGCGGCGGCCTGCTCGGCCCGGGTGAGAAGATAGCCGGGCCGATCGACCGTGTTGAGCGGCTCGATCAGGATGGTCAGACCGTGCGGGGCCGCGAGATCCGCGGCGTGCCGCAGGTTCTTCACGAAGGTCACCTCGCCGGCCGCCTCGCGCTCGGTCGCGACCACGCCGGCGAGACAATGGATCGTCCGCCCGCCGATCGCCGTCACGAAGGCCAGCGCCGTCTCGAACATCGCCGCGAACTCCGGCTCGCGTCCCGGGACCCCGGCGAGACCCGACGGGGCGTCGGGCAGCTGTGGCGTGTTGATGCCGAGCATCGTGAGATCGTGCCGTCTCAGCTCCTGCCGCACGGCCGCAGGATCGAGATCGTACGGGTACTGCAGCTCGACGGCCCGGAAGCCCGCCGCGGCGGCCGCGGCGAAGCGCTCGAGCGGCGGCCGGTCGGCGAACAGATAAGCCAGATTGGCGGCGAAGCGCGGCATGGCGGGGACTCCGTGCGAACCGCGCGAGCTATCGACTGCGGCGCGGCAATTCGCAACTGTTTCATCGACCCGAGACCGCGCGGTCGCGGCAGTGCAGCAGGCGGGCCAACGCGATCGTGACTCGCCCACCGGCGTCCCACCGGCCGCGTGGGCCACTTTGTGGTTGACCCACCGAATCCGCGACGATCGAATGGAGTGGGCCGTAATCCGCGCGTCAGACGTGGGCCACGGCCTGGAGGATGCGCCGATGAACGCCCAGGAGCTGCTCCAGGAGATCTCCGCCTATTGCCGCGAGACGGGACTGGCCGAGTCGACCTTCGGCCGGCGCGCCGTCAACGACGGCAAGCTCGCCGCGCGGCTGCGCAACGGCGGCCGCATCACGACCGAGACGCTCGACCGGATCCGGTCCTTCATGCAGGCCAACCGGGTGCCGCCGGATCTGCGCTCGTCGCTGCTGATGCGGCCGAACGGCCTCGCCGCGCGCACGCCGCTGCTGCCCCGCGCCGTGCCGAGCGAGGCGAGCCCGCAGCGGCATTTCCGCTTCTTCGACAATCGCCAGAAGTACCTGCTGTTCGTCCACACATGCAGCGAGAAGCGCGTGGTGGCGCAGCGGGTCGCGCTGGAGCTCGCCGGCATCTCGCCGCGGCCGCCTTCGCTGCGGGTGTTCGACGCCGGCGTCGGCGACGGCACCGTGCTGGCCCGGGTGATGCGCGCCATGCACGACCGCTTCCCCACCATGCCGTCCTGCGTCGTCGGCAAGGAGATCAGCCTGGAGGACGTGCGGCTGACGCTGCAGAAGATGCCGGACCGCTTCTTCGAGCATCCGGCCCAGGTGCTGGTGCTGACCAATCTCGCCTATGCGGACGCGCCGTGGCTCAAGGCGCGCTCGCCCGCGACCGAGGCCCGGATCGTCTGGCACGAGCTCGCGCTGTCCGGCAATTCGGCGCACCGGTTCGAGGAGCAGATCACCGGCCTGGAAGCGTTCCTGGCCGAGAACTGGAACGCCGGCATCGATCCGCGCACCGGCAACCCCGCCTTCGAGCGGCCGGTCGTGCTGGTGATCTATCGCGAGGATCACCGCTTCCTGCTCGATTCGGTGATCCCGCGACCCGGCCAGGGCAGCGCCAACTACGATCTGGTGATCGCGTCGCAGCCCTATCGGGCGCGAGCGCCGCTGACCTTCAAGGCGCGTCGCGTGATCGCACCGCTCGCCCGCGCGCTCGGGCCCGGCGGCCGGCTGATCGCCGTGCATTCCTACGGTCACGATCCGGGACAGGAGATCGTCCAGCGGGTGTGGCCGGGCGACGACCCTTTCGTGCACGACCGTCACGACATCCTGCGCGCCGTGAAGGAGGAGCTCGGGCCGGACGGCCGCGATCTCGTGTTCAACGCCTTCGCCGACAATCGCGCCCTGTTCCGCTACGACATGCACGCGCTGCCGGGCGAGCTCTCCGAGACGATCGGCACCTCGACCCTGTTCGCGGCCTGGAACGCGGCCGTCTACGTCGCCCAGGTGGAGGACGAGCGGCTCGCCGCCGTGGTGGCGGACGGCCGCTATCTCGACGCGACACGCGAGGTGCTGCAGGCGCAGGGCGGCCTGTGGTTCCACGACGAATCCTACGTGATCTCCAGACGGCGACATTAGGTGATCAGATGGTGATGGCGCTCCGAACGGCGGCCCGCATGCAGACCGGAACGCAACAGGATGTCGCGGCGATCGCCGCCTTCATGGCGGCGACCTCGTTCGAGACGACGCGCCTTCCGGACGACGACGCCGCGGCGCTTCGCACCCACGCCGCGCCGGGCACGCCCGTCTATGTGAGCGAGCTGCCGTCGCGGCCGCTCGCCGAGCAGATCGCCGTGGTGGAGGCCGTGCGACAGGCCGGATTCGAGCCGGTGCCGCATGTGGCGGTGCGCAACTTCGGCAGCGCCGCCGCCCTGTCGGATCACATCGGCCGCATGGTGGAGCGCGCCGCCGTGACGCGCGTGCTGGTGATCGCCGGGGACCGCGCCGAGCCGGCCGGCCCATTCCGGGCCGCCGTCGAGCTGATCGAAAGCGGCCTCCTGCAGAGCGCCGGCATCGGCGAGGTGGGCATCGCCGGCTATCCCGACGGACATCCGCGCATCGCGCCCATCACGCTGGAGCGGGCGCTCGCCGCCAAGCTCGAGGCTGCCGCGGCGACCGGCCTGTCGGCCCACGTCGTCACCCAGTTCACCATGGCGCCGGAGCCGGTGGTGGCCTGGCTGACGCGGCTTCGCGACCAGGGCATCGATCATCTGGTGCGGATCGGCTTCGCCGGCCCGACCTCGGTCGCGGCGCTGCTGCGCTTCGCCCGCATCTGCGGCGTGCGCGCCTCGGCCCAGGGCCTGGCACGAAACGTCGGCCTCGCCCGCAACATGCTGGGCGCGGCGGCGCCGGACCGCGCGGTGCGCGGCGTCGCGATCG
>NZ_NPEX01000396.1 GCF_003258865.1 Rhodoplanes roseus | reverse complement strand
CCGCGAGGCCCCCCTTTCGCATCTCCGCCGCAGCGGAAAAGATCAGCGCTTCGAGAACTGGAACGACCGGCGGGCTTTGGCGCGGCCGTACTTCTTGCGCTCGACGACGCGCGAGTCGCGGGTCAGGAAGCCGCCGCGCTTGAGCACGCCGCGCAGGTCCGGCTCGAAGGCGGTCAGCGCCTTCGAGATGCCGTGACGCACCGCGCCGGCCTGGCCCGACAGGCCGCCGCCCGACACCGTGCAGACGATGTCGTACTGGCCGTTGCGGTTGGCGCTGACCAGCGGCTGCTGGATCAGCATGCGCAGCACCGGGCGGGCGAAATAGACCTCGATGTCCCGGTCGTTGATCAGGACCTTGCCGGCGCCCGGCTTGATCCACACGCGGGCGACCGCGTCCTTGCGCTTGCCGGTCGCGTAGGCGCGGCCCTGCTTGTCGAGCTTCTGCTCGTATTTCGGCGCTTCCGGGGTACCCGGCTTCAGGGCCGAGAGCTCTTCCAGCGACTGCATGGTCTCGGCCATGATCACGCGCTCCTTGCGTTCTTGCGGTTCATCGCCGCGACGTCGAGCGGCTCGGGCGTCTGGGCGGCGTGAGGATGCTCGGGACCGCGATAGACGCGCAGATTGCCGAGCTGCTGACGGCCGAGCGGGCCGCGCGGCAGCATGCGCTGCACGGCCTTCTCGACGATGCGCTCGGGGAAGCGGCCCTCGAGGATCGAGCGCGCCGAGCGCTCCTTGATGCCGCCGATGAAGCCGGTGTGGTGGTAGTACACCTTCTGCTGCACCTTGCGGCCGGTGAACACGACCTTCTCGGCGTTGACGATGATGACGTTGTCGCCGCAGTCGACATGGGGCGTGAAGGTCGGCTTGTGCTTGCCGCGCAGCCGCATCGCCACGATCGCCGCCAGCCGCCCCACCACGAGGCCGGATGCGTCGATCATCACCCACTTCTTGTCGACCTCGGCAGGCTTGGCCGAATAGCTCTTCATGGCGTCCTGATCCGATGGTTTGGATTTCTTGTGAAGGCGCGCCCGGACCGAACCGGAGCCCTGCCTGCGGGCACGCCGTCGGCGGGCGCCGGAAGGCCTCCACCGTGGCGGGTTGTGTACCGTCGCGCGTCGCGCAGGTCAATCCGCACGCGTGGAAATTCCTTCATTCAAATCAGTCACTTGCAAATATGGTATTTTATTACCGGTTCGGAAGCCGCTGGCGCGGTGCGGATCGCACCCTGCGGCGCGGCTCCTTCCGAACCACAGGCCCCGCCCCGGCCGGCACGCAACACGTTTTCAGTCGTTGTCCTGGCGGAGCGGAGCAGGATAATCGCCGGGGCGGGCCCGGTGGAGGAGCGTTTTGCGAAGCGCGGCGCGGCCCTTTCGGCCGTCCGTGACCGGGCGTATCGGGCAAGGATCGCGGCGATCGCGCCGCGTCACGGGCCCGAGTCGCGAGCCCGACAGGCCTGCCAGGAGACCGTCATGTCCATTGCCGACACGCTCGCCGCCGTCCCCTCGACAAGCCCGTCCGCCCCGCCGCTCCGGCGCGAGGACACGGACGGCGTCGCCCTGCTGGTGCTCGACCGGCCGAAGGCCCGCAACGCCCTGTCCGACGCCATGCTGGCCGCCCTCGGCGAGGCGCTCGCCGCGATCGCGCAGGACCGCAGCGTGCGCGCCGTGGTGCTGGCCGCGGAGGGTCCGGTGTTCTGCGCCGGCCACGACCTCAAGGAGATGACGGCGCACCGCGCCGATCCGGATCGCGGCCGCGCCTATTTCGCCGACCTGCTCTCCCGCTGCGCCGCCGTGATGCAGGCGATCGTCGCCCTGCCCCAGCCGGTCGTCGCCGCCGTCCAGGGCACCGCGACGGCGGCCGGCTGCCAGCTCGTGGCGAGTTGCGATCTGGCCGTGGCGGCCGACGATGCGCGCTTCTGCACGCCGGGGGTCAATATCGGCCTGTTCTGCTCGACCCCCATGGTGGCGCTGTCGCGCAACATCGCGCCCAAGCACGCCATGGAGATGCTGCTCACCGGCGATCTGATCGGCGCCGAGGATGCGCTGCGCTTCGGCCTGGTCAATCGTCTGGTGTCGCCCGGCGAGGAGCGCGCCGCCGCCCTCGCGCTGGCGCGATGGATCGCGGAGAAGTCGACTGTCGCCATCCGGTTCGGCAAGGCCGCGTTCTACCGCCAGCGCGAGCTTCCGCTCGCCGACGCCTACCAATATGCTGCCGCGGTGATGACCGAGAACATGCTGGCGCGCGACGCCGAGGAAGGAATCGGCGCCTTCGTGGAGAAGCGCGCACCACACTGGGAGGATCGATGACCGACGACGCTGTTTCGCACACCGTTTCGCTGCGCCTCCTCGCCGCCCGGCTCGACGCGCGAGCCATGCGGCGCATGCTGGTCGCCGGCGCGGCCTGGGGCGTGACGGTATCGCTCGGCCTCACGGCGGCGCGGGCGTGGAGCTGCGGCACCGTGTGTCTCGATGCTGCCGCATTCGACGCACTAGTGACGACGGCGATCGGCACCGTCACGATCGGACCTCTCGCCTGCCTCCGCCGTTCGCCCGACCATTCCCGAAACTGATAACGACGCTCCTACTGATCACGACGCATACCGCGACACCGCCTCATTGAAGGAGACGACGATCCATGCGGACTTTCGTTCTCACGACCGCGTTCGGCCTCGCCGTCCTGCTCGCACCCGGCGCCGTGCCGGGCGCCCTCGCCCAGTCGGCCCAGGACCAGCAGGCTTGCCAGTTCGACGCCCAGAGCTTCTGTCAGGAGGCGATCCCGGACCACGGCAAGGTCTTCCGCTGCCTGCAGCGCAATCGCGCCAAGATCAGCCCCGCCTGCCGCGCCGCGATCAGCAAGGGCAAGGCCCCGCGCCGCAATCGCCCCGGCACCAGCTACTGAGGCGCGCACCGCGCCTTTCCAAACAGCGCGAGACGGGCTAACACCGGCCCGGTCATCAGCACGTCATGCCCGGCCTCGTGCCGGGCATCCACGTTCTCGACGCGTGTCGTGGATGGCCGGGACGAGCCCGGCCATGACGAGGCACAGCATCACCAGGCCGGCCTCGCTCGCGTATGCCCCACGACGATTATCCGGACGCCACCATCCGTCGGATCCTCACGACATGCCGGACCATCGCCATGGTCGGCGCGTCGGCCAAGGACAACCGGCCGAGCTTCTTCGCCTTCAAGTATCTGCTGGAGCGCGGCTACCGGATGATCCCGGTGAACCCCGGCCTGGCCGGCCAGACGATCCTCGGGCAGACCGTGTTCGCGCGGCTCGCCGACATCCCGGAGCCGGTCGACATGGTCGACCTGTTCCGCAACGCCAGCGTCGCGCCGAAGGTTTTGGACGAGACCCTGGCGATGACGCCTCGCCCGATGGTGTTCTGGATGCAGCTCGGCGTGCGCGACGACGCCACCGCGGCCCGGGCCGAGCAGCACGGCCTCCAGGTCGTGATGGATCGCTGCCCGAAGATCGAGTACGCCCGCCTCTCCTCCGAGATCGGCTGGCTGGGCGTCAACTCGCGCACCCTCTCCTCCAAGCGGGCCCCGATGCCGGTCCGCGGCGTGCAGCGCCTGTCGCTCGGCCGGGTGACGACGGCGGGCGGCACGACCGTGGCGTCGCCGCCGCGCGACGACACCGATCGGGGCTGACGGCGCCCGCGACCGGCGGGCGACCGGAGACCTCGCCGACGACCCTCGTGCCGCGGGACGACGGTCGGGAGCTGTGGAAACGTTTCCCGATCTTGGCCGGACGTGATCGAACGTGGCCGAATGTGTCTCGAAAGACACGCTGAACACCAAAGCGCCGCAATCCTTTAAATGGTATTATAGGACCATGGTTAGGGTTTTCGGACTAGGTAGCCTGGGGGAGTGATTCGGCTGAAATGCTGGGCGGGCCGCCCGGATCGGAGTGCCTCATGCGACGTGAGACTGGTCCGGCGCAGCCGGAGCCCGCTACGCCCTCGACTTCGCCTTCCTCGACCCGCCCTTCCTCGACTTCCCCCTCCTCGACCTGCCCGTCCTCGCCCCCTCCCGACGCATTCGCTCCCGCCTCCCGGCAGGGAGGTCCGCACCCGGCCGGACGGGCCCGCGCCGCCCGGCGGCGGGCCGCGCTTCGCGCCTCGACGGCACTGGTCGGCGTCGCCCTGGCGCTGGCCGGAGTGCCGGTGCTGATCGCCACGTCCGGGACGGCCCTGGCGGGTGGTGGCGGCGGCGGCATGTACGGCGACCAGCCCGGATCGGGCGGC
>NZ_NPEX01000395.1 GCF_003258865.1 Rhodoplanes roseus | reverse complement strand
CAGTGTTGAATCAGCGACGTACCAGTTTGTCAAAACCTGCTCAGAGACATCGCGCCGCCATACCCCTGAGCAACTACCAATGATCGGCACAGCCGCGGACGTTCCGCCGTGGCTCCGGATGGCACGGGTAGCCTCCACACCATCCATTTCCGGCATGCACATGTCCATGAGTACAACGTCGTACTCGAACGTTTCGACCGCCCGCACGGCCTCGACTCCATTCGCCACGACTTGGGCTTGGACGTCAAAGTCCTTGAGTAAGTGACGCATGACGAGTTGGTTCGTCTGATTATCCTCGGCGATCAGAATACGCATCGGCCGGCGCAGACTGGCGATGCGACACCGTAGAGCATCGATCGCAGACGGGTCATCTGTCCCCGCTTCAACGACTTTGCTGCTCCAGGGCAGGCTAATCGCGAACCGGAGGGTCGTGCCGACGCCAAGCGTCGACTCTACAGTGATGGCGCCCCCCATCTGATCCACGATCCCCTTCACAATAGCCAGACCCAAGCCGGTGCCACCGAAACGCCTATTGATCGAACTATCTACCTGGCTAAACTCACTGAAGAGCCTGCCAATTTTTTCCGGAGCGATCCCGATGCCCGTATCGCGGACAATTCCCTCCAGGGTAACGCGCGTCGGGCCCCGTTCGAGACATTTGACTCCGAAGACGACTTCACCCGAAGCGGTGAATTTCATGGCATTAGAAATAAGGTTCATGGCGATCTGACGGAGTCGCCCGCCGTCACCGACGAGCGTTGAGGGAATAACCGGATCGTATTCGATCCGGAACGCCAAGCCCTTTGCGGCCGCCTGGGGCTCAAATATTTCCAGCATGTCGCCGACCACGGCCCGTGGAGAGAATGCGATTTCCTCGAGCGAAAATCGGCCGGACTCCAGTTTGGACAGGTCCAAGATGTCATTCAGGAGTCGCAGCAGCGTCTCTCCAGACTTTTGGATGATCTCCAGCGACTGGCGCTGGTCCGACCGCGGACCAGAATCCAAAAGCGCGCTGGCGAGGCCGAGCACCGCGTTCATCGGCGTCCGAATTTCATGGCTCATAGTGGCTAAAAAAGAAGACTTGGCGCGATTGGCTGCAGCGGCTATCTGCTCCTGCTGCCGCGATTGCTCGGCCTCGCGCTCGGCCTCTGCCCGCCGAAGTTCTGCCTGGCGGCGCTCGGTGACATCGTCGTGGATCGCAATCCACCCGCCGCCCGGCATCGGCTGGTAAGAAATGTAAATGACTCGCCCGTCCTGAAGTCCGAGTTCAACTGCACCCGTCTCCCCGTTGTGCATACGTTTGACGAAGTCTCTAAAGAACTCATCTCCAGCAGCGTGTATCATCTTGGTCTCGCGTTCGGCGAGAACCGCCTCGAAAGGAGTGCCGGGCGCCGTTTGCTCTGGCCGTAGTCCGTAGATCTCACGATACCGGCGATTCGACACGACCAGCCGATCCGAAGCGTCGTACATGGATAATCCCTGCGACATGTTCTTCAGTGCCGCATCGAGCTTGCAATTCTCCATTTCGGCCTCTCGCCGAGCTTCGACGAGTTCGCTGAGCGTCTCATCCAACACGCGCAAAGGAAACAGACGAGCGGCAAAATTTATTGCAAAGCCCAGGAAGCCGCCTAATAGGGCAGCGACAGCGGTCTGCACCAGTGTCGGTCCCAGGCTTGCCGACACATCCACTCGCCCAATGATCTCCCCCGACTCGATAATCGGATGACTTCTTACGAGCGTGGCTCCGGCGAGCTCCGGCCCGGAAGAGCCGACTAACCTGTTGTTAGCGTCCAAAACGCGTTGAGGGAACTCCCGATTGTTATCGATAGGCTGGTCGATCAATTCTTCGATGCGCTGTGAGTGATACCTCCAACCTTGGCCCATCGTATAGGCGTATCGACTGACACGATCGGCACCGAGGCTCGCTCGAAATGACAGTTCAGAGGCCAAATTGACATAGCCGATACAGAAAACGCCGATCGGAATGAAGGCCGCTGTCGTGACGGCAGTCACGAGGCCGATGGCGCTGATGACGCGATGCAAAGACTCTTTCACAAGGCAGCCTCAAAACCCGAACGGCAGACTTGCGTTCTCCCGCAGAAGACCGCGTCCGGCAGGTGATCGCAGAAATTCCGCCAAACGCTCCACTGCAGGAGCGGGGTCCGCGGAACGAACGAGGAAGAACCGCTTTTCATGAGGATACTGCCGGCTACCAAGGCTCTCGACCGTTGGGGTCACGCCATCGAGGGGGACGACGCGAAGGTTTGGCTTCTCAGCAACGATTTGCGCGAGACCTGCCGATGTGAGGGATCCAGGGATCCGAAGCGCCAGGTCAAAATTATCCTGATCAGTCGCCGCGACTGGGACATCGGGCCGCTGCCGCGCCATAGCCAAGGCTTCACGCATTTGGGGGAAGGCCTGGCCCACCAGCAATGTGTCGGTGTCGCCCCGGGTCCGCAAAATGACGCGGAGTCGAGTACCGTCAGGCCACACAGGGGCCTCCCGGGCAAACAAATCCGCAAGGTCGATGACTCGCAATCCGGTCGGCGCGTGATGAGAGGTGACGAAAACAAGGGGCGTGCGAGCAAGTGGAATCGCCATCAGACCTGCGGCCGCTTCTTCGTTTTGCAGCGGGCGAGCAGAGACTGCGACATCGACCGCTCCTGCAGCCAGCGCTCGAATTGCACCATCGCTGCCGTACCCCGGAAGCACGTCGACCTTTGCCCCCTCCAGCCGGGCGAAGGCCTCGCCAACTCGCCTCATCAGTTCGGTCGCGCCGCCGGTACTCGCAATGCGCAGGGTATCGCCGTACGCGGACTGCCACGTCGCGAGCATGAGAAGGAGGATTCGAACCGCAGGGCGAAGACACATGGGGCAGCCACTTCGAGCAGACCAAGGCACCGACGACGCCTCGGGGGCCGCGTTTCCTGGAAGAGGACTTGCAGGAACTCTTCCAAAGAGGCCACATCCCTCGACGCAGCGAGCCGACATTGTGAACCGGCTGACTTCAAGGACGCTCAAGGTCAGCGGCAGGAGCCAATAAAATCGGGCATCATGGTTTCGGGTTCGTGAATGCCGGCTAGGTTGGACTCAAGTGGGCCACCATACGACGGTGGCGACGCTGATCGCGCCGGCGAGGAAGTTTCTCGCGAGTTTGTCGTAGCGGGTCGCGACCCGACGGAAGTCACTGAGGCGTGGGAACATCCGCTCGATGCGATTGCGTCGCCAACAGGCTAAACGGTCGTGGCGGATCGGCTGCTTGCGGCTGGTGGTGGACGGGATCACCGCCTTGGCGCCGCCCTTGGCCAGTAAGCAGGATGTGAGACGCATCGTTTGACCGGCTCGCTCTGCCGTTGTTCATAAGCACACGACCCAGCCGAGGACGCCGCGGTCTTCGCAGAGCGGGACCGCCTTCTGAACGCTGCTTGCAGCTGGTGGTCCCGCTGGGTTGGCAGTCTGGATCGAGCCACTGCATGTGCGGTGATTTAGAAAGATGGCCACCGCTGCGCCGCAGTTGGTGCAACAGCCCTGGACCAGATCGATCGAAGGTTTTCAGCGGTGGAGCATGAGCGTAGCAAGAGGCGGATCAGCCCGGCCACGGCGGCGTTTTCTGCGCGACACCCTCATGACCGTATTTGGACAACGTGATCGACGGCCAATGCGATCAGAGAGCCAATGACGAGTGACAGGGGATAAGCCCAAGGCGCACCGATCCACAGACTTGGCCCGAGGCGAATGTTGAAACCAACTCGGATCAGCACCATCCCCAACAAGCCGCCTGCCGCTGCGACAGCAATCCGTCTCATGTGCGGTTCTCCGCGCAGCCCAGCGCAATGATCGGCGTGGTCGTCGTTTTTTCATGTTTTTGTCTCTCCGAGATCCAATGGCATTGGAGACGGCGGCGTGATCGATCGCGCCGACAGCCTGCAGGGCCGCCCGAGAGGGCCCTCGTCGTGGCCCTCAGGACATGCCTTCATTGGACGACCCGCCGTCCCGCCGGACCCACCGACACCGCCTGCAGCGAAGATCGCGCAGCTCCCGGTCTCTCGCGCTACGACGTAAGGGGCGGCCCGGTGGACCGCCCCTCAAATCCGATCGTTAGGACGAGCTGCCGCCCTTTCCGCCAGCGCCCCCCGTTCCACCGAAGCTTCCGGCTCCCCCACCGCCGCCCTGACCGCCTACCGACCCAGGCCCCTTGGCCGAGCCGCCGGCGCCGCCGGCTCCGCCGGTCCCGCCGTGAGAGCCGGCTCCGCC
>NZ_NPEX01000394.1 GCF_003258865.1 Rhodoplanes roseus | reverse complement strand
CGACCCTCCCCCTCCAGGGGAGGGTGATCCAAGCCCTGCCGGTGCCCCTAGAAATGCCCGAGGTCGTAGTCGTCGCAGGTGCAGCCGAACTGCTCGAGCGCATCCTGGAGATGGTCGGGGAGCATCGGCTTGGTCAGAAGGTAGTCGGCGGTCCGCTTGTTGTGGGCGCGGGCGGCCTCGGCGCGCAGGTCCTCCCAGTCGTCGATCGCGCCGTCGCCGCGGCCCAGCCAGGTGAGCGCCACCAGGTCGACCTGTTCGTCCTGATTGAGCGAGCGGATGAACGCCTTGAGCTCGCGATAGGTCGGGTCGTCGCGCCGCGCGTCGAGCGCCGACCAGCTTCCCTCGTCGGTCTCGGCATCGCCGTCGGTGACGACGTCCAGCACCTCGAACTCGCGCGCCTTCATGATGACGTAGCAGACCTTTTCCGGAGAGATGGTCAGAGTCGGCGCGGTGATCATGACTGGCGTCCTCTCGCGGCCCAGACCATGTCGACGTCGAAACCGGCCCTCACCCTCCGTCTGTCTCGTCGACTGGCGCGTCCGCATTCAACCCTTGGAAGCTTAGGAGCCGGGCATCCGGCATCCTTGATTTGGGTCAACAGCGCCGCGCACCGCCGAGCCGCTGCGGCCGGGGATTGACCTCGCCCGGCCCTGCCCTCACCCTCGGCGGCGTTCGACGATCGACTTCCCCCGACAGCACAGGCACGAGCGGCGACACGCCGCCGGAGGCGAGCATGACGAGAAGCTATCGTGTGGCCGTGGTCCCGGGCGACGGCATCGGCAAGGAGGTGGTGCCGGAAGGCGTCCGCGTGCTGGAGAAGATCGCCAAGCGGCACGGCTTCACGCTGAAGCTCGACTGGTACGATTTCTCCTCGTGCGACTATTACCTGAAGCACGGCCGCATGATGCCGGAGGACTGGAAGGAGCAGATCGGCGGCCACGACGCGATCTTCTTCGGCGCCGTCGGCTGGCCGGCCCGGGTGCCGGATCACGTCTCGCTGTGGGGCTCGCTGCTGCTGTTCCGGCGCGACTTCGACCAGTACGTCAATCTGCGCCCGGTGAAGCTGCTGCCCGGCGTGCCCTGCCCGCTCGCCGGCCGCAAGCCGGGCGACATCGACTTCATGGTGGTGCGCGAGAACACCGAGGGCGAGTACTCGTCGATCGGCGGGAAGATGTTTCCCGGCACCGCGCGCGAGTTCGTCGTGCAGGAGACCGTGATGACCCGGGTCGGCATCGACCGGGTGCTGAAATACGCCTTCGAGCTGGCGCAGCGGCGGCCCAAGCGGCACCTCACCTCGGCGACCAAGTCGAACGGCATCTCGATCACCATGCCGTACTGGGACGAGCGCGTTGAGGAGATGTCGAAGGGCTATCCGGACGTGCGCTGGGACAAGTACCACATCGACATTCTCACCGCGAACTTCGTCCTGCATCCGGACTGGTTCGACGTGGTCGTCGGCTCCAACCTGTTCGGCGACATCCTGTCGGATCTGGGCCCGGCCTGCGCCGGCACGATCGGCATCGCAGCCGCCGCCAACATCAATCCGGAGCGCAACTATCCGTCGGTGTTCGAGCCCGTGCACGGCTCGGCCCCCGACATCGCCGGCCAGGGCATCGCCAATCCGATCGGCCAGATCTGGTCGGGCGCCATGATGCTCGACCACCTCGGCGAGCACGAGGCGGCGGGCGCCATCCTGACCGCGATCGAGCGCGTGCTGGCCGAGAAGACGCTGCGCACCCGCGACCTCGGCGGCAACGCCGACACGGTCGCCTGCGGCAAGGCGATCGCCGAGATGATTTGAAGATCTGTCATTCCGGGGCGGCGCAGAGCGCCGAACCCGGAATCCAGCAGCGCACTCGGAAATCGGGGCTGGATTCCGGGTTCGCGCCTTCGGCGCGCCCCGGAATGACAGCGTTGGCCCTCACTCCCCGTTCGGCGCGACGTCCGGCTCGTCGGGTGGCTCGCGCCAGCGGCGGACCGTGCCGGACTCGATGTCGAACAGGTCGAGCACCCGGCCGACCGTGTGGTCGATCATGTCCTCGAGCGAGGTCGGGCGCGCATACATGGCCGGCACCGGCGGATAGACGATGGCGCCCATCTCGGTGACGGCCGCCATGTTGCGCAGATGGCCGAGATGCAGCGGCGTCTCGCGGGCGACCAGCACCAGGCGCCGGCGCTCCTTCAGCACCACGTCGGCGGCGCGCGGCAGCAGCGACCCGGTGATGCCGTTGGCGATCTCGGCGAGCGTGCGCATCGAGCACGGGCAGACGATCATGCCCTCGGTGCGGAACGAGCCGGACGAGATCGCCGCGCCGATGTCGTTGGTCTGGTAGTAGACGTCGGCGAGGGCCTGCAGGTCGGAGAGCTTGCGGTCGGTCTCCAGCGCCAGCGTCACCTTGGCGGCGTTGCTGACGACCACATGGGTCTCGATGCCGACCGACTTGATGATCTCGAGCAGGCGCAGCCCGTAGATGATGCCGGAGGCGCCGCTGATCCCCACGATCAGGCGGCGTGGCGTCGCTGTCATGCTCGTCTCCTGATCGCAGGCCGCGCGGCAGGACGACGAGCGCCGGTCGCAAGAGTCCTGATCGGGCACGGAAGAGTGGTGGGACCGGGAGAAGTCCCGGCGGCACGACAGCTAGCAAAAATCGATCCGGGATTCATCACCCGAATCGCGGGCGCGACGGTATGCTGACGGGGCGCGTGCGGACGCGCACGGTAGCCTCGCACCGGCACGCGGAATGCATGCTGCAAAGGCTGCGACGGCGCCCGCCGATTTGCACTCCCTTTACCAAATTCTCAGGGTTGGGATGCAGTGTCGAGCCGGTGGGACACCGGTTTCCGCCTTGTTGCTGCCCTAACTTCTTCCCACAAGGTCGGCACACTCGGGCTTGAATTCGAGGGGGACGAGTCTTTTGCGCGCATCCTGTCTGATCCTGCTGGCCGCCGGCCTCGCCGCGTCCACGGTCGCTGCATCCGCCCAGACCTATCCCGGCTCCTATCGCTCGCCCGGCACCTACGCGGCCCCTGCCCCCTATGGCAGCGCGCCCGTGATGGACGAGGACGACGACGAGCCCGGCACCTATCCGTCGCCGAGCGGTCGCAACCTCAGCGGCCATCCGGCGGCCGCCCCGGTGCCCTACGAGACGCAGCCGCTGCCGCCGCCCGGCCCGGCCGACTATTCGCGGGCGCCGCAGACCTATCGTGACGGCACGCCCTACCGCGACCAGCCGCCCGGCGCCTATCGCGAGGTGCCGCCGCCGGCTCCCTATCGCGACACCTACGCGCTTCCGCCCGAGCCCGGCCCGGCGCCCCGCTACGCCGCCCCGAGCGACGGCCCGATGCGGCCGCCCGGCGACATCGGCGGTGGCGGCTACGCCGCCGCTCCGGCGCCCGCTCCGGGCTACGGCGGCCCGCAGCCTTACGGCGCCCAGCCGCAGCAACCTTATGGTGCTCAGCCGCAGCAGCAGTATGGGGCCCAGCAGCCCTACGGCGCGCCGCAGCAGCAATACGGGGCCCAGCCCTACGGGTCGCAGCCTTACGGCGCCCGGCCCCAGGAGGCCGACCGCGCGCCGGTCGGCGCGATCCCGCCGGCCGGCATCGGCGGCGGCGGCCAGACCTACGCGGCGCTGCCGCCCGACTACCAGCCCGAGACCGGCGAGCGGAAGGAGCTGCCGGCGCAGTTCCGGCGCCAAGTGGTCGACTACGTCACCACCGAGCCGGCCGGCACCCTGATCGTCGACACGCCGAACACCTATCTCTATCTGGTGCTCGGCAACGGCAAGGCGATGCGCTACGGCATCGGCGTCGGCCGAGAGGGCTTCACCTGGGCGGGTGTCGAGCGCGTCACCCGCATGGCGGAGTGGCCCGACTGGCATCCGCCGACCGAGATGATCGAGCGCCAGCCCTACCTGCCGCGCTTCATGGCCGGCGGCGAGAGCAACCCGCTCGGCGCCCGCGCCCTCTATCTCGGCAAGACGATCTACCGCATCCACGGCACCAACCAGCCCTCGACCATCGGCACCTTCGTGTCGTCCGGCTGCATCCGGCTGGTGAACGAGGACATCGAGGACCTCTATCGCCGCGTCGGCGTCGGCACCCGCGTGGTGGTGAAGCCGAGCGGCAAGACGTCGAGCCAGCAGGCGCCGGCCGGCACGCCGCGCGGCGCCCGCGCCCCGCACAGCGCCGGCCTGCCGCAGGTCATTCGCTGACGCGATCCGCCGCGCGGCGGACCACGCGTCGAGACCACGACGGCCGGGCGCTTCGC
>NZ_NPEX01000393.1 GCF_003258865.1 Rhodoplanes roseus | reverse complement strand
GCCGGGAGGCGCTGCACCTGAAATTCTGCGTCCGACGGGACGCAGCGCGCATCGAAGCGTCGATGCGCACGCCTCCCGGCGCTCCACCGCGGCGATTTTAGGCTCTCGGGCCGCGCTTGCAGGCTTGCACCGACCGGGTCCAAACCCTCTTCAGCGATGCTCCTCGCGCCCGGGTCGTGGTGCCCGGAGGGCGGGGCCCCGAAAGCCCCCGGGAGCACGGCTGACGAGGCCGCACCCGCAGGCGCCGCATCCGCCGGCCGGATGTCCCGGAAGGTCCGGCGGCCGGGGTTTTCCGTGCGAGATCGTCGCACGAAAAAACGTCCGGCTCGCTCCGCCGCCCGACGTCACCGGTCGACGTCCCTCGTGGAGCGAGACGGACCTAGTATAGGATTCTTGTCCTGGAAGGCAAGAGCCGCTGGCCGGCGCCGCACCGGTGCCGCCCCTCGGTTTTTCGCCTCGCCACCTCGGGTTTTCTCCCTGCCGCCGCCCGTTTCCGGACCGTCGCCGCCCGCCGCCGCTCCGGCGCCAGGGGCGCCCGCGGCGCCGGAGCGGCGAACGACGATCTTGGCCCGGTTTCTGCACCTCTTGCGGCCGGGCGGACCCGAGGCGTCGCGATTGTCGGACTCGGCCCGCTGCCCGTGCGAAAAACGCCCGACCGGAGGCGCGGCATGCCGCTCTACAGCTATCATTGTAAGGATTGCGACAAGGACGTGGAGCTTCTGATCCGCGCGTCCGACACCCCTGTCTGCCCGTCCTGCGGGGGCCCGCGGCTGGACCGCCTGCTCTCCCGCACGGCGCCCGAGGGACAATCCAAGTCCCTGATCAAGTCCGCCCGCGCCCAGGCCGCCCGCGAGGGCCATTTCAGCAACTACAGCAGATCGGAACGGCCGCGGTAGGCGAGGCGGACAAGCTGTCGACAGCCTGCATAAAGAGTTTAGCTCCCGGTCGCGATTCGTTACACATCCAAAATATTTCTGTATTCTGTAGGTGACGGCTTGAGACCGACTTGAGCAGGCTCTGGCTTCAACTAATAAAATTATTAATACCATAAATACAAAGCAGCGAACGAGATGGCCTGGGTAGTTCCGCAGTTCAACAAGAGGAGCGTCAATTGGGCCGGCGAAATGCTGGTCAGAGGCGACTATAGCCGTTATATAGACAAAAATGAATATCTATCTGACTATCTTCGCGCGCTTGACATTGTAAACAACTGGCGCTCATCTCACAGTTTTCCACTCAATACTTTTACCGTAGGACTCAAGCGCCGAGCAAAGCCAGCAGACTCACAGTGTCTAATCGCGCAACGAATAAAGCGCATGTCATCAATCGAGCAGAAGCTTACCCGTTTCCCGACCATGACACTGTCTCAGATGCAGGATCTGGGGGGCTGTCGAGCGGTCATGGCGTCAGTGCATTTGGCCAAAAGCCTCGTCAAAGAATACGAAGAAAGTGATATTAAGCACACCCTTCACCAATGCGATGATTACATCGCAACTCCCAAGTCTTCTGGCTATCGAGGCATTCATCTCATCTATCGCTATAATTCAGACAGGAAAACAACATACAATTCTTTAAAAGTTGAAATGCAAATTCGGACCCACCTTCAGCATGCATGGGCGACCGCCGTGGAGACGGTAGGAACACTTCAAAGGCAGGCGCTCAAGTCTAGCCAGGGGGACACTAAACTACTCCGCTTCTTTGCATTGGCGAGCACCGCCTTCGCATTTCGAGAAAATACCCAGCCTGTGCCAAATACCCCAGGCTCCTACAAAGAAATGGCAGCAGAACTCCGGAGTTTGGTGCGAGAATTGGACCTGGTAAACAGACTAGGCGCCTATGGACAAGCGATGCGGCTGTTAGCGAGTCCTCAAGCAAGCAAGGGGGATGCTCATTATTTTCTAATTGAACTTAATCCAGCCCAACACTCAGTAGAGGTAACAACCTTTAAGCTGAGCGAGTCGAAAGATGCAGCAGCCAAATACCTTGAAGTCGAACAAAAGATGAAAGATTCGACTGGGTCTGAAGCTGTTTTGGTATCCGTCGAGTCTCTCGATACTATACGAAAGGCTTATCCAAACTACTTTCTTGATGCCCATGTCTTTATGAAATTAGTAAGTCAGGCTACCGGTCGGGACACAGCGCCGCGAAGGCCGGTCAATGTTAGCAAGCAGCTCCGACTTTTCTGACTAACGGCATTTGCACGCTGCCGGTCCCCCTCGGCCTCGGCACCCCCTCACCCGGTTCGCCTTTGGCGAACCGACCTCTCCCCGCCGGGGAGAGGTGGTCGCGGGCGGCCCCGCGATCGCTCCGTTCGATCGCCCGTGTGACCCCGCGCACATAACCCCGCGGCCGTGCCTGCGATGACGGGGGCACGGCAGACGGGGGAGCATCATGGCGAAGCGGATGGCGAGGCGGATCGTCGTGACGGTCGGGATCGCGGTGTCGGTCGCGCTCGTGGCCTCGGTCGGCATGGCGCAGACCTTTGGGGGCGGCCGGACGGCCTCGCTCGACGCGGTGGTGTGCGACGCCCTCGCCCAGAACGTCTGGCAGCAGGAGCGCGCGGCACGCGGCGGCGTGCTCGGCCTGCTGTCCGCCGCGGCGGCGCGGCGCGCGGCGTATCGGGATTGCGTGAGCTGGTGAGCGGCTCATCCCGGGTCCGGCGCGTCAACCGTCGATACGGGACGAGCGGCTCATGGACGGGTCACTGGGCCAGCTTCGCGCCGGCGATGACCTCGCGCCAGATTCGGGCGTTGGTGTCCCACAGGCCCTGCATCTCCTCCGGCGTGCTCGCCTGCGGAAACACGCCGAGGCCCGACAGGCGCGCCTGCGTGCCGGGATCCGCCACCGCCTTGACGACCTCGGCATTGAGCTTCGCGACGACCGGCCGCGGCGTCTTCGCCGGCACCACCAGACCGTTCCAGGAGAACGCCTGGTAGTCCCCCGGCACCCCGCTCTCGCCCAGCGTCGGCACATCCGGCATCATCGGCAATCGCTGTTCCGACCACACGGCGAGGACCCGCAGCGCACCCGACTGGAGCTGGCCGAACACCGCCGGCGTCATCTCGAAAGCGACCTGGACCTCTCCCCCCATCAGAGCCGTGATCACGTCGCTCGTCGTCCTGAACGGAACGGTGGGCACATCGAGCTTGGCGGCCGACGCGAACAGAAGTGCAGAGAGGTGCTGGATGCTGCCGGCGCTGATCGTCCCGATGTTGACGCGCTGCGGGTTCCGCCGCGCGTCCTCGAGCAGGTCGGCGATCGTCCGGTAGGGGCTGTCCTTGCGGACCAGAACCAGCGTGTGGAAGGATCCGATGGTCGACACCATCGCGAACGCGCCCGGCTCGTAGGGCATGGACTTGAACAGATACGGATTGACGACGTTCTGGGCGCTGACCAGCAGCATGGTGTAGCCGTCCGGACTCGCCCGTGCGACCGACGCCGCGGCCGTCAGCCCCCCAGCGCCCGGCATGTTCTCGATCACCACCGGACGCCCGGTCGCGTCCGACACCCGCTGCGCCACGGAGCGTGCCGCGATGTCGCCGATGCCGCCGGGTCCGAACCCGACGACGATCTTGATCGAGCGGCTGGGAAACTCGTCGGCCCGCGGTTCCGACGCACCGCCGAACGCGAGCACGACCCCCAGAATTACCGCCAAGGCCGACCGGATCATCATCATGATGCTTTCTGCGTTCGAGGAGAGGCGCGCGCAATCTACGATGCCCATAGCGGCCGCCCCGCCATCCGTTGGCAACACGGATCTCGGCTCGTTTCGCAATGAGAAATGATCGATCCCGACGGCCGGGTCGGTTCCGGCCCGGGACAGTCGTGATGCACCGCGTCGGGGCACGGGGCAGCGGTCGATCCGCGGCTTCGCGTGGTGTAAGGATTCGCCCGGCCGGCCGGTGGCCGGGGGATCTGCACGGATACGCCTCTCATGAATGGTGCCGAAAGTCTCGTCCGCACGCTGGTGGCGAACGGCGTGGATGTCTGTTTCGCCAATCCCGGGACGTCGGAGATGCATTTCGTCGGAGCGCTCGACAGCATTGCCGGGATGCGGGGCGTGCTGTGCCTGTTCGAGGGCGTTGCCACCGGCGCGGCCGACGGCTTCGCCCGGATGGCGGAGCGGCCGGCGGCGACGCTGCTGCATCTCGGGCCCGGGCTCGCCAACGGCATCGCCAACCTGCACAACGCCCGCAAGGCGCAGGTGCCGATGGTGGTCGTGGTCGGCGACCACGCGAGCGCGCATGCGCGCACAGCACATTCTATTCCCGCACCCACCCAAAAGGTGCGGGATCTTCCACAAAAAATTTAACGATTTCAATGTGTTG
>NZ_NPEX01000392.1 GCF_003258865.1 Rhodoplanes roseus | reverse complement strand
GGTGCCGCGCGGAGCGCGGCCTCGAAGGGCGACGGCCCGAACGCTGCGGCCGTTCATGACGCGAGGCTCGCTGCGCGAGCGCCTCGAGGATGACGGCATTGGGCTCGGCCGAACCGAAGCACTCCAGACGCGGCCGGCCGCCTCAGCTCGCGATCAACCGGCTGAACACGTCGGCGTCGACATTGCCGCCCGACAGGACGATCACGACGACCTTGTCGCGCGCCTCCACCTTGCCGGCGAGCAGCGCCGCGAGGCCGACGGCCCCGCCCGGCTCGACCACCAGCTTGAGCTCGTGGAACGCGAAGGCGACGGCGCGGGCGACCTCCTCGTCGGTGGCCACCACCCCGGCGACGCCCATCGCCAGATTGAGCGGGAACGTGAACTCGCCCGGCGTCGGCATCAAGAGGGCGTCGCAGATCGAGCCGCTCATCGCCGCGTTGCGCTCGCGCTTGCCGCTGGCGAGCGAGCGGGCGTAGTCGTCGAAGCCGGCCGGCTCAGACGTGTAGACCTGGGCGTTCGGCGCCTTCGCCTTGACCGCGATGGCGGTGCCGGCCGTGAGGCCGCCGCCCGAGGCGTTGACCAGCACGATGTCGGGCAGGAGCCCCTGCTGCTCGAGATCGATGATGATCTCGCGGCCGACCGTGCCCTGCCCCGCCACCACCAGCGGATGATCGTAGGGCGGCACCACGAAGGCACCGCGCTCCGTCGCGATCTTGCGGGCGATCGCCTCGCGGTCCTCGCGCACGCGGTCGTACAGCACCACCTCGGCGCCGTAGCCGGCGGTGCGCAGCTGCTTGCTCTTGGGCGAGTCGGCCGGCATCACGATCGTCGCCGGCATGCCGAGCAGTTGCGCGGCGGCGGCGACGCCCTGCGCGTGATTGCCGGACGAGAAGGCGACGACGCCGGCGGCGCGCTTTTCCGGCGGGATCGAGGCGCAGGTGTTGTAGGCGCCGCGGAACTTGAAGGAGCCGGTGCGCTGCAGCGTCTCGGGCTTGAGAAACACCCGGCCGCCGGTGCGCGCATCGAGCAGCGGCGAGGCGAGCAGCGGGGTGCGCACCGCGACGCCGGCGAGCCGCGCGGCGGCGGCCTCGATGTCGGCGACGGTCGGAGACGGCGGGAGGGCGGCGGAGGATTCAGGAGCGGTCGCGGTCATGGCCGCGACCCTATACCGGGCGCCCGAACCGCCGCAAGACGGCCGACCCGTCGCCCCACGCAGAGCCGTCGCGTGGCGACCACTAGGCTGCGGCGCGGGCCTGGGTGTCGGGCAGCCGGCGGAACCGCACCAGCGTGTAGACGCCGAGCGGCTTGATCGGCCGGCGCTCGACCAGCGCGACGGCGCCGTGGCGCTGCGCCCAGGCGGCGAGCCGGGCGAACGGAAACTCCGGCCGCAGCCCGAGCTTTCGCGATGGGCGCGCCAGCAGACGCTCGATCGCGGCGGAGAGGCCCTTCTCCGAGTAGAGATGGTTGACCAGGATGATCTCGCCGCCCGGCCGCACCACGCGGGCGCACTCGTCGAGCACGCGCTCGGGATCGGCCACCAGCGTGATCACGAACTGCGCCACCACGCAGTCGAACGCGCCCTCGCCGAAGGCGAGATCGGCCGCGTCCATCACCATCACGGACTCGACGTGAGGGAATTCTCCGGTGGCGAGCCGCTCCTGCGCCTTCGCCACCATCGGGGCCGACATGTCGATGCCGACCACCCGGGTCGAGCGGTCGTAGTCGGCGAAGGACAGGCCGGTGCCGACCCCGACCTCGAGGATGCGGCCGCCGACCTGGCGCGCCGCCGCCGCAGCGGCCCGCCGGCCGCTCTCGAAGATCGGCCCGCACACCATGTCGTAGAGCGGCGCCCAGCGGGCATAGGCCTTCTCCATGACGTGGCGGTCGGGATCCGCGAACGCATTCGCACGCGACTCGGGCATCGGACACTCCGTTGGGACGACACGATCAGAGCAGAGGGGAGCGCGCCGGCCTGGCGCCGGCGTATCGTCCGCGTCGGCCGCGGACCGAAAAGGTCGGCTCACGCCGCCTGGGCCGCGACGGGCGCGGTCTCGGGCTCGACGCTCTGCTCGCGCTGCGTCCAGGTGATGATCTCGAAGCGGCCGTCGAAATGCTCGGCGACGGCCGTGCAGCTCTCCACCCAGTCGCCGCAATTGATGTAGCGGACGCCGAAGCTGTCGTGCATCGTGGCGTGATGGATGTGGCCGCAGATGACGCCGTCGACGTCGTGGTGCTGCGCCTCGGCGGCCAGCGTCTTCTCGAAGTCGCCGATGTAGTTGACGGCGTTCTTCACCTTCAGCTTCGCCCATTTGGAGAACGACCAGTAGCCGAAGCCGAGCCGGCGCATCAGCCCGTTGAGCAGACGGTTGAGCATGATGGCGAGGTCGTAGGCCTTGTCGCCGAGCAGCGCCAGCCAGCGCGCCTGCGAGATCACGAAATCGAACAGGTCGCCGTGGATGACCAGATAGCGCTTGCCGGTGGGCGACACGTGGATGGCGTGCTCGACCACCTCGATGCCGCCGAAATGCGTGCCGTAGTAGCCGCGCAGGAACTCGTCGTGATTGCCCGGCACGTAGATCATGCGGGCGCCCTTGCGGCCCTTGCGCAGCAGCTTCTGGACGACGTCGTTGTGGGCCTGCGGCCAGTACCAGCTCGACTTCAGATGCCAGCCGTCGACGATGTCGCCGACCAGATAGACCGTGTCGGCCTCGTGCCAGCGCAGGAAATCGAGAAGCTTGTCGGCCTGGCAGCCGCGGGTTCCGAGATGCACGTCTGAAATGAACAGCGCGCGGAAGCGCCGCAATCCGTTCTCCGTCACGCTCCGCCCCCGTATGGAATGGTGATCATGACGGCGTTCTGGCAGAGTCCTGTTGCGGTTCGATGACGCATCGCGGCGCGACCCGACCCTCGCGTCATCGCTCCGTCATGCCGGCGTTGTAGTCGCCCGATATGACACTCCTCGGACTCGCCCTCGGCTTCTGCGCCCTGACCGTGCTCGTTCATGGCGCGAGCGTCGCCATCGCGGCGTATCGCTGCCGCGTTCGCCCGCGCCATCTGGCGCCGGCCCCCGGAACGCCGCCCGTCACCATCGTGCGGCCGGTCTGCGGCATCGAGAACTTCATCGCCGAGACGTTGGAGTCCACCTTCCGGCTCGACTACCCGGACTACGAGATCCTGTTCTGCGTCGCCTCGCCGGGCGATCCGGTGATCCCGGTGGTGGAGGATCTGATGCGCCGGCATGCCGGCGTGCCGGCCCGCCTGCTGATCGGCAACGACACGGTCAGCAGCAATCCGAAGCTGAACAACTGCGTCAAGGGCTGGCAGGCGGCGGCGCACGACTGGGTCGCCATCGCCGACTCCAACGTGCTGATGCCGCGCGACTACCTGCAGCGCCTCCTGATCACCTGGCGGGCCGACACCGGCCTGGTCTGCGCGCCGCCGGTCGGCAGCCGCCCGGACGGCTTCTGGGCCGAGGTGGAGTGCGCCTTCCTGAACACCTACCAGGCACGCGCCCAATACGCCGCCGACACGCTCGGCTTCGGCTTCGCCCAGGGCAAGACGCTGTTCTGGCGGCGCGCCGTGCTGGAGGCCGGCGGCGGCATCCGGGCGCTCGGCAGCGACGTCGCCGAGGACGCCGCCTCGACCAAGCTGGTGCGCGCCCAGGGCCTGCGCGTGCGCCTCGTCGATGCGCCCTTCGAGCAGCCGCTCGGCCGCCGCCGCGCCACCGAGGTGTGGCGCCGGCAGTCGCGCTGGGCGCGGCTGCGGCGGGCCTGCTTCCCGCTGTGGTTCCTGCCCGAGGTTCTCACCGGCGGCGTGCTGCCGGGGCTCGCCGTCGCGGTCGCCCTGCACCATCTCGGCGCGCCGGTGCTGCCGCTGCTGCTGGTGTTCTGGCTCGCCTGGTACGGCGCCGAGATGGCGCTCGCCCGCGCGGCGGGGTGGCATCTCTCGCCGTGGTATCCGCTTCACGGCCTCGTGCGGGACGCGATGCTGCCGGCGCTGTGGCTCGACGGCCTTCTCGGCTCGTCGTTCGAATGGCGCGGCAACGCCATCCGGGTCGAGGCCGACAGCCGCGCCGTGTGACGCGGCGCCCCCGCCCGTCCCTGCCCTCGGAACCTGTCGGCCCCGGCTCGACTTGGCCCGTGAGGACAGGACACCAGACCCGAACGGGCGGAAGCGAGATCATGGAACAGTTTCGAAGGAACAAGACCGCGATCGCGGTGGTGGCCGCGCTGGCGCTCGCCGGCGCCTCGACCCTGGCAATGGCCCAGGGCGGTGGCGGCGGAGGTGGTGGTGGCAGCGGCGGTGGGAGCGGCGGCGGCGCCTCGGGGGG